>DYDD01000306.1 GCA_020718045.1 Fibrobacter sp. | reverse complement strand
AGGCCGTACTCGTCCAGCACGATCGAGAAGGCGCCGAAGGTGTTGGTCTCAATCGCGTCGCAGCCGGCCGCCAGGAACGAGTCGTGGATGTCTGCGATCAGGTCGGGGCGCGTCAGGCTGAGCCACTCGTTGCAGCCGTCGTGGCCCTGGAAATCGTCCGGGTCCGGCGCCCGGAACTGGATGCCGGTGCCCATGCCGCCGTCGAAGACCAGCACGCGCTCGCGCAGCGATTCCAGGTAGCCCATCCGCCCGACTCCCGTCATTGCCGCCGTCCCGGGGTGCGGCCGCGGCCGCGCTCTGCTATCATCTTCCCGGTCAACTCCACATGTTAACCAGGATCGGGGCCCATGAACATAGCCGAAGCGCTCGCCGACCGCCGCGACCCCTTCTTCAGCTTCGAGCTGACGCCGCCCGAGCGCGGCGCCGGCATCGAGGACGTGCACCGGGCCGTCGAGCTGCTGAAACCCTACCGCCCCCTGTTCGTCGACGTGACCAACCACGCCGCCGACAGCTGGTTCGAGGAGGGGCCCGACGGCACCTTCAACCGTCACATCACCCGCAAGCGACCCGGCACGCTGGGCCTGTGCGCGGCCATCAAGTGGCGCCACGACATCGAGACGGTCCCCCACCTGCTCTGCCACGGCTTCACCTGCGAGGAGACCGAGGACGCCCTGATCGAGCTGTCGTTCCTGGGCATCCGCAACCTGCTGGCCGTCCGCGGCGACCAGACCGACTGGCGGGCCGTGCGCCCCGGCGCCCGCAACGAGCACGCCGTGGACATCGTGCGCCAGGTGACGGAGATGAACGCCGGCCGCTACCTGCACCGCATGACCGGCGCCTCGCCCACGGACTTCTGCATCGGGGTGGCCGGCTACCCCGAGAAGCACTTCGAGGCGCCGAGCGCGGCCTACGACCTGCAGCACCTCAAGGCCAAGGTCGACGCCGGCGCGGGCTACGTCATCACCCAGATGTTCTTCGACAACGCCGCCTACTTCGACTTCGTGTCGCGCTGCCGCGCGGCGGGCATCGGCGTGCCGATCATCCCCGGGCTGAAGGTGGTCGGCCGCAAGGGCCTGCTCACGAACATCCCCCGCCACTTCCACGTCGACCTGCCCGACGCGCTCGTCGACGCCGTGCAGCACGCCCGCAGCGCCGAGGAGGCCGCCGAGGCCGGCGTCGCCCACGCGCTGGAGCAGGCGCGCGGGCTGATCGAGAGGGGGGCGCCGGGCCTGCACTTCTTCGTCTACAACGACGCGCCGCTGGCCGGGCGGGTGCTGGACCGGTTGGGCATCTGACCGCCCATGATTCGCATATTGCATCAATTGTCTTGACGGCGGATCATCTTATACGTCAAAATAGATGCGTGGATCCCACCATGGATGGCGGTTTACGATTCCTACGGATGTTCTTGAGATCCTGTCGCTCGGGGAGCCGCCCCCTACGCGACGAATCGTGACGGGCGGGCGCGCGACCGGGACGAACCGGCGGCGCCGATTCTCAACAGCAACATTCAACATTCGGGGGGTCATCATGCGTCGCCGATTGCTACCGCTGGTCATCCTGGCCATCCTGTCCCTGGCCATCGCCGCCATCGCCGCGGACAAGGTGCCGCCGCGCACCAACGACGGCCGCAACGTCTACCGCACCGAGGCCGTGCGCGCCTACGTCGAGGGTTTCGAGGGCGCCTTCCCGCCCGCGGGCTGGCTCCAGACCATCACCAACCCCGCGTACACCTGGGTCCAGGACTTCGCGACCCCCTTCGAGGGCGCGGCCGCGGCCTACGTCCCCTGGCAGGCGGGCATCCCGCAGGACGAGGCCCTGTCGTTCGTCTACACGATCAATTCGGCGGCCAACGAGGACCACCTGATCTTCGCCACCGAGGGCAGCATGTACTGGGCGGCCAACGCCAACTTCACCGTCGAGGTGGACGGCGTCGAGGTCTACAACTTCCTGAACGAGTTCACCGCCGGCAACTGGATCTGGGACCTCGTCGACGTCGACCTGTCCGCCTACGACGGCCAGACCGTGACGATCGCCTTCATCTACGCGGGCGACGACGGCGCCGACCACTACTTCGACGCCGTGGCCATCGACGAGGGTTCGCCGCCGCCGCCGCCGCCGCCGGCCAACGACCTCTGCGAGAACGCGATCGACCTGCGCGAGCAGGGCCTCACCGATTTCGTCGTGGACCTGTGCCTGGCCGCCAACGACTACAGCGCCCTGAGCGGCGGCTGCACCGGCTACACCTCGACCGGCAAGGACCTCGTCTACAAGATCTTCCTGGGCCTGGGCGAGACCATCACCGCCTCGATGCAGGGCACCCACGACGCCGCGCTGTGGCTCGTGACCGACTGCGCCGACGCGGCCAACACCTGCGTCGTCGGCGCCGACGCGACGGTGTCCGAGGGCTACGAGACCATCACCTACGTGGCTCCCGCCGCGGGCTGGTTCTACATGATCGTCGACGGCTATGGGACCGACTCCTGCAGCCTGACGACCGTGAGCATCGACGCGCCGGTGAGCAACGAGGACGCCAGCTGGAGCGACGTGAAGTCGATGTACCGGTAGGCGCCGCACCGCGGGGCCGCGCGCCCTGCAGCGGACGAACGGAGCGCGGCCCCCCTCCCCGGAGGGGGGCCGTGTCGTCGGCGGGGAGCCGCGATTGTGGCTGGACGTCCCGCGCGTTCTCCTCTAGTTGTCACCCCAGATCGACCCACGCCCCCATCGCCGCGCCGACGGGGAACCAGGAAGGGAGCACATGCCGCGTTCACGGTGGCTCAGGGATGCGCAGCTGAGGGCGGGTGTCGCGGTGCTGGTCCTGTCCTGGCTGTTCCTGGTCTGGGGCGTGGTCCCCGCGATCCGCGACGCTCAGGCCGCCGCGATGGCCGGGAGCCGAACGCCGCCAACCGCCGCCTCGCTCCCGCAGGCACCGGCCG
>DYDD01000305.1 GCA_020718045.1 Fibrobacter sp. | reverse complement strand
GCCTCGACCATCTCGACGAAGCGGCGCGGCGTGAGGCCCTCGGTGCGCAGCGCCTCGGCCAGGCCGTACTCGCGCCCGAAGGCCCGCGCGTCCGCGGCCGCGTTGTGCAGGGTGTGCGGGAGGTCGCGTGCGCCGGCGGGCTGCACCTGGGTCACGCGTCCGGGATGGTCGAGCGCGTCCTCGTAGAGTTCGCCGTTGACGCGCAGCAGCCCCTGGCGGACCTCGACCCGATCGCCGGCCACGGCGACGCAGCGCTTGATGTAGTCCTGCGTGCGGTCCTTGGGGAACTCGAAGACGATGATGTCGCCGCGGCGCGGCGCCCGTAGCGCCGGCAGCTTCAGGACGGGCAGGTCGTCGGCGAGCGTCCAGTTCACCAGGGGGATGCGGATGCGCTCGGGCGTCCTGGCGCCGTAGAGGTACTTGTTCACGAACAGGAAATCGCCGACCAGCAGCGTGTTGACCATCGAGGGCGAGGGGATCCGGAAGGCCTGGATCACGAACTGGCGGATCACCAACGCCACCAGCACGGCCGTGCCGATCGGCTTGACGTAGTCCGCCCACAGACGGCGGCGGAACCCCGCCTGCGCCGTCCCGCGCCGCCGCGCACCCTGCTGCCTGTTGCGACCGAACATCGTGCCGTTCCTTCCTCTGGTCGGGCCTCGGCCCGTTCCGCGCCGGGTACGCCCGGCCTAGCGCTCGACCTTGAGCAGGGCCATGAACGCCTCCTGCGGGATCTCGACGGCCCCCACCTGCTTCATGCGGCGCTTGCCTTCCTTCTGCTTCTCCAGCAGCTTCCGCTTGCGCGAGATGTCGCCGCCGTAGCACTTGGCGGTCACGTTCTTGCGGAAGGGTTTGACGGTCGTGCGCGCCACCACGCGGGTGCCGATCGAGGCCTGGATCGCCACCTGGAACATCTGGCGCGGGATCAGCTCCTTGAGCTTGCGGCACAGCTCGAGGCCCCAGTTGTAGGCGCCGTCGCGGTGCACGATGCAGGCCAGGGCGTCGACCGGGTCCCCGTTGATCAGCAGGTCGAGCCGGATCAGGTCGCCCGGGCGGTGGGCCAGGTACTCGTAGTCGAGCGAGGCGTAGCCCTTGGTCACCGACTTCAGCTTGTCGTAGTAGTCGACCACCAGCTCGCTCAGCGGCAGGTCGAACTCGAGGTTCACCCGCTCGGTGTCGATGTACTCCATCTTGCGCTGCACGCCGCGCCGCTCCAGGGTGATCTGGATGACGTTGCCGATGTACTCCTTGGGCGTGATCACGGCGGCGCGCACGATGGGTTCGCGGATCTCCGCCGTCTCGTGCGGCGGCGGCATCAGCGCCGGGTTCTCCACCAGCAGCGTGCGCCCGTCCTTGGTATCGACCTCGTATTCCACGTTGGGCAGCGTGGCGATGAGGTTCAGGTCGTACTCCCGCTCGAGCCGCTCCTGCACGATCTCCATGTGCAGCAGGCCCAGGAAGCCGCAGCGGAAGCCGAAGCCGAGCGCGGCGCTCTTCTCCGGCTCCCAGGTCAGCGCGGCGTCGTTGAGCTGCAGCTTCTGCAGCGCATCCTTCAGCTCGTTGTAGGCGTCGTTGTCCGTCGGGTAGAAACCGCTGAAGACCATCGGCTTGGCCTCGGCGTAGCCCGCCAAAGGCTCGGCGCAGGGCCGCTCGGCGAGGGTCACCGTGTCGCCGACGCGGATGTGGCGCACGTCCTTGGCCCCGGTCGCGATGTAGCCGACCTCGCCCGCCGACAGGTGCTGGCGCGGCACGCGCTGCAGCCGGAACCAGCCGATCTCGCCGATGTCGTGGACGCGGTCCTGGCGGATCAGCTTGACCTTGTCCCCCTTGCGCAGCGTGCCCTCCATGACCCGCAGGTAGGCCACCGCGCCGACGTAGGGGTCGAACAGGGAGTCGAAGATCAGCGCCTTGACCGGCGCCTCGGGGTCGCCGACCGGCGGCGGCACCTGCGCGATGATCGCCGCCAGCAGCTCATCGATGCCCGCGCCCGACTTGGCGCTGACCATCATCACCTCGGAGCGCTGGCAGCCGATCAGGTCGCCCAGCTGGTCGGCCACGTAGTCCGCGCGCGCCGCCGGCAGGTCGATCTTGTTGATCACCGGCAGGATCGTCAGCCCGTGCTCGACGGCCAGGTAGAGGTTGTTGATGGTCTGCGCCTGGACGCCCTGCACGGCGTCGACGACCAGCAGGGCCCCCTCGCAGGCGGCGAGGCTGCGCGAGACCTCGTAGTTGAAGTCGACGTGGCCCGGGGTGTCGATGAGGTTCAGGACGTAGGGCCCGCCCGCGGTCGCGTAGGTCATGCGGATCGGGTGGCTCTTGATGGTGATGCCGCGCTCCTGCTCGAGGTCCATCGAGTCCAGCACCTGGGCCTTGAGATCCTTGCCCTTGAGCGTGCCCGTGTACTCGAGCAGACGGTCGGCCAGCGTCGACTTGCCGTGGTCGATGTGGGCGATGATGCAGAAATTGCGCGTGCGTTCCATCTCGGTCATCGTCGCATCCCGGTTCGTCGTGTCAGAACGTGGCGGACCAGCCCAGGGTCGCGACCCCCGCCGGACGGCCCGCTTCGGGCAGCTCGATCGGCTGGGGGACGTCGCCCGGATCCCAGTTCGAAGGAACGGGCACCGGATCGTGCTCGAACCGGTGCAGATGGGCGCCGACGTAGGCGTCGAGCGCCATGATGAACATCGCTCCCGCCGACCACCAGGCGTTGTCGCGGGCCAGCTCGCGGTACTCCTCGGCCTGCGCCCAGTAGTAGTCCCGCACCGCGGCGTTGCCGGCCGCGTCCCGCCAGTCCAGCAGACGCTCGGCCTTGCGGTCGTACATCAGCAGGCGCGACCAGTAGAACATCTCCGCGCCGAAGGCCAGCACCCCGCGCCAGCCGTTGTCCGCGTAGAGCTGCCCCCAGCCGGGGAAGACCGGCGACATCACCGTCGCCAGGGTCGGGTTGACCGGCGCGGCGAGGCGGAATTCCCGGGCGGCGGGCGCCGCGGGAACGACGGGGCCGGCCGGCCGGTCGACCGCCGCCGCGACG
>DYDD01000304.1:297-3043 GCA_020718045.1 Fibrobacter sp. | reverse complement strand
CGGCGCCGGCGGCCGGGAACGGCACCGTCGCCACGCGGCAGCCGAGCGACGCCGCCGTCTGGGCGGCGAGAGCGGACTCGCCGGGACGCTCCAGGGCGACGAGCGTCACTTCATGGCGCCGCGCGAGCGCCCGCACCATGCCGCGCACGGCGACGCCGCCGCCGTGGTCGATCGCCTCGTGGGGCAAGTAGGGGGTCAGCAGCGTCACCCGCATGCGGCGTCCCTTCCGGGGGCGACGGGGAGCGACGGCGGGCCGGCGGCCGTCAATAGAGGACGTAGCCCTTCGTGTCGGCGATGTTCTTCTTGACCTTCTCCATCTCGACCTCGAACTCGGGCGAGCCGTCCTCGAGCGCGGGCTTGTGCTGGTGCATCCAGGCGGAGGCCTCCTCGTCGATCTCGTCCTCGATGCGCAGCAGCTGCGTCAGTTTGGCTTCGAGCATGACGCCGAAACGGTCCTCGCCGATCTCGAGATCGAGGTGTTCCTCGTCGAGCAGGAGGTCCATGATGCGACGCGACAGGCCGCTGATGCGCTCTTCGGAAAGTCTCATCGGTCGCGGCTCCCGGTGCGGGTCTGGCGGCTCAGAGCACGAAGCCCTGCTTGCGGGCGATCTCGCGCTTCATCTTGGCGCGCAGGGCGCCGTAGTCCATCTCCATGGCCCGGATCTCGCCCAGGTGCTGCTTGAGCAGTTCCTCGACCTCGGCCTCGATCTGGTCCTCGGTGCGCATGTCGTCGTAGATCGTGTCGACGATGGCGCGGTAGACCAGGTCGGAGTTCGTCTGGATGTGCAGGCGGGGGTCGCGCTCGATCATCTCGAGCAGCTTCTCCGCCAGGAACTCGATCTTGTTGGGCGACAGGCGCACGTCGGCTCCCCGGTTCGGGCAGGCTGGATCCGGTCCGTCCATGGAAACCTGTTTACCTCCCCTTGGCAAGGGGATTTCGATGCACTACCCTGGACTGCCGCGTGCCGACCGGGCGGACCGGGAACCGCCGGGGGGCCCGCGAGGTAGAACGGCGCCGTCGCCGCAACCGCTGTCGCCTTTTCGAGGAGGATTGAGCGTGACCGAGTCCCTGGACAACGCCCGCGTCGACGAGATGTCGCGGCGCCTCGAGGAGATCCTGGCCGAGGCCGGCAAGGTGGTCGTGGGCCAGCGACCGATGCTCGAGGGCCTGCTGGTGGGCCTGATGACGGGCGGACACGTCCTGCTGGAAGGCGTGCCGGGCCTGGCCAAGACGCTGGCCGTGCGCACCCTGGCCGGCGTGATCGACGCCGGCTTCCAGCGCATCCAGTTCACGCCCGACCTGCTGCCGGCCGACATCGTCGGCACGACCGTCTACGAACACGAGAAAGGCACCTTCTCGGTCAAGAAGGGGCCCATCTTCAGCAACATCATCCTGGCCGACGAGATCAACCGCGCGCCGGCCAAGGTGCAGAGCGCCCTGCTCGAGGCCATGCAGGAGCGGCAGGTCACCATCGGCGAGCAGACCTTTCCGTTGGCCGACCCCTTCCTGGTGCTGGCGACCCAGAACCCGATCGAGCAGGAGGGGACCTACCCGCTGCCCGAGGCCCAGGTCGACCGGTTCCTGCTGAAGCTGAAGGTGGGCTACCCGACGCGCGACGAGGAGCGGCTGATCCTGGACCGCATGGCCGGTCGCGAACCGCCGCGCGTCCGGCCCGTGATCGGCGCCCAGGAGGTGCTGGCGCTGCGACGGGGCGTCGCGGGCATCCACCTCGACGAGAAGATCAAGGGCTACATCCTGGACCTGGTGTTCGCCACGCGCGACCCCGCCGCCCGTGGGCTGGACGTCGCGCCGCTGATCGCCTACGGGGCGTCGCCGCGCGCGACGCTGGCGCTGGCCCAGGCGTCGCGCGCCCGGGCGCTGCTGGCCGGCCGCGCCTTCGTGGTGCCCGAGGACGTCAAGGCGGTCGGCCACGACGTGCTGCGCCATCGCGTGCTGGTGACCTACGAAGCCGAGGCCGAGCGCAAGACCAGCGACGACATCATCACCTACCTGTTCGATCATGTGGAAGTTCCTTAGCCGCGCCCTCGAGCCGGCCGCCCCGCCGCCGCCGCGGACCAGGGAGGCGCCGATCCCGCCCGAGATGATCGAGGCGGTGCGGCGCATCGCCCTGCGGGCCCGGAGGCTGGTCGAGGAGACCTTCTCGGGCGAGTACCATTCGGTCTTCAAGGGGCGCGGCATCGAGTTCCGCGAAGTGCGCGAGTACGTGCCGGGCGACGACGTGCGCACGATCGACTGGAACGTCACCGCCCGCTCCGACGCCCCGTACGTGAAGCAGTTCGACGAGGAGCGGGAGCTGACCGTCGTGCTCGCGGTGGACGTCAGCCGCTCGGGCCTGTTCGGCTCGGGCGCGCGGACGCGCGGCGAGATCGCCGCCGAGCTGTGCGGCGTGCTGGCCTTCGCCGCGACCGCCAACAAGGACAAGGTCGGGCTCGTGCTGTTCTCCGACCGCGTCGAGCTCTACGTGCCGCCGGCCCGCGGCCGCGGCCACGTGCTGCGGATCATCCGCGAGCTGCTGGCCGCCGAGATGTCCGGCCGCGGCACCGACCTCGGCGCGCCCCTGGAACTGCTGGGTTCGGTGCACAAGCGCCGCGCCACGGTCTTCCTGGTCACGGACTTCTGGGCCGACGGCTTCGACGCGCCGCTGCGCGTCGTCGCGCGCCGCCACGACTGCGTGGCCGTGCGCGTGCGCGACCCGCGCGACACCGCGCTGCCGGCGGCCGGGCT
>DYDD01000304.1:0-283 GCA_020718045.1 Fibrobacter sp. | reverse complement strand
ACGCCGAGACGGGCCGCGAGGCCCTCGTCGACGTCGGGGACGGCGAGGTGCGCGCCGAACTGACCCGCCGGGCGGCCGACCACGACCGGCGCCTGGAGCGGCTGCTGCGCGCCGCCCGCGTCGATCTCGTCGACATCGACATCACGAGCAGCTACGTCGAGCCGCTCCAGCAGTTCTTCGCCATGCGCAGCCGACGCGGAAGGGGCCGGCGATGAGGCGCGCGCGGGAGGTGGCGCGAGCGGCGGCGGTCGCCGCGGCCCTGGCCCTCGGCCTGGCGGCGACG
>DYDD01000303.1 GCA_020718045.1 Fibrobacter sp. | reverse complement strand
ATCCAGGTAGGCCGCCAGCACGGCACGATGGTCGCCGTGACCGAGGGGCTGACGACGCAGGACCGCGTCATCGTTACGGGACTCATCATGGTCCGCCCCGGCATCAAGGCCGAAATCGTCGCCCTGCCGCCCAACGGCCCCGCGCCGGCCGCGCCGACGAAGTGAAGCCGCGCCGTTTCACGCCAACCGAGACACGATCGTGAAATTCTCACACTTCTTCATCAGCCGGCCGATCTTCGCGGCGGTGTTGTCCATCATGTTCGTCGTGCTGGGCCTCGTCGCGTTGTTCACGCTGCCGATCGCGCAGTATCCGGAAGTCACGCCGCCGACCGTGTTCGTCATGGCCAACTATCCCGGCGCGAGCGCCGAGACGGTCGCGGCCACGGTCGCCACGCCGCTGGAGCAGGAGATCAACGGCGTCGAGGGCATGCTCTACATGTCGTCGTCCTCCGGCAGCGACGGCCAGTTGCGCATGACGGTCACGTTCAAGACCGGCACCGACCTCAACATGGCGCAGGTGCAGGTCCAGAACCGCGTTTCCACCGCCCTGCCCCGCCTGCCGGAGGAGGTCCGCCGCCTTGGCGTGGTGACGATGAAACGCTCGCCGACGATCACCCTGCTCATCCAGCTCATCTCCCCGAAGGGCAAGTATGACGATCTCTACATGGGCAACTACGCCTTTCTGCACCTGAAGGACCAGCTCTCGCGCCTCCCCGGCGTCGGCGACGTGCGCATCTTCGGCGTCAGCGAATACTCCATGCGCATCTGGATTGACCCCAACAAGGCCTCTTCGCGCAACCTGACTGCCTCCGACATCGTGGCGGCGATCCGGGAGCAGAACATCCAGGTTGCCGCAGGCGTCTTCGGCCAGCCGCCACAGCCGGAGGGCAATCTCTTCCAACTCACCGCCCAGACCAAGGGCCGCTTCTCCACGCCCGAGGAATTCGCCGAAGTCATCCTGAAAACCGACGCCAATGGCCAGATCACGCGACTGCGCGACGTGGCGCGCATTGAACTGGGCGCGAACGACTACAACCTGCGCGACTACTTCGACGGGATGCCCTCCGGCGTCATTGGCGTCTTCCAGTTGCCCGGCGCCAACGCCATCGAGACCCGCGACGTCGTCGTCAACGCGATGAAGGAACTCTCGAAGACGTTCCCACCCGGTTTGGAATACTGCATCGAGTTCGACACCGCCATCTTCATCCGCGCATCCATCAAAGCTGTCGTCAAGACCCTCATCGAGGCGATGATCCTCGTCGTCATTGTGGTGGTGCTGTTCCTCCAGAACTGGCGCGCCTCGCTCATCCCGCTGCTGGCGGTGCCAGTGTCCCTCATCGGCACGTTTGCCGTGATGGCTCTGATGGGATTCTCCCTGAACAACCTCTCGCTCTTCGGCCTGGTGCTCGCCATCGGCATCGTGGTGGACGACGCCATCGTCGTGGTGGAGAACGTCGAGCGCAACATCGCCCTCGGCCTGCCCCCCGTCGAGGCCACCCGCAAGGCCATGACCGAGGTCAGCAGCGCCGTCATCGCCATCGGACTCGTGCTCGCGGCGGTGTTCATCCCGACGGCGTTCCTCAGCGGTTTGACCGGCCAGTTCTACCGCCAGTTCGCGCTGACCGTCGCGGTCTCGACGTTGATCTCGGCGTTCAACTCGCTCACGCTCAGCCCCGCGCTCGCGGCGCTGCTGCTCCAGCCGCATCACGAGGCGAAGGACTTCATCGGACGGCTCATCCACTATTCCGTCGGCTGGATCTTCACCATCTTCAACCGGGTCTTCGACGCCAGCCGCAACGGCTACGCGGCGGCCCTGGCGCGCGTGCTGCGCCACTGCGGCATCGCCGTCTTCATCTACGCCGGCCTCATCGTGGCGACCTGGTTCGGTTTCCAGAAGGTGCCCGTGGGTTTCGTGCCGCCACAGGACAAAGGCTACCTCATCGCCTATCTCCAACTCCCCGACGGCGCGTCGCTGGATCGGACCACGGCCGTCAGCCACCGGATGTCGGAGATCATGCGCGGCACGCCCGGCATTGGCCACGTTGTCGAGATCGTGGGGCTTTCCTTCGTCACCTTCGGCAACCAGCCCAACGCCGCAAGCTTCTTCATCACGCTGAAACCGTTCGATGAGCGCGTCAAGACCGGCCTGGTCGCCGACACGATCATCGCCCAATTGCGCGGCAGGCTGTCAGCAATCACGGAGGGTGTCGCCATTGCATTTGGCGCGCCGCCCGTGGACGGTCTCGGCATGGTTGGCGGGTTCAAGCTCCAGGTGCAGGACCGCAACCAACTCGGCTACGCGGCCCTGCAAGCCGCGACATTCCAGCTCATGGGCGCGGCCAACCAGGACAAGCGCATCGCCGGCGCGCTCACCACCTTCCGCGGCAGCGTGCCGCAGGTCTTCCTCGACGTGGACCGCGAAAAGGCCAAGACCATGCATCTGCTCCTGAGCAGCGTGTGGGACACGCTTCAGATCTACCTCGGCTCGCTCTACGTGAACGATTTCAACGCCTTTGGCCGGCCCTATCGCGTCACCGCGCAGGCCGACGCACCGTTCCGGGCCAAGCCCGCCGACATCATCAACCTCAAAGCCCGCAACGAAGCCGGCCAGATGGTCCCGCTCGGCGCCATCGTCAAAGTCCGCGACGTGACCGCGCCGACCTCCGTCACGCGCTACAACATGCATGCCGCCGCCGAACTGACCGGCACGCCCGCGCCCGGCGTCAGCACCGGCGACGCCATCAAGCTCATGGATGAACTGTCTGCAAAAATACTGCCGCCCGGCATGGGCATCGAGTGGACCGAGATCAGCCTGCTCCAGATCATGGCGGGCAACTCGGCCGTTTACATCTTCCCGCTTTGCGTGTTGATGGTGTTCCTCGTGCTGGCCGCGCAATACGAAAGCTGGTCGCTCCCGCTGGCCATCATCCTGATCGTGCCGATGTGCCTGCTCTTCGCCATCCTCGGCGTCTGGGCGCGCGGCATGGACAACAACCTCTTCACCCAGATCGGCCTCGTC
>DYDD01000302.1 GCA_020718045.1 Fibrobacter sp. | reverse complement strand
GTTCTGGACGAAGCAGTCGAGCCAGGGCTTGATCGCCCCGGGCAGGCCGCGCCCCTCGTCGAGCACGCGGTCGAGTTCGGCCAGGACCTCGCGCCGCGCGTCCTCCTTGCGCGACGCGCCGTAGGTGACGCCCGCCAGCAGGTCGCGCAGCTTGGCCAGCGAACGGCCAGACAACGTGACGGGCGACACGGGCGCGACCACCTCGGGGCAACCCAGCACCACCGCCAGCCGCCAGGCGTAGATCTCCGCACCCACGTTCGTGCTCAGGGAGTTGGTCTTGATCACGGCCACGTCGCGGCCGCTGGCGCGGTCGCGCACCGCGAAGAGGATCGAGGTGCCCTCGTGGTGCTTCAGCAGGCGGAACTCGGTGGCGCGGCCGTCGAGGTCCAGCGCGAGCTGCGCGCGCTCGCCGGGCTGCGGGACCCAGGTGCCGGCCGACAGCAGGCCGTCGAGGCCCTGCGCCCCGGCCGCGGCCGCGACGGCGCACAGCACGAACGCACACGTGGCGCTCGCGCGGATCGCTCGCAGGCAACCGCGACGGGTGGGCATGGCGGTCCTTCGTCGGGAGCGGTGGGCGACGGCTCAGGGCTTCTTCGGCTTGGCGCCTGGGCGGCCGCCCAGCAGCCGGGCCGGCAGCATGATGATCGCCTTGAACAGTTCCAGCACGCCGGTCACCGCGATGCCCAGGATCTTGAAGGGCAGCAGCAGCAGCCAGATCAGCGGGAAGAAGACCAGCGCCAGGATGGCCAGCGGCCAGCACAGCACGAACAGCAGCAGCCAGAGCAGGAATTTCAGGAACATGGGGTACCTCCGGGGGGGATCCTAGCGGAGGGGGGCGGGGGGCGCCAGCGCGAATCTCCGGCCGCCGGTTGCACGTAACGGGTGAATCACATCTGGCCGCGAGGAGATGGAGCTGGTATCCTCCTCCGACATCGACATCTTTCATCGACGCCAACGACCATGGCGGTCCCGCAGATGCGCACCTGGTGGGTGAACCAGAACCAGACGTTCCGCCAGGAGCAGGCGGGCGGCTACCTCTGGTCGCCCAAGCGCAAGGCCAACCAGCACCGCAACCACTACTACGACACCATGCGCGTCGTCGCCCCGGGCGACCTGGTGCTGTCGTTCCAGGGCGCGCACATCCGCGCGGTCGGCGTGGCGACTTCGTACTGCTATGAGAGCCCCAAGCCCACCGAGTTCGGCAACACCGGCCAGTACTGGGACCGGATCGGCTGGCGGGTCGATGTCGCGTGGACTGCACTCAGGTCCGCCTTCAAGCCGGCCGACCACATGCACGCCTTGCGCCGCGTTCTCCCAGCACGTTATAGCCCACTGCAGGCGAATGGCTACGGCTCGCAGAGCGTGTACCTGACCGAAATCCCGCGGCCGATGATGGAGGTCATGGCGAGCCTGGCCGGATACGAGCTGCAGCAGTTACTCCAGGCTGCGCCGATCCCTCTTCCCAGCCGCGTCGCCGACCATCCGGTGGAAGTCGAACAACTGCGGAAGGAGTGGGAAGATCATATCCAGTCACGGATCCAGGGGGATCCTGCGCTCCGACGGACGGAACGCATCGCCCTGGTGCGGTCACGATGCGGCCAGGGGCTGTTTCGCGACCGCGTCAGCCGCGTCGAAAAATCCTGCCGCATCACCCGGGTCGACAATCCCACTCACCTGATCGCCAGCCACATCCTGCCCTGGCGCCACGCGAACAACGAACAGCGACTCGACGGCGAGAACGGACTAATGTTGACGCCATCGGTCGACGACCTTTTCGATCGGGGCTTCATCTCCTTCCAGGACAACGGCCGCTTGCTGATTTCGTCCGTGGCCGACCGACAATCCCTGGACCGCATGGGGATCGAGACCAGCCGATCCGTCTCCGTCGGCGCCTTCTCCGAGGGTCAGCGCCGCTTCCTGGCCTACCACCGCGACGACATCTTCCTGGAGTCGGCATGACGCCTTGCCCCTTCTGCCCGCCCCTGCTCGCATCGCCGGTCGCCGAGCACAGCACCTGTCTGGCGATCCGCGACGGCTTCCCCGTGGCGCCCGGCCACACGCTGATCGTGCCGCGGCGACACGTGGCCTCGTTCTTCGCCCTGGACGCGAACGAGCAGGCCGACCTGCTGGCGCTGCTGAACCAGGTGGTGGCGGAATTGGACGAGGAGTTCGCACCCGACGGGTACAACGTCGGCCTCAACGAGGGCACGGCGGCCGGGCAGACCGTGATGCACGTGCACCTGCACGTGATCCCCCGCCGTGCCGGGGATGCGGCCGATCCGCGCGGGGGCGTCCGTTGGGTGCTGCCCCGAAAGGCCGACTACTGGACGAAGGGGTAGACGTGGCTCCGCCGAGCGAGAACACCCAGCTCGAATTCCTCGCTTACATCCAGCGCCTGCTCGACGAGGGTGATTTCACGGCGTCCTATAAGTACGCCTTGTTGATGGCGCTCGCCGATCTCTCAGTCGAGCGGGGCAACGACGAGGGTGGCCCTCTCACGCTGCGGATCCGGGACATCGCCGGCAAGTTCGTACGCTACTACTGGCGGCAGGCACGGCCCTATGTCAACGGGCCAGTACGGGGCGAGCTGATCCAAAACACCAATTCTCAGGCTCACGTCATCAGTTTGGTCCGAGAAGCGGCCGCTGACTACGCGACGAATGTCGAAGCTCCGCACGACATCATGCATGCGGAGGCACCGCTCGTCCGCAAAGTGGCGAAGACCGTCGAAATGATGCCCCTCTGGAAACTGCAGAGACTGGCCGGCCAGCTCGAAACCAGGCTGTACCCACATACGGGGAACCGAGAAGCCATCGTGCTGAATCCCGGCATTGCCTTCTGCTTTCGCCGGTTCCACGGTCTCGTCACGCGGCTGGCCCAGGACGCCTGGATCCGCTTCGTGCGCAACCGTCCGGCCAACCAGCCACTGATCGGTGAAGCCGTGGATCTTGGGTCATTCCTGTTCGGCAGCGAGCGTGCCAATCTCAATCAATACCGTCCGCTCCTTAGTCTGAAGTTCCTAGGCCACTGATGAGGCATCCCTTTGTGGTGTAGCT
>DYDD01000041.1 GCA_020718045.1 Fibrobacter sp. | reverse complement strand
CCATGGCGGCCGCCCATCTGGCCTATGCGGTCTGGCTCGCGGCGCTGGCGTTGGCTCCCCGGCCGGCTCTTCCCCGGCCGCCTCGGCGGGAACAATCCTAGCGCCCCCGCCCCGCTGCGGGTATATTCACCGCTTCGCGCGCCGCCTCGGGCGTCGCCCCCCATCCGGCTTGAAAAGGAGAGAGGCCTATGCAGCGCACCACCACGGCGGTCATCGCAATCATCCTGATCCTGGCGACCGTGTTCGCCGGCTGCAAGGACGGCGACGCCGCCGGCAAGAATTCCTCGGAAGCGAAGGGCGTGGTCCAGGTGCCGGGACTGAACATCAAGGATCTGGCCGTCGGCGACGGCCGCGCGGCCGCCAAGGGCGATTTCGTGACCGTCCACTACACGGGCTGGGTGTACACGGGCGGCCAGAAGGCCGCCGAGCCCTTCGACAGCTCCGTGACCCGCGGCGTGCCCGCGACCTTTCCGATCGGCACCGGCCGTCTGATCAAGGGCTGGGACGAGGGCATCCCCGGCATGAAGGTCGGCGGCAAGCGCGAGTTGATCCTCGAGCCGGCCATGGGCTACGGCGAACGCGACACGCCGAAGATCCCGGCCAACTCCACGCTGATCTTCGAGGTCGAGCTGGTCGCCATCCCCGAGGTGCAGATGGCCGACACGGCGACCGGCAGCGGCCCCGCCGCCGAGTCCGGCGACGTCGTGCAGGTGCATTACACCGGCTGGCTGATGAAGGACGGCGTCAAGGGCGAGAAGTTCGACAGCTCGCTCGACCGCGGTTCCCCGTTCGAGTTCCAGCTGGACGCCGGCCGCGTGATCCCGGGCTGGGACATCGGCGTCAAGGGCATGAAGGTCGGCGGCAAGCGCACGCTGACCATCCCGCCCGAGCTGGGCTACGGCGACCGCGACCTGGGCGTGATCCCACCCAACTCGACGCTGACCTTCGACGTCGAGCTGCTGGGGGTCCAGGGCAAGGTCGAGACGCCGGCTGGTCAGGCAGAATAGCCGCTCCGCGACGGGACAGAGAAAGAGGGCGTTCCGCCGACGGAACGCCCTCTTCGTTTGCCGGGTTGCGTGGTCGAGTCTACTCGCCCTCGACCGGGATGCGCATCCGGTAGAACGAGCGCCAGACGAACGTCATCGAGATCAGCAGGAACAGCCCCGACAGGAACAGCACCAGGGCGGGGTTGTCGGCGCGCAGCGCGACCGCCAGCTCGACGGCGAGCAGGCCGAACAGCGTCGTGAACTTGATGACGGGGTTCATGGCCACCGAGCTGGTGTCCTTGAAGGGGTCGCCCACGGTGTCGCCGATGACCGTGGCGGCGTGCAGGGGCGTGCCCTTCTCCTTGAGGTCGGTCTCGACGACCTTCTTCGCGTTGTCCCAGGCGCCGCCCGCGTTGGCCATGAAGATGGCCTGGAAGAGGCCGAAAAACGCGATGGCGATCAGGTAGCCGATGAAGAAGTACGGCTCGAGGAAGGCGAAGGCGAGCGTCGCGAAGAAGACGGCCAGGAAGATGTTGAACATCCCCTTCTGCGCGTACTGGGTGCAGATCGCCACGACCTTCTTGCTGTCCTCGACCGAGGCCTTCTCGGCGCCGTCGAGCTTGATGTTGCGCTTGATGAACTCCACGGCGCGGTAGGCGCCGGTGGTCACGGCCTGCGTGGAGGCGCCGGTGAACCAATAGATCATCGCGCCGCCGCACAGCATGCCGAGCAGGAACGGCGGGTGCAGGAGCGACAGCTTGTCGAGGTTCTCGGTCAGGCCGTGGGTGAGCCCCACGATGATCGAGAAGATCATCGTGGTGGCGCCGGCGACCGCGGTGCCGATCAGCACCGGCTTGGCCGTGGCCTTGAAGGTGTTGCCCGCGCCGTCGTTCTCCTCGAGCAGGTCCTTGGCGTGCGTGAAGTCGACGTCGAAGTCGTGGTCGCGCTTCAGCTCCTCCTTGATGCCCGGGATGTTCTCGATCACCGACAGCTCGAACACCGACTGGGCGTTGTCCGTCACGGGGCCGTAGGAGTCCACGGCGATCGTGACCGGGCCCATGCTCAGGAAGCCGAACGCCACCAGGCCGAAGGCGAACACCGCCGGCGCGGCCATCAGGGCGCCCAGGCCCAGCGTGCTGACGCCGTAGGCGATGCCCAGCAGGGCGGCGATGGCCAGGCCCAGCCAGTAGGCGCTGAAGTTGCCCGCCACCAGGCCGGACAGGACGGTCAGCGAGGCGCCGCCCTCGCGCGACGAGGTCACGATCTCGCGCACGTGGCGCGAGTTGGTCGAGGTGAAGACCTTGACCAGCTCGGGGATGATGGCGCCCGCGAGCGTCCCGCAGGTGATGACCGTCGAGAGCTTCCACCACAGCGTGCCGTCGCCGAGGTCGCGGATCAGGAGGTAGGAGGCGACGTAGGTGACGGCCACCGAGATGATCGAGGTCAGCCAGACCAGGGAGGTCAGCGGCGCCTCGAAGTCCATCTTCTTCGCCTCGCCGTAGCGGGCCTTGGCCACGGCGCCGTTGACGACGTACGACAGCCCGCTGGTGACGACCATCAGCACGCGCATCATGAAGATCCAGACCAGCAGTTGGACCTGCGTCGCCGCCTGGGGCACCGCGAGCATGATGAAGGTGATCAGGGCCACGCCGGTCACGCCGTAGGTCTCGAAGCCGTCCGCGCTCGGGCCGACCGAGTCGCCGGCGTTGTCGCCCGTGCAGTCGGCGATCACGCCGGGGTTGCGCGCGTCGTCTTCCTTGATGTTGAAGACGATCTTCATGAGGTCGGCGCCGATGTCGGCGATCTTGGTGAAGATGCCGCCCGCGATGCGCAGGGCGGCCGCGCCGAGGGACTCGCCGATGGCGAAGCCGAGGAAGCACGGCCCGGCGTAGTCGCCGGGGATGAACAGCAGGATCAGCAGCATCATCAGCAGCTCGACGCTGATCAGCATCATGCCGATGCTCATGCCGGCCTGCAGGGGGATGTCCATCAGGGGGAAGGGCTTGCCCCTCAGGCTGGCGAAGGCGACGCGCGAGTTCGCGTAGGTGTTGATGCGGATGCCGAACCAGGCCACGCCGTAGCTGCCGGCGATGCCGATGAGGCTGAACAGCAGGATGATGAAGACCTTGATCGCCGCGAACTTCAGCAGCACGGCGAAGTAGAGCAGGATGATGACGGCGATGAACAGCTCCAGCACGAGCAGCAGCTTCCCCTGCTGGATCAGGTAGGTCTTGCAGGTTTCGTAGATGAGGGCCGAGATGTCCGACATCGACTTGTGCACCGGCATGCCCTTGACGCGCTGCATCATGAGCAGCCCGAAGCCGATGCCCAAGACGCAGACGAGCAGGCCGGCCGTCAGCAGGCCGCGTCCCTCGGTCAGGGGCGGCAGGACCAGGTTGGCCTCGCCGCCGGGAGCGTGCTGGGCCAGGGCCGCCGGGGCGGCGCCGACGAGCAGGATGAGCGCGGTGGCGGCCGCGGCCAGGCGGGCGGGCGTGGCGGACCCGGGCCGGGCGTGGTCGAGCGCACGGAACATGACGACCCCTCTTTCGGGATTGGCGACCTCTCGGCGGACCGGAACCCGGGCGCGCCGGTGGCGGCAGGCGTTGGCAGACCGTGGTCTGTGTTATCCCCGCCGGGCGGGGTGCTGTCAAGGATGGATGCGCCGGGGCGGCTCCCCGCCCGGTCGATATCGAGACTCAACGATAATGTAACAGGAGGGAACTGCCAGGAGATTGTGCGGTCCGACGGGAACCGCGCGGCACGAAGCCTGCTTCCGAAGGTCGGAGTTGCCGCGCGACCTGTTTATTTCTTGACATAAAGTGTTTCGGAAAAAACATTTGGGCAGAATTCCGGGATCGACCCGGGCCGTACCACCACAGGGGAGAGTGCTCGCATGGCTCGATTCTATCTGGAAAACGGCAAGGTGGCGGCGTTCATCGGCCATCTGCAGCAGCAGAAGACGGTCTACGCGCCGCACCGCAAGGGCCGCAACGCGTTCGCGTTCGCACCGGTCGACCGGCCGCAGGACGTGGTGCTGGACTACCCGCGGACCGTCAGCTCGATCAAGAGGTACTTCCTGCCCCCGCGCGAGGAGCTGCTCAGCTTCAACCTGGTCGAGAACACCTGCGAGCAGCCGGTGGTCGCGCCGCTGGACGCCGTGTTCCTGGGCGTCCACAGCTACGACGTCCACGCGGTGCTGAAGCTCGACCACAACTTCGTCTCGGGCAACCCGGAGCGGAACTACCTGACGCGGCGCCAGGGCGCCCTGATCGTCGGGGTTGGCTTCACGCCCGACCGGTTCCACTTCAGCGGCTCGGTGGGCGTTCCGGCCGGCGACACCACCGGCTGCGACCTGTTCCTGCACCCGTGCGAGGGCGGCTACGCGCTCGAGGCGCTGACCCCCGACGGCGAGGGCCTGGTCGCCGGCTTCCCGCTGCCCGCCCACACGGCGGGCCTGCCTGCCGCGGCCCCCTTCCACCAGCACATCTACGTCCCGCAGGCCAAGCTCAAGGACGTCCTCGCCCACGGCTACGACAGCGAGGTGTGGGAGGAGGAAGCCGAGAAGTGCACGAGCTGCGGCACCTGCAACCTCGTCTGCCCCACCTGCTACTGCTTCGACGTCGAGGACGCGGTCGATATCACGGTGACCCGCGGCAGCCGCGAGCGCCGCTGGGACGGCTGCCTGCTGCGCAGCTTCACCGAGGTGGCCGGCGGCGAGGTCTTCCGCGAGGAGCCGGCCGCGCGCCAGCGCCACCGCGTGTTCCGCAAGTTCAAGTACATCTCCGACGAGACGGGCGAGCCCTGGTGCGTGGGCTGCGGCCGCTGCACGGCGTCCTGCACCGCCGGGATCAGCATCGTCTCGATCGTCAACCGCCTGGTGAACGACCACGACGCCGTCAAGGCCTAGGTCCCGTCAAGGAGAGGCAAGATGACCAAGCGAGAACTCATCACTCCCGCCGCGACGAAGGACCTGTACCTGCCCGTCATGGCGGAGATCACGGACGTGCGGTCGATGACGCCGCTGGAGAAGCTGTTCGAGATCAGGCTGCCGGGCGGCGCCGAGCTGGGGCACCGGCCGGGGCAGTTCGTCGAGGTGTCGCTGTTCGGCGTCGGCGAGGCGCCGATCTCGATCTCCTCGTCGCCGACGAGGAAGGGCGCCTTCGAGCTGGGCATCCGCAAGGTGGGCATGCTCACCGAGATGATCCACCGCATGCAGCCCGGCGAGCGCATCGGCATCCGCGGCCCCTTCGGCAGCGGCTTCGACATGGCGAAGTTCAAGGGCCGGGACGTGCTGGTGGTCGCCGGCGGCATCGGCCTAGTGCCGCTGCGCTCGCTGATCAACTACGTCCTGGACAACCGCGGCGACTTCGGCCGGCTCATCATCTGCTACGGCAGCAAGAGCGACGCCGACCTGCTGTTCGAGGACGAGCGGCGCCTGTGGGAGCGCGACCCCCGGGTCGAGTTCCACCTCACTGTGGACCGCGGCTCGCCGGGCTGGCAGGGCCGCACCGGCGTCATCACGACCCTGATCCCGGGCCTGGACCTGGATCTCCCGAATACCCTGGCCTGCGTCTGCGGGCCGCCGGTCATGTACCGGTTCGTCCTGCTGGCCCTGAAGTCCAAGCGCCTCCCCGAGGAGAACATCTACATGTCCCTCGAGCGCCGCATGAAGTGCGGCGTGGGCAAGTGCGGGCACTGCCAGATCAACGGCAGCTACGTCTGCCAGGACGGCCCCGTCTACCACTACCCCGACATCAAGGCACTCCGGGAGGCTCTGTGATGGCGAACAAACCGAGGGTCGGCATCTTCGACTTCACCGGCTGCGAGGGCTGCGAGCTCAACCAGCTGAATTTCGAGGATCAACTCCTGGACATCCTGGAGCACGTGGAGATCGTCGAGTGGCGCGAGGCCATGGACGGGCGTGCCGAGTCGCTGGACATCGCCTTCGTCGAGGGGGCCCTGTCGACGCCCGACTGCATCAAGCGGATCCACGAGATCCGGCGCAAGTCCAAGGTCCTGGTGGCCCTGGGTGCCTGCGCGGTGCAGGGCGGCATCAACGCCCTGAAGAACATCCGCCCCATCGAGCAGGTGCGCGAGGAGGTCTACGGGCAGGACAAGTACCTGTTCCCGACGCTGCCGGCGCTGCCGCTGAGCGCGGTGGTCAAGGTCGACGTCAACATCCGCGGCTGCCCCATGACCCAGCTGGAGTTCCTGAAGGTGTTCACCGCCCTGGTCATGGGCAAGGCGCCCGTCGAGCCCGGCAACGCGGTGTGCACCGAGTGCAAGCTGAAGGACAACGAGTGCGTCTACGAGAAGGGGATGATCTGCCTCGGGCCGGTCACCCGCGCCGGCTGCGACGCGCAGTGCCCCACCTTCGGCCAGTACTGCACGGGCTGCCGCGGCCTGGTGCCCGAGCCCAACGTCGAGGCGATGGAGGAGATCCTGGTCGCCCACGGCCTGTCGATGGACGACGCGCGCAAGAAGCTGCAGATGTTCAACGCCAACCAGCTCGAGGGGGTCTCCTGATGGGCACCAACCTGGACATCAAGGTCCATCATCTGACGCGGGTGGAGGGCCACGGGGACATCGTGGTCAACATGCGCGATGGCGTGCTGGAGAAGGCGCGCCTGGAGATCGTCGAGGCCCCGCGCTACTTCGAAGCCATGCTCAAGGGCCGCAACTTCCACGAGGCCGCGATCATCACCTCGCGCATCTGCGGCATCTGCTCGCTCGGCCACCAGATGACGTCGTTCAAGGCCACCGAGCAGGCGCTGGGCCTGGAGGTCAGCGAGCAGACGGTGCTGCTGCGCAAGCTGCTGGTCCACGGCGCCACGATCCAGTCCAACGTGCTGCACGCGCTGTTCCTGGCCGCCCCCGACTTCCTGAAGGTCGGCTCGGTGTTCCCCCTGGTGGGCACGCACCCCGAGGTCGTCAAGGCCGCCTTGCGCATGAAGCGCCTGGCCAACGACATCGGCGAGGTGATCTCCGGCCGCGCCGTCCACCCGATCTCCTGCGTGCCCGGCGGCTTCACGCAGCTCCCGTCGGCGAAGTCGCTGGCTGTGCTGCGTGAGCGCCTCGAGCAGCAGATGCTGCCGGACCTGGTCTTCGCGGCCGACGTCGTGGCGACCCTGGCGGGCGAGATCCCGGACTTCACCCGCGAGACCGAGTTCATCTCCCTGCGCAGCGACGACGACTACGCGCTCTACGACGGCGACATCTGCTCGACCGACACCGGCCGCGTGCCGGACCGCGAGTACCGTCGCATGAGCAACGAGTTCATCGTGCCCCACAGCACCTCGAAGCACTGCAAGGTCAACCGGTCCTCGTACATGGTGGGCGCCCTGGCCCGCTGGAACAACAATCACGACCGGCTCTGCCCCGAGGCGCTGGGCGTGGCGGCGAAGCTCGGCCTGAAGCCGGGCTGCCACAACCCGTTCATGAACACCGTGGCCCAGGTGGTCGAGTCGGTCCACTGCTGCCTCGACGCCATGGCCGTCCTGGACCGCCTGCTGGCGGCCGGGATCCGCGACGAGGTCCCCAACCAGGACCCGACGCGCCACGGCACGGGCATCGGCGCCACCGAGGTGCCGCGCGGCATCCTGTACCACGAGTACACCTACGACCGGCAGGGCCGCATCACGGCCGCCAACTGCATCATCCCCACGGGACAGAACCTGGCCAACATCGACGACGACATGGTCAAGCTCGTGCCCGAGGTCGTGGATCGCGGGGAGGCCGCGATCGCGCATCTGCTGGAGATGCTGGTGCGCGCCTACGACCCCTGCATCTCGTGCTCGGTGCACATGCTGGACGTGAAGTTCACGAGGTAGGAGCGGCGTGAAGCTCATCGCGGTCGGCAATCCGCTGTACGGCGACGACGGGGTGGGGGCGGCCGTCCTGGAGCGGGCGCGCGCCACGGACGCCTTCCCGGGCGCCGAACTGATCGACGCCGGGACCGACGCCCTGTCGCTGATCGACCGCTTCGAGGACGGGGATCTGCACGTGATCGTCGACGCGGCCCGCATGGGCCTGGAACCGGGGAGCGTCGTGCGCTTCGCGCCGGGCGAGGTCGCCCTGGGGCTCGCCGGGGACCGGCTCTCGCTGCACGGGTTCGGCCTCGCGGAGGCCTTCGCCCTGGCCGAGCGCATCGACCGCCTCCCGCGGCGGCTGGTGGTCGTGGGCGTGGAGCCGCAGACGCTGGAGATCGACCGGGGCCTTTCGGACGCGGTGGCGTCGGCGGTCCCCGAGGTGCTGGAGATCATCAAAGCGGAGGTTCATTCCGATGAAGCGGACCATCCTGGTCATTGACGACGACATCGACCTGGTCGAGATCATCCGGCTGACCCTCGAGAGCGAGGGCTTCGGCGTGATCGACGCCCAGAACGGCGCCCGGGGCCTGGACCTGGCCCGCGAGCGGAAGCCCGACCTGATCCTGCTCGACGTGATGATGGGCGAGATCGACGAGGGATTCCAGGTTGCCTACGAGCTGCGCAAGGGTGACAATACCCGGGACATCCCGATCATCATGCTGACCGCGGTGGCCGACCAGACGGGGTACGCCTTCGACCCGGAGAAGGACTCGGACTTCCTGCCGGTGGACGAGTACCTCGAGAAGCCGGTCAGCCCGCGGCGGCTCGTGGACCTGGTGCGCAAGCACCTGCCGCCGACGATCTAGGAGGCCATGGAGCGCAGAGCCGCGGGCGCCGTCGCGCAGACCGCTCCCGAACCGATCGCCGCCGAGTCGGCCCACTTCGTTTCGGCCGCGTCGCTGCGCCTGCGCTCCGACTGGTTCAACCGCATGCGCTGGATCGCCGCCGTCGGCATGGTGGCGGTCTCGCTGCTGGCGGTCGAGTTCGGCCGCGTCGCCCTGCCGCGGTTGCCCATCCTGCTGACGGCCGCCGTCCTGCTGGCCATGAACACCGTCTACACGCTGCGCAACCGCCGGGTACCGGCGACCGACATCCGCGCCGAACTGATCGTCGTCAAGATCCAGATGATCCTGGACCTGCTGCTGCTGACGGTTCTGCTCGGCTTCAGCGGCGGCATCGAGAACCCCTTCCACTTCGTCTACATCATCCACGTCCTGCTGGCCGGGCTGCTGTTCAAGGGGAGGGAGATCCGCCGGATGTCCCTGCTGGCCGGCCTGCTGTTCACCGCCGAGGTGCTGGGAGAAGCGACCGGGCTCGTGCCGCACCGCCACCTGTCCAGCGGGCCGGAGATGAGCCGGGACTGGCGGTTCGTCTCCTCGGGGCTGGCGGCCTTCTGGCTGGTGCTGGTCGCCTGCGCCTACCTGAGCGCCTCGATCATGCGCCACAACCGGACGATCAAGGACGACCTGGTGATCCGGCAGCAGCAGCTCATGGCGGCGGACAAGGCCAAGATCGACTTCTTCCGCTACGTCTCCCACGAGGTCAAGACCCCGGTGGTCACGGCCCAGAGCGCCGTGGAGGCGGTGCTGGCCGTCGCCGGCGCGGACATGGCCGAGAAGCCGCGGGACCTGCTGCGGCGCACGGTCGAGCGCCTGCGCCAGGCGACCGAGATCGTGCAGGGTCTGAGCGACCTGACGCGAGGCCCCCTGCACCAGGGCCAGGACGTGCGCGACCTCAACCTCAACCACCTGATCGCCACCCTGCTGGACGGCCAGCAGTCGCTGGTCGAGTCGCGCGGCCTGCGCGTCGAGGCCCGCCTGCCGGCCGAGGACGTGCTGCTGCGGGCCAGCGAGACCATGGTCGAGAAGGTCCTGGGCAACCTGATCAGCAACGCGGTGCGCTACAACCGAGACGGCGGCCGCCTGACCGTGGAGCTGCGCGACCTGGGCGACGCCGTGCGCGTGTCCGTGGCCGACGAGGGGATCGGCATCAGGCCCGAGGACCTCGGGCGCATCTTCGACGAGTTCTACCGCACGCCCGAGGCCAAGGCGGCCTCGACGCTGGGGACGGGCCTGGGCCTGCCCATCGTCAAGCGGTTCATCGAGCAGATGGGCGGCGAGATCGTGGTGACGAGCGAACCGGGCCGCGGCAGCACCTTCACGGCGACCCTGAGGAGATCCTGAGCATGCGTACCGAGTGCGGCGGCCTCATCGAGAAGAGCGACCTGTGCCTGGTCGAGGTCCTGGCCTACCGCTGGCAGCCGGGCCGCTCCTGCCGGATCCTGGGGCTGGTCGCCGACGCCGGCATCCCGCTGTGCTACCTGACCATCGGCAACGGCGCCGACGGCCTGCGCAACCTCTCGCTCTGCGTCGCGCGCGATCGCTACGACGCGACCAACGCATTGCTGGAGACGATCCGCGCCGACCACCAGCCCAAGGCGCTCGACATCCGCGAACCCGTCACGATCCTGACGCTCTACGGCCCGCATTTCTACGAGCGCATCGCGCTGGCCAGCGAGGTCTACCACGCGCTGTGCCGCGACGGCATCGACACGCTCTCGCTCGGCTCCTCGGTCAACAGCATCTCGGTGGTGGTCGCCGAGGCCGACGCCGCCGCCGCCAAGGCCAGCTTCCGCAAGCGCTTCATCTGGCCGGAGTGACGGCCGCCGGCCAGGCCGCCCGACAACCCTGGCGGCACGGCCCGCGTTGTGGCATCATGGACGGGAGCCCTGCCCCGGAGGTATCCTGTGCGCGCCGTCCGCATCGCCGCCCTGTTCGCCCTGCTCGTGCTGCCGGACGCCGTCGCCTTCGCCGAGCGTCCGGCGCGGACGCCCTACCGACCCCGCGTGGTCGAACGCGTCGACCTGCCCCGCTACTGCGGCACCTGGCACGAGATCGCCCGCGTCCCCAACCGCTTCCAGGCGGACTGCGGTTGCTGCGCCACGGCGACCTACGCCTTGCGCGCCGATGGCAAGCTGGCGGTGACCAACCGCTGCCGCAAGGCCGACGGCACCCTGGACGAGTTCACCGCCGAGGCGGAGGTGGTCGACACCCGCACCAACGCCCGGCTCGAGCTGACGCCGTTCAAGGTCCTCGGCCTCGCTCCGGTCAAGGCCGACTACTGGATCCTGGGTCTGGAGCCCGACTACCGCTGGGCCGTGGTCGGCGGTCCCGACCGCAAGTACGGCTGGATCCTGGCGCGCGAGCCGCGGCTGACGCCGATGCAGCGGGCCGCGATCGACATCCTGCTGGAACGCCAGGGCTACGACCCGGCGGCTTTCTCCGCCGGCGAGCAGCCCTGGACACCCGCGGCTGAGGAGGTGGCGCCGTGATCGACGGCATGAAGGTCCTGCGGACCTACGGCACCGAGCTCGAGGCGGAGATGGCGGTCGCGATGCTGCGGGCCTACGGGCTCGAGGCGCTGGTGACCACCGACGATTGCGGCGGCATGAATCCACAGATGGCGCTGCTGGAGGGAATCAGGCTGCTGGTCTGGGAGAAGGACGTCGAGGAAGCGCGGGCGTTGCTCGAGGCGGAAGGAGATGGTGACGAATCCGGCAGTCCGGAAAGCGGGTTGACTTAGTTATTGTGTTTATTGACAATAAGATATGATTCTTCTTTGTCGGCGCGGATTGAATTATTGTATACATGATCGTCAATATGCGTCGATAGATGACGGCGAGGTGGTCAATCATGCGCGAGCGATGCCTTTCGGCGCCCGATCAAAGCTATTTCTTGCTGGGGCCCCGCGGGACCGGGAAGTCCACCTGGCTGAGGGCTCGGATGCCTGCGGCCTACTTCGTGGATCTGCTCGACGAAGTCAAGTACCAGCGATTGCTGGCCGCCCCCGCTCAGTTCGCACTCGAGCTCAGGGCCCTCGATCCCGACCGCTGGATCGTCATCGACGAAGTCCAGCGGTTGCCGTCGCTCCTGAACGAGGTGCACCGTGCCATCGCAGAGCGGAATGCCCGCTTCGTGCTCTGCGGCTCGAGCGCTCGCAAGCTTAAACGGGACGGCGTCAACCTGCTGGCCGGCCGGGCCCTGCAGCGGTCGATGCATCCCTTCGTCCCGGAGGAACTCGGCGGCAGCTTCGACCTCGACAAGGCGCTGGAGAGCGGGCTCCTGCCGCTGGTATGGGACTCCCGGGTGCGCGAAGAGACGCTGGCGGCTTACGCGCAGCTGTACCTGAAGGAGGAGATCCAAGCGGAGGCGGCCGTACGCAACCTGCCCGGTTTCGCGCGGTTCCTGCCGATCGCCGCGCTCTGCCACGGGCAGGCCGTCAACGTGTCCAACATCGCGCGGGAGGCGGGCGTCGCGCGCACGACGGTCGCCGGTTACTTGGAGATCCTCGAGGAGACCCTGCTCTGCTTCCGCGTGCCCGGCTTCGAGGCGAAACTGCGTATGCGCGAGCGTAGGCACCCGAAGTGGTACTGGTGCGATCCCGGCATCGTCAGGGCGATGCGCCGTTCCCGCGGCGTCCCCGGGCCCGAGGAGCGGGGCGCCCTGTTCGAGGGTCTGGTGGCCCAGACGTTGCGAGCCTACCGCGATTACAGAGGGGTCTGTGACGACATCACCTATTGGTCGGCTGAGCGGCGCAGCACGGAGGTCGACTTCGTCCTGACCCGGGGCGGCCGGCATGTCGCCGTCGAAGCCAAGTCCGGCGCCGCGTTCGCCGAAAGCTGGTGCAAGGGTCTGCGCGCCATCGCCTCGCTGCCCGGCCTCGAACGCCGACTGATCGTCTACCCCGACGGTCCCGCACTGAAGACCTTTGACGGGATCGAAGTGCTGCCCTTCACGACCTTCGCCGAACTGCTCGCCGGGGGTGGCTTGACGTTGGCGTGATGGCGAGATCGTTGATCGCAACGGGGAGGTCGCTGGATCATGAAGATCCTCATCGCCGGTTCGCCGAAGACCGGAACTACCGGACTTTACTACAAGTTACGCAATTCCTGGGGGGGGGGCGGCCCGAGGCTGCTCTTCGAGGAACCCGAACCCTACCGGCCCGAACCGGGTGACGACGAACGCGGCGTTCTGGCCAAGGTCGTCATCAATCCCGACACCGAGGACCTGACCCCCTACCTGCACTTCGACCGCAAGATCGCCATCGTCCGCGATCCCCGCGACACCCTGATCAGCCGCCTGATGTACGGCATCGGCTACCACAGCCCCTACGACCGCGACGACCGCCAGGTCGCCCGCATGTACGCATTCCTGCGGCGGCTGGAGGCGTCGGGCGGCGAACTGGGCGTCCTGGACCTCATCCGTTTCGACTGGGATCTGCGGGGGATCGCGCACGACGACGCGACCATCCGCGCCCACTACGCGGCGGAGTGGGCCAGGATCGAGGGCTTCTACGACCGCTACCCGGACTTCCTCCCGTTCAAATACGAGGATTTCGTGGCGGGGCGCCTGGACGCGCTGTCGGAGTACCTCGGCATGGAGCTTGCGGGTTCGTCCGATGTCGATCCCAAACACGAGCGGGTCGTCAGGACGAAGTCGTCCGGCGATTGGCGGCAGTGGTTCCGGGCCGAAGACGCGGCACTGTTCCGCACGATCTACCAGGATTTCCTGGTCCGGTACGGCTACGACTCCGACTGGACGCCGCACGCGTCGCCGCGGATCGAGCCGCAGTTCGGGTCGGAGTATTTCTACCGGCTGGTCTCGGAGAAACGGGCGCTGATCCTGCGGCCGGTGGCACGGGAGACGCTGCTGCAACTCGCCGCGCAGCAGGAAGTGTCCTGAGTCGGAGGTGAGGGATGTCATCTGCGGATCGGCACGCCGGCGAGCATCGGCACGCTTGATGGATGAACTCGGCCATCCCTGACATCAGGGATGACCGGCATGAAAGCGCAAAACCCCCACCCGCTCGGCGCCACAGAGCGGAACTCAGCAGATCCGCGGCAGCTGCAGCCCCAGCGGCAGGTCCAGGATGCGTTCCACGCCCAACGCCGTGCGCAGCGTGACCAGCCTCGGCTCGCCGGCGACGACCTCGCCGATCACGGCCGCGTCGCGTCCCAGGGGATGGGCCCGCAGCGCGGCCAGCGCCGCCGGCGCCTCCGCGGCCGGCACCGCCGCCACCAGCTTCCCCTCGTTCGCCACGTTCAGCGGGTCGAGACCCAGGATCTCGCAGGCGGCCGCCGTGTCGGGGCGCAACGGGACGGCCCCTTCCTCGACGCGGATGGCGACGCGCGAGGCGCGGGCGAACTCGTTCAGCGTGGTGGCCAGGCCGCCGCGCGTAGGGTCGCGCAGCGCGCGCAGGCCCGGCGCCGCCGCCAGCAGGTCGGCGACCAGGCCGCCGAGCGCGGCGGTGTCGCTGGCGATCGTCGAGCGGAAGCTCAGGCCCTCGCGCACCGACATCACGGCCATGCCGTGGTCGGCGATCGTGCCGGAGATCAGCACCGCGTCGCCAGGCCGCAGCGAGGCGGCCGACAGCGACACGCCCGCGGGCACGACCCCGATCCCCGACGTGTTGATGAACATCCCGTCGCAGCCGCCGCGGTCGACGACCTTGGTGTCGCCGGTCACGACGCTGACGCCGGCGGCGCGGGCCGCCCGTTCCATCGAGCCCAGGATCCGGTCCAGCAGCGCCAGCGGCAGGCCCTCCTCCAGCACCAGGCCCACGCTCAGGTAGAGCGGGCGCGCGCCGCTCATGGCCACGTCGTTGACGGTGCCGTTGACGGCCAGGTCGCCGATGTCGCCGCCGGGAAACTCCAGCGGCGTGACTACGAAGGTGTCGGTGGAGAAGGCGACGCGGCCGGGCGGCAGCTCGAACACGGCCTGGTCCTCGAGCTTCGCCAGCAGTTCGTGGCGGAAGCGTGGCAGCACGTGCGCGTCGATCAGCTCGGCCGACAGCCGCCCGCCGGCGCCGTGCGCGAGCTGCACGGTGTCGTGGCCGGCCAGGGGGGCCGGACAGGACAGGCCTTCGAAGCCGGGGGCGTCGCTCACGGGTTCCTCCGGTGGTACTGCCAGTAGGCGGCGCAGGCGCCCTCGCTCGAGACCATGGTGGCGCCCAGCGGCGTGGCGGGCGTGCAGGCCTTGCCGAAGGCGGCGCACTGGTCGGGCTTCCTCACGCCCTGCAGGATCTCGCCGCTGATGCACTCCCGCGGCTCCTGCGGCGCGATGTCGCCCACGTCGAAGCGCCGTTCGGCGTCGCAGGCGGCGTACGCGGCGCGCAGGCGCAGCCCGCTGCCGGGGATGACGCCGATGCCGCGCCAGGGGCGGTCGCAGACCTCGAAGACCTCGTCCACCACGGCGCGCGCGGACGGGTTGCCGTCGCGCTTCACGATGCGGGCGTAGCGGTTCTCGACGCCCGCCTCGCCCCGCTCCAGCATCTCCACGCAGCTGAGGATCCCCTGCAGCAGGTCGACCGGTTCGAAGCCCGTCGGCACGATCGGCACGCCGAAACGCGCGGCCAGCGGTTCGTACTCCCGCCAGCCCATCACGGCGCAGACGTGGCCGGCGGCCAGGAAGCCCTGCACCCGGTTGGCGGGCGAGCCGAGGATGGCGGCCATCGCCGGCGGCACCAGCACGTGGCTGACCAGCTCGCTGAAGTTCGTCAGCCCTTCGCGCGTCGCCTGCTGCACGGCCATGGCGTTGCCCGGTGCGGTGGTCTCGAAGCCGACGGCCAGGAACACGACCTCCCGCTCCGGGTGGCGGCGGGCCAGCTGGAGCGCCTCGAGCGGGGAGTCGACGAAGCGCACGTCGCCGCCCCGCGACTTGACCCGCATCAGGTCGTCCCGCGAACCGGGCACGCGCAGCATGTCGCCGAAGGAGGTGAAGATCACGCCGGGTCGCGCGGCGATGGCCAGCGCGCGGTCGATCGTCTCGAGCGGCGTCACGCAGACCGGGCAGCCGGGGCCGTGCACCAGGGTCAGTGCGGGCGGCAGCAACCGGTCGAGTCCGTGCCGCAGGATGGCGTGGGTCTGGCCGCCGCAGATCTCCATGATCGTCCACGGGCGCGTCGTCGCCGCGGCGATGCGCGCCAGCAGCGCGCGGCACGGCGCCGGGTCGCGGTACTCCTGCAGGAACCTCATGGGAGCTTCCCGTCGCGGTCGGCGTCGTCAGCGACGTCCGGCAGGCTGTCGGCCTCGATCAGCTCGTTGAGCTCCGAGAGCGTGGCCAGGGAGGCCGCGGCCTCCGCCTCGTCGAGCACCTGCAGGGCGAAGCCCGCGTGCACGATGACCCACGAGCCCTCGACGGCCTCCGGCGTGTAGGCCAGGCAGGCCGCGCCGACGACGCCGGCGTAGTCGATGCGGCCCATCGGCAGGCCGTTCTCCTGGTAGATCTCGATCACCTGGCCGGGGACGGCGAGGCACATGGCGGTCCTCCCTGGTGCGGGGCGCTGGGACGAAGATAGGTCACGGGGGCGGCCCCGTCCAACGCGGTGCGGGCTCATGCGAACCCGGCCCGCGCCACGGCGGCCTGGCCGAGGGACACCGCCCCGTCGTTGGACGGCAGTTCCCGCGGCAGCAAGGGCCGCAGGCCGACGGCTTCCAGCCGCGGCGGCAGCAGGGCGGCCAGGATCTCGTTCTGGAAGCTGCCGCCGCCCAGGGCTACGGTACGCAGCCCTGTCTGCCGCGAGGCGCGCCGGGCCGTCTCGGCCAGCAGGTCCAGCAGGGTGCGGTGGAAGCGTGCGCTGATCTCGGCCGCGTCCGCCCCGGCCAGCACG
>DYDD01000040.1 GCA_020718045.1 Fibrobacter sp. | reverse complement strand
CCGCGCGCTGGGCGACGCCCCTGGCGCTGGCGGCCCTGCTGACGGTGCTGGACCTGGCCGCCGCGCGCGCCCCGCTGGTCTGGGACTGGACCCGCGACCGCGACAACAGCCTGTCGCCGCAGACGGTGCGCGTGCTGTCGGTCCTGGACCGCGAGGTCGAGGTGGCGGCCTTCTACCAGCGCCTGGACCCGCGCCGCCGCGTCGTCGAGGCCATGCTGACCTCCTTCGGGGACCGCATGCCGGGCCTTGCGTCGCGGGTCTTCGATCCCGAGACCGACCTGGCGCGCGTCCAGGAGTACGGCGTGACCACCGAGCGCTCCGTCGTGGTCACCTGCGGGGAGCGCCGCCGCCGGCTGCTCGACCCGGACGAGACCGCGCTGGTCAACGCCCTCTACCGCGTCGTGAGCGGGTCGCGTCCCGTGGTCTACCACATCCAGGGGCACGGCGAGCGGCGGCTCGACGACCGCGACCGCATCGGCATGTCCGCCTACGCCGACGCCGTCGCCCGCGAGGGCTACGTCCTGCGCTCCCTGCTGCTGCCCGCCGCGCCGGAGATCCCCGCCGACGCGGCGGTCGTTGCGCTGGCCAGCCCCCGCGAGGAGTTCTCGGGCGCCGAGCTCGCCGCCCTCGACCGCTTCCTGGCCCGCGGCGGCGCGCTGCTGCTGATGCTCGACCCCGGCACGCCCCCGTCCGTGGCGACCTGGCTGCGCCGCTTCAACGTCGGCCTGGGCGACGATTTCCTGGTCACCGCGTCGCGCGCCAACGCCCAGCTGCGCGTCGACGAGCTGTTCATGGTCACCGCCGCCTACGGCCCGCACGAGATCACGCGCGGGCTCGACGGCATGGTCACCCTGTTCCCGTTCTGCCAGTCGCTGTCGCCGCTGGCGCCGACCATGCGCGGGGTCGAGGCCCGCACCCTGATCCTCTCGGACGAGGACAGCTGGTCGGAGTCCGACCCGCAAGCCGTGGCGCGCGGGCGACCGATCTTCGACGAGGACCGGGACCGGGCGGGGCCGCTGCCCTTCGTGGTGGCCCTGTCGGTGGCGCGCGATCCGGACGCCGCGGCGGATCCCCTCGCGGCGCCGGAGCTGCCGGCCGACACCGAGGTCACCCGCCGCCTGCGCGAGCTCGAGAAGGTCGAGCCCGACGGGCCGCGATCGGTGATCCGCGAGGCGAAGGATTCCCGGCTGGTGGTCTTCGGCGACGCCGACTTCGCGGCCAACTCGGCCCTGAACCTCTACGGCAACCGCGACCTGCTGCTCAACACCCTGGGCTGGCTGTCCCGCGACCAGGTCCTGATCGCGGCGCGCGCCCCCGGCGCCGGCGGCGAACCCCTGATCCTCACCGCCGTCCAGCGCCGGCTGGCCGGGTGGATCTGCATTGGGGCCTGGCCCCTGATCGTCGGGCTGCTGACCGCGGCGGTCGTCGTGCGCCGGCGCCGCCACCACTGACCCGTCCGCCGGCGAGCGCGCCCGGACGCCGGAGGCCTGCCTTGAAGTTCCGCCCCGGCCTGCTGCCCCGCGGCTTCTGGATCCTGCTGCCGATCCTGGCGGCCGCGACGGTGCTGTACCTGCGCGGCGGCGACGACCGCGCACAGGTCGACGCCGACCGCCTCTTCCCGTTCCCCCTCGCCGAAATGAGCAGCTGCGAGATCCACGGGCCGGGTCGGCACGTCGTCCTGCAACGGACGGCGCGGGGCTGGCGCCTGGACGGCGATGTCCGCGACCTGCCCGACCCCGAGTCCGTCGAGCGGCTGATCAGGACCATGCAGACGTCGGAGCGCTCGCAGGAGATCGCCGGCGCGGCGGGGGACCCCGCCTACGGCCTGGACGGGCCGGACGCCTGGCGCCTGGCGGTGACGACGCCGCACGGCAGCGGCGCCGTGACCATCGGGCGCCGCAACCCGATCACCGGGCACAGCTACGTCCGCGACGAGAGGGACGGGCGGGTCCACGTGGTCGCCGCGGCGCTGCCCGCGCTGCTGGCCACGCTGCCAGACGCCCTGCGGGCCCGCGACCTGTGGCCGCTCTACGATCCGGCGGGCATCGACACCGTGCGCGTGCGGGCGCCGGGCGCCCTCGCTGCCGACCTCTACGCCCGCGACGGCGACCGGCGCTGGTGGCTGCAGCGACCGGCGGACGATCTGGCCCGCGCGGCGGCCGCGCAGCGCTACCAGGCCCACCGCGCCGACCGCCGGCGCGAGTCCGGCGGGACCACCTGGTACCGCGCCCGCGACAACTCCCTGCTCAACCTGCTGTCGCTGCTGGCGGACGTCCGGGTGCTGGAATTCCGCGAACCGTCGGCGGGCGCGGCGCCGCCGCCCGCCGGGGAGCTGACGGTGATCGCCAGCGGCGCGGACGGTCAGCGGCACGAGGCGGCGTTCGGCGCACCGGCCGGCCAGGAGCGCATCCTCGGCCGCCGCGACGGCAGTCGCGCCGCGCTGGTGTTGACCGACCAGCCCCTGCGGAACTGGCGGACCGACCTCGCGTCGTCGCTGCACCTGGGGCTGCTGACCGCCACGCTGGCGGCCGCGGATTCGTTCGCCCTGTCGTCGCCCGGTCTCGGCGGGATCCTGACGGTGAAATCCGGCGAAGGCTGGCGCGTGGCGCGGCCGACCGACCGCTCCCGGCTCGACGAGCTGGCGGGCGACATCGTGGTGCTGTTCGACCGCACGGACATCCAGGACGTCCTGCCGGCGGCGGCCGGCGGCCGCGACCCGCTGGCGGGCGGGGATCCCGTCTACGAGTTGACGGCCTGGCTGCCCGGGACGGCGGAGGCGCCGGGCGCCGCGGTGTCCACGGTCCGGTTGGGCGTGGCCGACGGGCGCGCCGCGGCCCTCGTGATGACCATGAACACCGCGACGTCGTCGCCGGCAAGAGGAAGGGCGCCCGTCGGGGGCGCCCTGTTCGTGGTCGATCCGGAGATCCTGACCTCGCTGCGGACCTTCCTGCTGGCGGCCGCCGCGGCTCCCTAGGACGAGGGCTGGGTCAGCGCGGCCAGCAGGTTGCCGTCCGCGACGGGCACCAGCGGCATCATCCCGGCCATCATGTGCGTGCCGCTGCCGGCGGGCTGCGAGCCCAGGCAGTAGCTGTAGAGGGCCGCGGTGGCCTGGTAGGAAGCCAGGTGCTCGCGCTCGATCGGCTCGGACGCCGGCAGCTTCAGCGTGCGCGGGTTGACCCAGGTGCCGTCCTTGCGCACGCGGTAGTCCAGGTGCGGACCGGTCGCTGTGCCCGTCGCGCCGACGTAGCCGATGACCTCGCCCTGGCGCACCCGCGCGCCCTTGCGCAGGCCGTCGGCGAAGCGCGAGAGGTGCAGGTAGTAGGTCTCGTACGAGCGGTTGCTGTGCACGATCTTCACGTAGCGCCCGTTGCCGCCCTCGTAGGCCGCCTCGGCCACCACGCCGTTGCCGCCCGCGCGCACCGGCGTGCCGACGGGCGCGGCGTAGTCGACGCCGTAGTGGGGCATGTAGCGGCCGTGCACCGGGTGCAGCCGCCGCGACGAGAACTCGCTGGAGATGCGGGCGTACTCGACCGGGGCCCGCAGCAGCTGCTTCTCGAGGCTCAGGCCCTCCTCGTTGTAGTAGCCGATGCTGCCGTCGGGCTGCACGAAGCGGTAGCCGCGGTGGGTGTGGTCGGCGCTGGTGTACTCCACGGCCAGGATCGGGCCCGTGCGCAGGAACCGGCCGTCGCGCCGGACTTCCTCGTACAGCACGCGGAACGTGTCGCCGCGGCGCATGTCGCGGCGGAAGTCCATCTCCCAGCCCAGGATGTCGCCCAGCTTCGAGGCCAGGGCGGCCGGCGCGCCGGCGTCCTCGAGGCTCTCGAACAGCGAGGCGTTGACGATGCCGCAGACCACGGTCGGGATGTGCTCGACCGGATAGGTCAGCTCGAAGGCCTCGTAGGAGCCGTCGGTGCGGCGCTGCATCGTGATGTAGGATTCCTGGTCCTCGAGGTCGAAGCGCAGGCGCTCGATCTTCCCGCCCGCGCCCATGGCGTAGTGGAAGACGTCGCCGCGGCGGACCTTGCCCAGGTTGCGGTAGGGCTTGCAGGACTGCACCAGGGCGATGACGTCGTCGTGGTCGCCGCCGAGGGCCCGCAGGGCGTCGTAGAAGGTCTCGTTGCGCTTCAGGACGAGCTGGCGCTCCGCCGACTCGGCGGGCAGTTCGGGCAGGCTGCCCGCGTCGTTGCCGACCACGTCGACGAGCGTTCCGGATTCGAGGATGTCGGTCCCGGGGCGGAAGTCGGGGTCGAGCAGGGCGGCGGCGTGGTCGCCCCCGAAGCGCTCGGGGGGCGCCGACGGCAGGACGTCCGCCAGTACGTAGAGCACGGCGGCCGAAGAGATGATCGCCCCGAGGGCGAAGATGCGACGCTGGGTATTGGAACGGAGCAGGACAGCCTCCTTGCCTGGGGCGGATCAATGGTTCAAGATGGCCGTCGGGCACCGGTTTGATCAAGACATTTCTCGCGAACCGACTGGGGAATATACCCCAATTCGGGGCAAGATGCCAGCTTTCCCGGGAGAATCGATGTCAGAGCAATTCCAGGACCGCCGAAGGGCCCTCCTCGAACTCCACGTCCACCTGGAAGGTTCCCTGGCCCCGGAGCTCCTGCGGGCCCTGGCGGAGCGCTACGGGCAGCCTGGGGTGCCGGCGGCCTGCCTGACGCCGGACGGGTCCCGCTACCTGCCGGTCGCGGGGTTCGCCCAGTTCCTGGAGCGCTACAAGGCGGTCGTCTCCCTGCTGCGGACGCCGCGGGACTATCACGAGGCGGCGCTAGGGCTCGGGGCGGCCCTGGCCGGGCAGGGGGTGATCTACGCCGAGGTGACCGTGGGGTACGGGGTCATGCACCGGCAGGGCGTGGCCGTGGCGCCCGTCCAGTTCGCGCTGCACGAGGCCGCGGCGCAGGTGGCGCAGGAGCGGGGGGTGCGACTGCTGTGGCAGGCCGACGCGGTGCGGCAGTGGGGAGTGGACGCGGCCTGGAAGGCTTTGGAGGCGGCGCTGCGGTGCGGACCCGGGCTGGGGGTCGTCGCCTTCGGGGTGGGAGGGGACGAGACCGCGTTGCCTGCCGGCGACTTCGCGCCGCTGCTGGCGGCGGCGGCGCGGGAGGGGTTCGGCACGACGCTGCACGCCGGGGAGACCGGGGGGGCGGGGTCGGTACGGGAGGCGGTGCTGGCGGGGGCTCGGCGGATCGGGCATGCCACTTCGGCCGGGGCGGCGCCGGAGGTGTTGGCGTTGATGGCGGCGGCTGGGGTGTTCGCGGAGCTTTGTCCGGGGAGCAACGTGGCGACCGGGGCTGTCGCCTGGTTCGAGGAGCATCCGTTGCGGGCGTTTCTCGAGGCGGGGGTGCCTTGCTGTCTGAATACGGATGATCCGGCGTTGTTCGGGCTCAGTCTGCGCGGGGAGTACGATAGGGCGCGGGAGGGGCTCGGGCTCCTGGAGGCTGAGGAGCGGCGGATGCAACTGCAGGCGTTGGCGGCCTGCTCTGCTCCGATGGACATGCGCGCTGACATCGGCGACAGGCTTGTAGCTGATTGATGTTTGATCCGGTATCTACGGAAACCACTCGGAGGCAGCCATCTGCCGGTATACCAGATGATCACGGTTGGAATTCCCCCCTGCTTCCGCTACCATGACCGGTGCCATGCAGATCAAACCCGGCACCAGCCTGCGCCAATACCAGATCGTCGAACTCATCGGCGCCGGCGGTATGGGCGAGGTCTACCGCGCGCACGACACCAAGCTCGGGCGCGAGGTGGCCATCAAGGTGCTGCCGGCCGCCGTCGCCCAGGACGTGGACCGCCTCGCCCGTTTCAAGCGGGAAGCGCAGGTGCTGGCCTCCCTCAATCACCCGGACATCGCGGCGATCTACGGGCTCGAGGACGCGGACGACGCGCAGTTCCTGGTCCTGGAGCTCGTCGAAGGGGAAGACCTCGCCGAGCACCTGACGCGCGGCCGGATGTCGATCGACGACGTGCTCGCGATCGCAAAGCAGATCGCGGACGCCCTGGCGGAGGCCCACGACAAGGGGGTCGTCCATCGGGACCTCAAGCCCGCGAACGTGAAGCTGGCGCCCGACGGCAAGGTGAAGGTGCTCGACTTCGGCCTGGCGAAGGCCGCCGCGGGCGACGCTTCGTCCCCGGGCGCGCTCGATCCCGGCAGCGCCCCCACGCTGACGTATGCCGCGACGATGGCCGGGATGATCCTGGGTACCGGGGCCTACATGAGCCCCGAGCAGGCGCGCGGGAAGCCCGTCGACCGGCGCACCGACGTCTGGGCGTTCGGCTGCGTGCTCTACGAGATGTTCACCGGCGGCAAGGCGTTCGCGGGAGACGACATCACCGAAACGCTCGCTGCGGTCGTCCGAGGCGAGCCGGACTGGACGCGCCTGCCCGCAGGTCTCCCGCCTGCCGTGCGCGTCCTGATCGAGCGCTGCCTGGTCAAGGACCGCGAGCTGCGCCTCCTCGATATGTCGGTCGTGCGGTTCCTGTTGAGCGATGCCGCCGGTTCGCTGTCCGGCGCCGTGCGCGGGCTGGCGCCCGCGGGAGGCACCGGTGGAGACGCCGTCGTGCACGCCAGCATCGTCCTGCCCGACGGCGTCGAGCTGGGCTCCTCCCATCTGATGCCGGTGGCGATATCCCGCGACGGCACGCGGGTCGCTTTCGTCGGTCATGACGACGGCAAGAACAGGATCTACGTCCGCGCCCTGGACGAGCCGCAGGCGAAGGTGCTCGAAGGGACCGAGGGCGGAGACGGCCCCTTCTTCTCTCCCGACGGCCAGTGGATCGCCTTCTTCGCCGGCTCGAAACTCCGGAAGATCGCCGTGGGCGGCGCCGCGCTCCAGACCCTCGCCGATGCACCGACCCACCGCGGCGGCGATTGGGGCCGCGACGGCTTCATCTACTTCGCGCCGACGAACATCGGCGGGATCTGGCGTGTGCCGGAGGGGGGCGGCGCGGCCGCCGGGGTCACGCGCAAGGAGCCCGAGAAGGACGAGATCAGCCACCGCTGGCCGCGCCTGGCCGGCGATACGAACACGCTCCTGTTCTCCGTGTGGACGGGACCGGGCGACGACGAGCATCACATCGCGATGCAGGTCATCGGCGCGGCGGAGCACCACGTGCTCGTGAATGGCGGCAACGCGCCGTGCTACGCGGCGAGGATCGCCTCGCTGCTCTACACGCACAAGGGCGAGCTGTTCGCGGTCCGCTGGCAGCCATCGCAGACGGATCTCGGCAAGGCCGTGCCGGTGGCCACGCCCGAGAATCCCAACGACGGCGTCGGCAACGAGGGCGGCGGCAGCTATGCCGTCTCCGACGACGGCACCCTCGTCTTCCTGGCGGGTGGGCGGGTCCGCTGGTCCGCGCGACTGGTGTGGATCGACCGGTCCGGCAAGCCCGAGTACGCGCCGGTGCCCGAGCACAAGTACGAGAACGCAGTGGTCTCGCCCGACGGCACGCGGGCGATCGTGCAGATCAACGAAGGCGTCACCGCCCTGTGGACGTACGACATCGGCCGCGCCACGTTGACGCCGCTCGGCCAGAGCGCCGGCAGCAGCCAGGCGCCGTTATGGACCGCCGACGGCTCGCGCGTGATCTACCGCGGCACGCGCCAGGGAACCCGGAACCTCTATTGGCGATCGGCGGACGGCTCCGGCGACGAAGAGCGGCTCACCGAGAAACCCGGCGTGATCCAGACGCCGACCTCCGCTTCCGCGGACGGCCGCTGGCTCATGTTCAACGAGGTCGGTCCGGACCATCCTGGCGGCAACGGGGTCTGTTTGATGCAGCTCGACGGCGTTCGGGAGTCACGGCCCTTCTTCCGCGAACCGGCCGGCGAGTCGGATGGACAGATTTCGCCGGACGGCAGGTGGGTCGCGTTCGAAGCGTCCGTGTCGTCCCGCAAGGAGATCTACGTGGCGCCTTTCTCCGGACCGGACGCGAGGCACCAGGTTTCGACCGGCGGCGGGACCGAACCGCTGTGGTCGCGCGACGGGCGCGAGCTGTTCTTCCAGAGCGGCACGCAGCTGATGAACGTCACCGTCGCACCCGGCGCCGCGTTCTCCGCGAGCGTCCCGCGCCTCGCGCACGAAGGCCGCTACTTCAAGCAATCCAACGGCAACACCAGCTGGAGCATCACCCCGGACGGCGGGCGCTTCCTGCGCATCCAGAGCGCCGAACCGGAGCGGGCGTTCACTCAGTTCGAGCTGGTGCTCGACTGGTTCGCTGAATTGAAATCGCGGGGCGCCACCGGCGGGGAATGACTCGTTCACACATCGACGAGCCGACGCGGACACTGGCGCGGTGGGGCACGACAAAGGGCCAGGCGCCAAGACACCCGGCCCTCACACCTCCTACTGAGGCCTTACCGAACCACGGTCACCCGCCGGACCTCCTCGTAGCCGCCCCGGGCCTGCTGGCGCACGAAGTAGACCCCGGCGGCGACAGGCCGCCCGTCGTCGCTCCGCCCGTTCCACTGCATCTGGCCGCTGCCGTTCTTCAGCCCGCTACTCAACGTGCTCACGCGGCGGCCGGCGATGTCGTAGATCGCGACAGTCTCGCCGGCGCTCTTGTCCGCCAGCGCATAGTCGATGGTCACCTGCCCGCCCGAGCTCGGATTGGGCGAGACCGTCAAGGGACGCACCAGGGGCAGCACGTCTTCGGGATCCCCCGCGCCGGTGATGCTGATCTGTTCGATGGTGACGACCACATCGGTGCCGCGCACGGCGACCCAGGGTATGATGCCGGGTTCGAAGTCGCCGCCCGGCGCGATCGTCAGTTCGCCGACCACGGAGTCGGCGGTCAGGACCACGAAGGTATCGCCCACGGCCAACGCATAGCCGGCCAGGAAGTTCAGCGACACCTCGCCGGCCACCACGGCGTCGCCCGTGATCGCCAGGACGTCGTGCCCGGAGCCGGGGGTCGTGCCGCCGATGTCGATGGCCAGCGTGCCGCCGTGGCTCTGGGTGTAGTCGCCGTCGATGGTCAGGGTGCCGGGCGCGCCGCCCGGCGAGACGGTGCCGCCGGTGTTGTGGACGTCGCCCACGACCCGGCCCTCGCCGCCGAAGACGCCGCCCTGCAATTCGACGGTGTCGGCGATACCCATGTCGAGGGTGCCGTCGATGGTGGTGGCGCCGGCGGTCTGGATGAAATCGTCGTCGTGGTCGGCCCGGGTGCCGGGCGCGACCTCGAAGACGCCCTGCTGCGTGAACGGCCCCGCCAGGATCTGCAGGCCCGCGGCGCCGGTCACGCAGACCGTGCCCGTGTTCAGGAAGCCGTCGCCGTTGACGTCGACGATCATCGGCCACGTCGCGTGGTCCGCGAGCAGCGTGCCGTGATTGGTGATGCCGCTCTGGTTGTAGCCCACGTACATGGCGCCCCTGATGGTGTTGTCCTGGTTGACGAGGCGGCTGGCGTCGTTGCTGTTGATGATGGCGTAGCGCGACCCCCCGTAGCCGTCGACCACGCCGCCGCCGGTCAGCGTGACGGGGCCGTTCCTCGTATTCAGGTAGGTCCAGGTGTTGGTGGAGTCGAGATGGATGGTGTCCTGGTTGGCGATGGTCCCTTCCAGGACGAGGCTGTAGCCGTTGCCCACGCGCACACAGCCCTGGTTGCTCAGGTCGATGAAGCGCACAGCCGAGGCGTTGACCTGGAATTTGCCGCCGGTAGTCGTGCGCAACGTGCCGCCCGTGATGGCGGGGGCGCCCGACAGCTTGATCGTCGCGCCGTCGACGGCCTCGATCACGCCGCCGGTGTTGTCGTAGTTGCCGGCATTCAGCTCCATCACGGCGCCGTTCTCGGCGCGCATCAGGGACGTGTTGATCAGACCGTCGGCGCTCGGGTCGACGATCATCGGCCAAGCGGGGTGATCCGCGAGCAGCGTGCCGTGGTTGGTGACGCCGATCTGGTTGTTGCCCAGGTACATGGCGCCCCTGATGGTGTTGTCCTGGTTGATGAGGCGGCTGGAGTCGTTGCTGTTGATGATGGCGTAGCGCGACCCCCCGTGGCCGCTGACCACGCCGCCGCCGGTCAGCGTGACGGGGCCGTTGATCGTACTCAGGTAGGACCAGGTGCTGGTGGATTGGAGATGGAGGGTGTCCTGGTTGGCGATGGTCCCATCCACGATGAGGCTGTAGCCGTTGCCCACGCGCACGCGGCCCAGGCTGGTCAAGTCGATGAAGCGCGCGGCCGAGGAGTTGACCAGGAATTCGCCGCCGGTGGACGTCTGCAGCGTGCCGCCCGTGATGGCGGTGGTGCCCGACAGCTTGACCGTTCCGTCGTCGACGGCCTCGATCACGCCGCCGGTGTTGTCGTAGTTGCCGGGATTCAGCTCCATCACGGCGCCGTTTTCGGCGCGGATCAGGCCCGAATTGGTCATGCCGGCGGTGCTGGGGTCCACCAGCATCCGGTAGAGCGGGTTGTCGGCGACGATGGTCCCCCGGTTGTCCATGGCGATCGTGTTGAAGCCCAGCTGCATGGCGCCGCGGATCGTGTTGTCCACGTTGATCAGCGAACCGCCGCCGGTGCCGGTGACGACGTTGTAGGCGCCGGTGGTGCCGCCGCCGATCAGTTCGCCGCCGCCGGTCAGTCGGACCGGTCCGTCCTGGACGGTGAGGTAGGTCCAGGAGGAGAGGGAGTTGAGCCTGATGACGCCCCGGTTCTCGATGCCCCGGCGACTCTGGGAGCTCGAGACCTGCAACTGGTAGTAGTTGCCGACCTGCACTTCGTCTTCGGCGTCCACGTAGAGCGAATCGATGTTCAAGACGCTTGCGATGAGGGCCGTGATGGGCCCGGGGTAATCCAGGACGACCGCATACCGGTTGGCGCCGTTGTTCGGCACGCCGACGGGCGACCAGTTGGCGGCGGTTTCCCAGGCGCCGCCGCCGGCGCTGTTCCAGTGCGACGTGATGTCGGCGGCGTGCGCCGCCAGGGACGGGAGCAGGACCACGGCGGCCAGCAGGGCCGCGGATCGAGCCCGTTGCGATCTGCGGTGAATCATGATCGACCTCCTGATGCGTTGACGCGCGAGCGCCGTATTTGTGGATGATGCTGCAATGAACTCTGAACGACCCGGCAACTCACGCGGTGGCAGCAGGCACCGGTACGATCTCCAACAGGAATTCGAGCCGGGGACCGCCCGCGCCGAGCTGCAGGACGTCGCCCGAGCGCAGGGCGGTCGGCCCCACCACCGGCAGCCCGTTGAGCAGGGTCCCGTTGCGGCTGCCGAGGTCCGTGACCAGGAAGCGCCCCGGTTCGGCGTCGGGCTCGATGCGCGCGTGGTGGCGGCCCACGGCGTCGTCGAGCCGGGGCGCGAACCGCACGGCGGCCGAGCGCGCGCGGCCGAGGATCAATTCGCGGTGCTCGCCCAGCGGCACCACGTCCACGTGGGTCGCGCGCGAGCCCGTGAGATGGCGGATGACGATCTGCAGGGTACCCTTTTCCATGGCCCATACCTCCCACGCCATCAAAGGCGCAAGCGGCCGGTCCCAGGGATCAGGGGTTTGGCGGGGGGAGGAGGGCGCGGACCTGGGCCGCGCGTTCGGGACGCGGCCAGGTCTCGTAGAGCTTTACCAGTCGGCGCAGGTTCTGCACCGTGCGGGCGTGCCCGGATCCGAAGGTTCCGCTGAGGATCGTATCGGCCTCCAGCAGCAGGCCCTCGGCCCGGGGGAAGTCGCGGACCAGCGCGTAGTGCTCGCCGAGCACTCCCTTCGAGCTGCCCACGAGCCAGCTTTCGTCTCCCAGGAAGCGTTGCCGCAGCTCCAGGCTCTCCCCGAGGGCGCGCCCGGCCTCGTCGTGCCGGCCCAGGTTGTCCAGGCAGCGCCCCAGCGTCTGCAGGGCGGAAGCGATGGCCTGATGGCTGTCCGGCAGGATCCCTCCGCGCAACGCGAGCAATTGCCGGCTGAGGTCCGCCGCCAGTTCGTAGCGGCCGCGATCGAAGGCGAAACTGGCGTAGTTCATCAGCGTGGAGGCGTAGTCGGGGTGCTCGCGCCCCAGCAGGCGTTCGCGTTGCGCCAGGACGTCGGCGTACAGGGTTTCCGCCTCGGCGTACTTCCCTTGCAGATCCAGGGCGGTGGCCAGGCTGTTCTTGATGTTGGTCACTTGCAGGCTCGGCGGCGGGTGGTTGATCGTCGCGATGGCCAGCGACGCCCGCTGCAGCGACTCGGCGGCCGCCCAGCGCCCCTGGGTGCCGAGGGCCACGGCCAGGTTGTTCAGCGAGCTGCCGACCAGGTCGGAATTCCCGTCCAGCAGGCGCAGCCGGATGTCCAGCACCTCGCGGTGCGCCCGCGCCGCCGCCGCCGACTCCCCGCGCGCGTTGGCGATGCTGCCCCGCATCCCGAGCAGCGAGGCGTACAGGGTGTCGGGCCGGGCCGTGAGCGAACGCTGGATGTCCAGGCCGACGCCGATGACCGAATCGGCGCGCGCCAGCTCGCCGCTGGCGAGGTAGGCGTTGGCCACGTGCGTCAGGGTCATGACGTACAGGACGCTGCGGCGCCCCGTGATCTGTTCCCGCAGGCGCGCGGCCTCGTTCAGGTGCCGCTGCGCCTCGTCGAGCCGGCCGATGGCGGCCTCGCTCTTCCCGATCACCTCTTCCAGGCGGGCGCGCACCTCCGGCTCGGCGGCCATCTCCGTCCCGAGCCGCTGCGCGGCCTCGTCGAGCACTTCCGAGACCATGACGTCACGCCGGCCGCTCGCGGGGCGCACCGACTGCAGCAGGACCTCGAGGAAGCTGCTGATCCGCTCGGCCTGCAGCCGTGCGCGGCGCGCGTGGCGCGCCTCGACGCCGGTGGCGATCATCCCGGCCGCCAGCGACAGCACGAGCAGGGCCGTGGCCGCGGTCGCCGCGCGGTTGCGCAGCAGGAACTTGCGCAGCCGGTAGCCGACCCAGCCGTGCTGCGCCTTCACCGGCCGGCCTTCGAGCCAGCCTTGCAGGTCGTCCGCGATCGCCTCGACGGAGGGATAGCGCAGCTCCGCCTCGGGCCGCAGCGCCAGCAGCACGATGTGGTCGAGATCTCCGGCCAGCCGCCGCCGCAGGCGGGTGACGTTCCGCTCGCCGCACCGCTGCGCCGCCTCGGCGGTGGCCGCTGCGCTGGGCCGCACGACCGGCTCTTCGAGGACTGCGCGTTCGAGGGACGCCACCGACCCGCCGCCGGCATGCGGGCGGCGCCCGCAAAGCAGCTCGTAGAGCACGGCTCCCAGCGAGTACACGTCGGAAGCCGTGGTGAGGGTCTCGCCGCGGATCTGCTCGGGGCTCGCGTACTCCGGCGTGTAGGCCCGCACCTCGCCGCGCGTCGGCGGCATCTCCTCCTCGACCTGCGGGTCCAGCAGCTTGGCCACCCCGAAGTCGAGCAGCTTCACGTCGCCGTCCCCGGTCACCAGGATGTTCCCGGGCTTGAGGTCGCGGTGGATGACGAGGTTGCGGTGGGCGTGCTGCACCGCGGCGCACACCTGCCGGAACAGCGCCAGGCGCTGCGGCACCGTCAACACGCGACGGTCGCACCAGGCGGTGATCGGCTCGCCCTCGACGTATTCCATGACGAGGAACGGCCGGCCGTCGGGGCTGATCCCGCCGTCGAGCAGGGTGGCGATGTTGCGGTGCTGCAGGCGGGCGAGGATTCGGCGCTCGCGACGGAAACGAGCCATCGTGGGCGGCTGGCTGAGTTCGAGGCGGACCAGCTTGATCGCCACGCGCCGGTCGTACTGGTCCTCCCGGCGCAGCGCCTCATAGACGGCGCCCATGCCGCCGAGTCCGACCAGACGCACCACGTCGTAGGGGCCGAGGCGTTGGCCGACCAGGGCCGAGGCGTCGCTGGGCACAGCCGCGTCGGGTCCGCCGTGGCCGGTGGCCAGGGCCGGCGCCGTGCGTTCCGCTTCGCCGATCAGGGCGGCGACCTCGCGGACGAGCCCGGTGTCGCCGGCGGCGTGCGACTCCAGCGCCGCGCGCCGCTCGGCGGGCGGCAGGTCGATCACGGCGTCGAACAGCTCGCGCAGCCGCCGCAGCCGGTCGGTTTCATCCGTCACGGCGGTCCTCCGGCGGCGCGCCGCCCAGTTCCCGGGCCAGCCACGCCTTCGCGAAACGCCAATCGCGCTTCACCGTGGCGGTGGACACCTCAAGCATCGAGGCGACTTCGACGACTTCGAGCCCGAGCAGGAATCGCAGCTCCGCGACCTGCGCCCAGCGGGGTTCCGCGGCGGCGAGCCGGGTCAGGGCGCGGTCCAGCTCCAGCGCGTCCAGCGGCGACCGGGCGGGGCCGGCGATCTCGTCGTGGAGCGTCACCCGCAGGCCGGCCCCCCGCTTGGCGGCGTTGCGGGCGCGCGCGTGGTCGACCAGGACCCGGCGCATCACCAGGGAGAAGGCACGCAGGAACTGCTGGCGATCCTCGAAGGACAGGATCTCGCGATCCAGCAGCCGCAGCATCGCCTCGTTCACCAGCCCCGCAGGCTCGAGTGTGTGCCCCGCCCGCTCGCGGCTCATGTGTCGCCGCGCGATGGCGTGGAGCTCGGCGTACACGGTCTGGTACAACTGCTCGCGCGCGGTTTCGTCCCCGTCACGCGCGGCGTGCAGCAGGAGCGTGACACCCTGGGCGGGTGACGGGTTCGCTGGCATGGATGGACTCCCGGCACGGCGGCCGTCGCAGGGGCACGGCCCTGGCAGACGCGCCGTGGCCGCGCCTCCGGAAGGGCTGCACCATTCTGATAACCGCCTTGCATTATACCACCGTACGGATGGCCGGATCAGCGGAATCTACCCCGGTGGTGCGGGGCTGGAGCGGTTCAAGCCAACCCGTCCGTCAACGCCCGCAGCCGTTCGACCTCGGCAGCGATGACGTCGGGATCCAGCCGGGGGAACAAAATCTCCGGCACCCCCAACGCCCGCCCCGCCGGCAGCGCCGCCAACCCCTCCGTCCAACCGCCGCGGTGCAGGTCGGACTTCATCCCCAGCCACCCCCACACCTTCGTCATGCTGAACGGCACCACCGGCGCCAGCATCACCACGATCTGCCGCACGATCTGCAGCGTGACCGCGATCGAGACGCCGCAGCGCGCCAGGTCGTCCTTGCGGCTGCGGAAGGGGGCCGACTCGTCGAAGTAGCGGTTGCCGGCCTGGCCGGCGGCGAAGGCCTCGTCCAGGGCGGCGCGGACCTCGAAGCGCTCCATGCGCTCGGCCCAGCGCCCGCGGCAGGCGGCGACCTCGTCCAGGGCGGCTCGGTCCAGGTCGGTCAGGTCGGCCTCGGTCCAGGCGGGCACGCGCCCCTCGAAGTACCTGTGCGCGAAGGTGAACACGCGGTTGATGAGGTTGCCGAAGTTGTTGCCCAGCTCGTTGTCGGAGCGCGACTGCAGGCCCTCCCAGGTGAAGTTCGTGTCCTTCGTTTCCGGCAGCGTGCGCGCCAGCGTGTAGCGCAGCGTGTCGGCGGAGAAGCGCTGCAGGAAATCGGGCAGCCAGACGGCGTAGCCGCGGCTGGTGGACAGCTTGTTGCCTTCGAGGTTCAGGAACTCGTTGGCCGGGACGTTGTCCGGCAGCACCCAGGGCTCGGAGTGGTGCATGAGCATGCCGGGGAACATGATGGCGTGGAAGACGATGTTGTCCTTGCCGATGAAGTGGACCAGGCGCGATTCCGGGTCCTGCCACCAGCGGCGCCACGCCTCGGGCTCGCCCTGCGCGGCCGCCCATTCGCGCGTCGCGGAGATGTAGCCGATGGGCGCGTCGAACCAGACGTAGAAGACCTTGCCCTCGTGGTCGGGCAGGGGCACCGGCACGCCCCAGTGCAGGTCGCGGGTCGCGGCGCGCGGCTGCAGGCCGTCCTGGAACCAGCCGCGGCAGTAGTTCAGGACGTTCTCCTTCCACTCCGGGTGCGTGGCCAGCCAGGACTCCAGCTCCGGCTGCCAGGCGTCCAGGGGCAGGTACCAGTGGACCGTCGCGCGCTTCTCCAGCGGCGAGTTGTCCAGCACGCTGCGCGGCTCGATCAGCTCGTCGGGGTTCAGCGACGAGCCGCACTTCTCGCACTGGTCGCCGCGGGCGCCGGCGCTGTGGCACTGGGGGCAGGTGCCCTCGATGTAACGGTCGGCCAGGAAACGGCCCTGGGTCGGGCTGTAGAACTGCTCGCTCGACTTCTGGACCAGCACGCCGCGGCGGTGCAAGTCCAGGAAGAAGGCCTGGCTGGTCTCGGTGTGGATGGCGCGGCTGGTCTGCGAGAAGTTGTCGAAGGTCATGCCGAAGCCCTCGAACGAGGCCTTGATCGAGGCGTGGTTGCGGTCGACCAGCTCCTGGGGCGTGATCCCCTGCTTCTCGGCGGTCAGGGTGATCGGCACGCCGTACTCGTCGGTGCCGCAGATGAACAGCACCTCCCGTCCGCGCAGCCGCAGGTAGCGCGCGTAGACGTCGGCCGGCAGGTAGGCGCCCGCTAGGTGCCCGAGGTGGATCTCGCCGTTGGCGTAGGGCAGGGCGGCGGTGATGAGTGTACGCTGGAAATTGCTCACGGATCCTCCGCTGGGGGTCGCTTCCGGGGCCGGCAGGTCTTATGATCCGGGCAACCTTAAGCGATGGGGCCGCGGCCCCGCAAGGAGCCATCCGGTCCGGGGGAGGTCGACCGTGGATCTGGGCGTGAAGGGACGGGTGGCGCTGGTGACGGCCGGGTCGCGCGGCTTCGGCCGCGCCGTGGCCGAGGGGCTGGCCCGCGAGGGGGCGCGCGTCGCGCTGTGCGCC
>DYDD01000301.1 GCA_020718045.1 Fibrobacter sp. | reverse complement strand
AGTCGGCGGCGGACGCGCGGTCCGGCGTCCGCAGCGTCGCCGATTTCCTGCACGGGATGCGGGAGGCCCTGGCGCCGCCCGCCCGGGAGGTAACGTCGTGATCATCGTCATGCGCGAAGACGCCACCGTCGCCCAGATCGGCGCGATCCTGCGGGAGATCGAGGGCCTCGGGCACGCCCCGCGGCCGTCGCGCGGCGCGCGGCAGACCGTCATCGGCGTCGTGGGCGCCGCCGACGAAGCGCCGCTGCGCGCGCTGGCCGATCGCGACGGCGTCGAGCAGGTCGCGCCGCTGTCGAAGTCCTACAAGCTGGTGCACCGCGACTTCCGCGCGGAGCCGACGGTCGTGCGCGTCGGGGACGCCCTGGTGGGCGGCCGCGAGATCGCGGTCATGGCCGGGCCCTGTTCGGTCGAGAGCGCCGAGCAGGTGCTGGCGACGGCCCGGGCGGTGCGTGCCGCGGGCGCCCGCATCCTGCGCGGCGGCGCCTTCAAGCCGCGGACCTCGCCCTACAGCTTCCAGGGGCTGGGGGAGGAGGGTCTGCGCCTGCTGCGCCGCGCCGGGGACGAGACGGGCATGGCCGTGGTGACCGAGGTCATGTCCCCCGAGCAGGTCCCGCTGGTGGCGCGCTACGCCGACATGCTGCAGATCGGCGCGCGCAACATGCAGAACTACTCGCTGCTGGAGGCGGTGGGCCGGGTACGCCGCCCGGTACTGCTGAAGCGAGGCCTGATGTCGACGATCGAGGAGCTGCTGCTGGCCGCCGAGTACGTGGTCGCCAACGGCAACGCCCAGGTCGTGCTCTGCGAGCGCGGCATCCGCACCTTCGAGAAGGCCACGCGCAACACCTGCGACATCTCGGCGGTGCCGGTCATCAAGTCGCTGAGCCACCTGCCGGTGATCGTCGATCCGAGCCACGCCGCCGGCGTGCGGGCCTACGTGCCGGCGCTGGCGCGCGCGGCTCTGGCGGCCGGCGCCGACGGGATCATGGTGGAGGTCCATCCCGAGCCGGATCGGGCGCTCTCGGACGGCGAACAGAGCCTGACCCCGGAGGGGTTCGGGGAGCTGATGGCGGGGCTGCGGCCGGTGGCGACGGCCGTGGGACGCACCATGGACGTGGGTTAAACGGTCCCTCTCCGTTGTTGCCCGCCGGGCTCGCGGACGCTACCCTGTGGCACGGCGCCGGCCGGAGGCGCTCCCGCGGCCCCGACCCCACCAGGAGGCACGATGCGACGAGGCGACTGGACCTTCCGCGCCTTCACCGACGGCACCTTCCGCCTCGACGGGGGCGCCATGTTCGGCGTCGTGCCGCGCACCATGTGGTCTCGCCATCACGAGCCCGACGACAAGAACCGCATCCGCATGACCGTGCGCTGCCTGCTCGCCGAGTGCGGCGACCGCCGCGTGCTGGTGGACACCGGGCTCGGCGATCGCTGGGAGCAGAAGCACAAGGACATCTACGTCATCGAGCGCAGCGCCGGCCACCTGGTGGGCCAACTCGCCGCCGCGGGCGTCTCGGCCGACGCGATCACCGACGTGGTGCTGACCCACCTGCACTTCGACCACACCGGCGGCACGGTGCGGCAGGGGCGCGACGGCCTGGAGCCGATGTTTCCGTCGGCGCGCCACTGGGTCCAGGAGAAGCAGTGGCGCTGGGCGCACCAGCCGAGCGAGCGCGACCGCGCCAGCTTCCGTCCCGACGACTTCGAGCCGGTGCGGCAGGCCGGCCTGCTCGAACTCGTCGACGGGGCCCGCGAGATCCTGCCTGGCGTGCGCGTGCTGCCCGTCCACGGGCACACCCCGGGGCAGCAGATGGTGGAGTTCCGCGCCGGGGACGCCGTGGTCGTCTTCTGCGGCGACCTGGTGCCGCTGGCCAGCCAGGTGCGCGTGCCCTGGATCATGGGCTACGACCTCAACCCCCTGCTGACCCTCGAGGAGAAGAAGTCCTACCTGAGCCGCGCCGCCGAGGAGGGTCACGTGCTGGTCTTCGAGCACGACGCCGACGTCGAGTGCGCGCAGGTGGCCTTCCGCGACGGGAACTTCGAGACCGTCGGTCCCTTCACCCTGGCCGAACGCTAGGAGCCGCGTGGGCACCGTCAAGAGCGTGCGCCGCCACCATCTCGAGAAGCCGGCGTGGGTCAAGGCGCCGCGCAAGGGCGGCGACGCCTACAACGAGATGAAGCAGCTGCTGCGCACCGCCCAGCTCAACACCATCTGCGAGAGCGGCAACTGCCCTAACCGCGGCGAGTGCTTCAGCAACAAGACCGCGACGTTCATGATCATGGGGCACGTCTGCTCCCGCAAATGCACCTTCTGCAACGTGCTGACCGGACCGGGCGACCCCCTGGACCGCGACGAGCCGCGCCGCGTGGCCGAGACGGTCCGCCACCTCGGGCTGAAGTTCGCGGTCGTCACCTCCGTCAACCGCGACGAGCACCCCGACGGCGGCTCGGCCCAGTTCGCCGCCACGATCCGCTGGATCCGCCGTCTGAACCCCGGCTGCGGCGTCGAGGTGCTGGTGCCCGATTTCCTGGGCGACCCGCGGCAGCTCGGCAAGGTGCTCGACGCGCGGCCCGAGGTGCTGGCCCACAACCTCGAGACGGTGCCGCGGCTCTATGCCGAGGTGCGGCCCCAGGCCGTCTACCGGCGCTCGCTGACCCTGCTGAAGCTCGTCAAGCAGCGGGCCGCGGCGGCGGGCGTGCCGCTGCGGGTCAAGACGGGGATCATGCTGGGGCTCGGCGAGGAGCGCGACGAGGTCCTGGCGCTGATGCGCGACTGCGTGGACCACGGCGTGGACATCCTGACCGTCGGCCAGTACCTGCAGCCGACGCCGCGCCACCACCCCGTAGTGCGCTTCTACGCTCCCGAGGAGTTCGCCGAACTCGCCCGCGCGGGCCGCGACCTCGGCCTGGGCTGGGTGGAGGCGGGACCGCTGGTGCGCTCCAGCTACCACGCGCGCGAGCAGGCCGAAGGGCACGAACAGCACCATGTCACCTGACCACACCGAACCCGTCGCGACGCCGCCGGTCCGGCCCGCTGGGGCGAGGCGCCGGCTCGCCGTCGGCGCCGCCATCTACCTGGCGGTGCTGGCGGCCGTCGGCCTGGCGCT
>DYDD01000300.1 GCA_020718045.1 Fibrobacter sp. | reverse complement strand
GCAAACCCCGCCTATCCGGCCACGACCATTCCCCTGACGCCATAGTCTTTTCTCTATGGCGTCAGACTTCTGGTATCTGCAAGTGCCTATAGGTAAGTAAGATACGGTTTCCGCTTCCGGCCTGCCGAAGCTTTTCCCAAGGGACGTGCCTGATGCGCCCATGGATCCGTGCCATAATAAGCCTATATATATGCTTGAAATAGAAGCGAAAGGTTACTATAGTACATATATCGGCGCAGTTCGGACGTGGCGGCGGACAGCAAGGAGGAAGCGGCCATGAAGCGGCAGGAACGCAGGCACATCACGGAGGAAGAGTTTCGCGGGCTGTTCGGGGCCGGCAGACCCGTGCGGATAGCGGGCATGGCCGAGAGCCTGGGGGTGGACCGCTCGACGGTCACGCGGCTGATGCGCCGGCACGGGACGCTGACGAGCATCAACCGGGACGCCGCCTGGTGCATCCTGCCGGAGCGGTGCCGCTTCGACCGGCTGGGCTTCTGGGAAAGCAGGGGCGTGCGGTTCTTCCGCGACGGCAACCAACTCGACGCGATAGTGCGGGCGGTGGTGGGGAGCGACGCGGGAGCGGACCTGGCCGGGATCGGGAACGCGATCGGCAGCCGGGCGGCGGTGCAGGTGCTGGGGCTGGTGCGGGCCCGGCGGCTGCAACGCGAGACCTGGGACGGCCGCTACGTGTACTTCGCCGCCGATCCCGGCGCCGCGGACAGGCAGCGGGCCTGCCGGCGGGCCGCTCAGAACACCGCGGCTGCGCCGGTCCGGGACCAGACCCTGGCCGAGGTTCTTGCCCGCGAGAGCCGCCAGACGCTGGAACTGCTGGTCAAGGTGCTGCTGACCTGTCTGCACCATCCAGAGTTCGGCGCCAAGAACGTGGCGCTGTCGCTGCTGCGGCGCGGGGAGAAGACCTGCACCGCCCAGGTTGCCGACCTGCTGCGGCGCTTCGGCGCCCGGGGAAAAAACTCCTGACGCTGCTCCTGGTGCTGGGCGTGCTGGGCGGCGCGGGTGGGGGCGCAGGCGCCGCCGCGGTCGTCCTTCCCGAGCTGGTCTTGGACTTGGAGGAAGAGCAGCGCCGGGGCTGCCTGCGGCTGCGCTATCAGCGTCGGCACTTGCGCTCGGCCGGGGCCGGGGTCGTGGCCGTGAAGTATCGCAGCGGACGCACGGCGGCCGGCGCCAGCCTGCGTCCGGCCGAACTGGAGGCGGCCGCACCTCGGGGCATGGGATTCTGCTTTGACACCATCGCCGAAGTCATGCGTCTGCGCCACGTCGAACTGCTGCAGCGCGAGGAGGTCCGCGTGGAACTGGCCGCCAGGGGCATACGCATCTCGGCGGGCAGCGTCTCGAACCTCTCGCGCCTGGGGCTGGCCTGCCTGGAGCAGGTGCACGAAGCCGCGGCCGCGCGCCTGGGCCAGAGCTACCGGCGGGAAGCCTTCGTCCTGCACCTGGACGGCACGCGCGAAGGTGGACAGTGGTGCCACTTCGTGCTGCGCGAAGGCTTCAGCGGCAACGTCCTGCTGGCCCGCAAGATCCGCAGCGAGCATTCCGACGACATCGCGGCGATGCTGCGGCGGACAAAGGAATTGTTTGGACCGCCTGACGCCGTGATCAGTGACATGTCGGCGGCCATCCTCAAGGCCGTTGACGCGGTCTTCCCCGCGGTCCCCCACCTGGTCTGCCACTTCCACTTCCTCAAGGCCGTCGGGACCCTCCTCCTGGGGCCGGAGCACGAGGCCATCGGGCACGGCCTGAAGCACACGCGCAGCGAACTGACCAAGTTGCGCCGGGAGGCCGTGGCGGCCCTGCGCCAGGGCGACGCCCGCCAGCAGTGGCTCGTCGGCCTGATCGACCGCATCGGCGAGTACCGCACCGAACTGTCAGCCGAAGGCTTCCCTTTCGACCTGCCCAACCTGCACTACGCCAGGCACTGCGGCCGCGTCCTGGCCGGCACGGAAGAAATCCTCGGCCGCCTGCGCATCCGCCCCGACGATCCGCTCTACCAGCACCTCGTACAGCTCCGCACTCTGCTGCGCCACACCACCGAGTCCGGCAACCTCGTCCGCGGCGCCGCACGCCTGGCCGTGCTCGACGGGCTGTTCGGCAACCTGCGCGACATCCTGCATCCGCGCCGCACCGACCGCCAGGCACCCCTGAACTGGGGCCGTGTTGAGCAGCCGCAGCACCTGCCGGACATCGCCGGCGCCCTCGACACGCTGCGCGAACGCGCCCGCCGCAAAGCTGCCTGCAAGTCCCTGTGCCCGGGCGACCACAAGGCCTGGAAGATCATCCACTCGCACCTGGCTGACTACGCCGGCAGACTCAACCCCATACTTGCCGTACGCGACCGCATTTTCATCCTGCCCCGCACCAACAACCTCAGCGAAACCGGGTTCCGAGACCTCAAGCGCCGCCAGCGCCGCACCACCGGCAACGGCGACCTCAGCCGCCAGATCGACCATATGCCCCCACAGGTCTTCTACGCCGCCAACCTCGCAGACCCGAACTACTGCCGCCTGCTCTTCGGCGCCAGGCCCATGCACGAGGCCTTCGCCGCAGCCGACTGGAACGCCGTCAGGACCGCCGCCGCCGCCATGGCGGCCCCTTCCAGCCCCGGCGCGATCGACCGCGCTCTGGTCGGCAGTCCCACATTCTTCGCCACCGTCGGCCAGATCCTCGTCAAGGAGCTGGGTGCAAACCCCGCCTATCCGGCCACGACCATTCCCCTGACGCCATAGCCTGTGCGGGTAAATCCTCAGAGGGAAGTGGCGACGCGGGGGCGCCAGGATACGCCCGTTCGTAGTGGGCTCGCAGTGCGCGGAACGAAGTGGAGCGCCAAGAGCCCATCTGGCGCGTTGCGGCGGCGTGGCGCGGGGATGGTGTCTTGCCCGGCGGACTACCGCCGGGACTGCGACACCACTACGAGCGGCGCCGTTCCCGATGTCTGTCCGCGTGAGGGCGTCTTCCCGCAAGGCCGGATTTACCCGCACAGGTCGAAAAAGAAGGCGTGGCGCATGAAATGCTATAACTGCCGCAAACAGGTCCCTGACGGGGCCAAGTTCTGCAAGTACTGTGAAGCCGATCTGCGGACCCAGGACGACGTCCCACACGAGGAAGTGGCAC
>DYDD01000299.1:1345-3055 GCA_020718045.1 Fibrobacter sp. | reverse complement strand
AGGCGCGCGTCCGCGGCCGCGACCCGGTCGACCAGGTCCTGGGCGGCGGCCGTCGGCGTCTTGCAGTGGTGGTGGGCCACGACATCGGCGATGCTGCGGTCGATCTCGTGGCCGATGGCGGTGACCACCGGCACCGCGCAGCGCGCGACCGCCTCGGCGATCTCCGGGTGGTCGAACCAGGAGAGGTCCGCCTTCGAGCCCCCGCCCCGCGTCACGATGATCGCGTCCACGCCGGCCCGCACCAGGCCGCGCAGGGCGCCGGTCACCTGCGCGACCATCTGCTCGCCCATCATGCGGCAGTCGGCGCGCAGCACGGCGAAGCCGTAGCCGGAAGCCGCGAGGCCGCTGAGGAAGTCCTTCTCCGCGGCGCTGCCCGACGACGTCACGAGGCCCACGCGCAGGGGCAGCACGGGGAACGGCAGGGCAGCGTTGCGTTCCAGGAGACCGGCCGCCTTCAGCGCCGCCAGCGTCTCGCGCCGCCGGGCCTCGAGCCGGCCGAGGGTGTACGCGGGGTCGAGGCCCACAAGCGTGAAGGACAGGCCGTACTGGGTGTGGTGGGAGACGACCCCCTGCAGGCAGATCTCCAGGTTCTCGCGGACCTGCAGGTCGGGGTCGGTCCCGTCGAAGTACTTCTCGAGCCCGAACTTCGCCCGGTCCCAGGCGAGGGCCGACACCTTCAGCTGATCGACGGCGCCGCGGCTGGCGCCGTGCAGTTCGAAGTAGATATGGCGGTTGGCGTTGCGACGCAGGCCGCGCACCTCGCCGCGGACCCACACCGCCGCGGGGAAGCCCGCCCGCAGCGCGGCCTCGATGGCCTCGTTGAGTTCGCCCACCGTGTAGACGCGGCGTTCGTCGCGGCGCGCGGCGGCGCTGAACAGGTCCTCCACGGGGGGCTCCGCTCGGCTCAGGTGATCACGGCGGCGCGACGCCAGTCGCCGCGCACGAACCAGACGGTCATGCCGACCGCGTAGACGAAGAACCAGACCAGCACGCCGATCCAGGCCCCGATCAGCCCGCCGCCCAGCGCGACGCCGAAGAGCCAGGACGTAGGCAGGAACAGGCCCCAGGCCAGCACGACGTCGGTCGCCATGACCAGGCGCGTGGCGCCGGCGCCGCGCAGGGCGCCCGCCAGCGTCAGGCCCACCGCGTCGAACACCTGCACCAGGCCCATCAGGCGCAGGATCGGCCGGCCGGCGTCGGCCACCTCGGCGTCGGTCGTGAACAGCCGCATCAGCGCGTCGGGCGCCAGCAGGAAGGCCAGGCCGAACGCGCCCATCAGCAGCGTCGCCAGCGCCACGCCGCCCCAGCCGGCGCGCACGGCGCCGCGCACGTCGCCGCGCCCGAGCGACTGGCCGACCAGGGTCTGCACCGCCGCGCCGACGCCGATGCCCGGCATGAACGACAGGGCGGCGATGCGCAGCACGACGTTGCCGGCCGCGACCGCCACGGTGCCGATGCGGCCCAGCACGACGAAGAACACCAGCACGGCCAGCAGCGACCCGAGCGACTGCACCGCCGCGGGCCAGGACATCCGCAGCATGGGTCCCAGCAGGTCCCAGCGCAGGTTGCCGCGGGCCAGGAAGCGGAAGCGCCGGCGCGGGCCGTTCGCCGCCAGCACCGGCAGGAAAGCCAGCAGTGCCGCCCAGCTGGCCAGGGTGCTGGCCAGGGCCGCGCCGGCGACGCCCAGCGCCGGCGCGCCGAGCCGGCCGT
>DYDD01000299.1:0-1304 GCA_020718045.1 Fibrobacter sp. | reverse complement strand
CCGATGCCCACCGCCATGCCGACGCGGGTCCAGCCGATCCCGTCGCAGGCGGCGCGGATCTGGAACGCCAGCATGAACGGCAGCGCCCCGGGCAGGCGCCAGAAGAGGTACTCCGCGCCGAGGCGGCGGACCTCGGGGTCCGACGAGGCCAAGGCCATCCAGGCCCCCGGGGCGAGCAGGCCGAGGCCCGTCAGGGCCAACGACAGCACGATCGTCAGCATGCCGGCGGTGACCAGGACGCCGCCCACCTCGCCGTCGCGCCGCGCGCCGACGCGCTGGGCGGTCATCGTCTGCACCGCGACGTCGGTCGCCTTGAGCGTGGTCGCGGCGGCGGAGAACAACAACGTGGCCACCCCGACCGCGGCCAGTGGGCCGGCGCCCAGCCGGCCCACCATCAGGGTGTCCACCAGCCCCATGAGGGTCTGCGAGACGTTCGCCAGGATCGCGGGCACCGACAGCGTCAGGATCGTCCGCGCCAGGTCGCGCCTCGAGATCCGGCTGAGCGCCTCGGTCATCCGACGTCCCGTTCGGTCAGGATCTCCAGCGCGCGGGCGATGAGCCGCGCGCCGTAGCCGGTCGCGCCCTTCGGTCCCAGGGGACCGGGCTTGCCCACCCAGGCGGGGCCGGCGATGTCCAGGTGGGCCCAGGCCGTCTCGTCGTCGACGAACTCCGCCAGGAAGGCCGCCGCGGTGCAGGCGCCGCCGTACCTGCCGCCGATGTTCTGCAGGTCGGCGATGCCGCTCTCGATGAGCTTGTGGTGCTCCTTGACCAGGGGCATGGGCCAGACCCGCTCGAAGGTCTCGCCGCCGGCGCGGTCCAACGCGTCGCCCAGCCCGGTGTGGTTGCAGAACAGGCCCGCGAACTCGTCGCCCAGGGCGACCACGCAGGCGCCGGTCAGGGTGGCGGCGTCGATGACGAAGTCGGGTTTGCGCCGGCAGGCGAAGTGCAGCGCGTCGGCCAGGATCAGGCGGCCCTCGGCATCGGTGTTGAGCACCTCGACCGTCTTGCCGGAAGCCATGGTCAGCACATCGCCCGGGCGGATGGCGCCGCCGTCGGGCATGTTCTCCACCGCCGGCACGACCACCAGCAGGCGCGCCTGCAGCCCCCGGCGGGCGGCGATCAGCGCGGCCCCCATCACGGCCGCGGCGCCGCCCATGTCGCCCTTCATCTCGTGCATGTCGGACGCGGGCTTGATCGAGATGCCGCCGGTGTCGAAGGTGACGCCCTTGCCGACCAGCGCGATCAGGGGCAGCCGCTTGCGGACCCCGCGCGGCGCGTACTCCAGGACCACGAACTGCGGCGGG
>DYDD01000039.1:4882-16606 GCA_020718045.1 Fibrobacter sp. | reverse complement strand
CCACCACGGCGGTCATGCGGTCGGGCTGGTAGGCGGCCCGCCAGAAGTCGACGATCCGCTCGCGGGGCGTGGACAGCAGGTCCTCGTCCCGGCCGCCGATCGGGTGCCGGTAGGGGCTGACGTCGCGCGCCAGCTCCAGGCCCCAGCGCCAGGTCACGCCGAAGCCCGAGGGCTGGTCGTCGTACATGTGGTTCTCGTGGACCAGCACCTGGCGCTCGGCGTCCAGCGCCGCGGGCTCGAACTCGGAGTGGAACAGGGCGTCGTGCAGGATGTCGACCGCCGCGGGCAGGTGCTCCGCCGGCACGGTGATATGGTAGTTCGTGGTCTCGTAGCCGGTGCCGGCGTTGGTGGTGCCGCCGAGGTCGGCGACCTCGCGCGCGAAGTCGCCCTCGGCCCGTCGCCGCGTGCCCTTGAACAGCAGGTGCTCGATGCCGTGCGCCCAGCCGCGCACCCCGTCGGGCTCCAGGTTCGAGCCGACGCGCACCCAGATGTTGCAGACCGCGACGGGGCTGCGGCGGTCCTCCATGACGATCAGGCGCATGCCGTTGGTCAGGCGGGCGGTGACGGCCCCGCCCATACGGTCGCGCGAGGCCAGGTAGCGCAGCGGCATGTCATCTCCCGGATCGATGTCGGTTCAGGCTGCGGGAAGCGTCAGCTTATAGGGGAAGGTTGGGAATGGCGACACCTGATTGACGGGCGGCGGCGGGTGTGACAGCCTGTGTCTAGACTGGGGGTCCGAACGGAGGGGACGTGAACGCGACACCGGACATCCTGACCATCGACGTCGAGGAGTGGTTCCACGGCCACAACTACCTCGACCAGGCGCCGCCCGACACCTGGGAGGGGCGCGAGAGCCGCGTCGTCGGCAACACCGGGCGCTGCCTCGACCTGCTGGCGAAGCACAAGGTGGCCGGGACCTTCTTCGTCCTGGGCTGGACCGCCGAGCGCCACCCGGACCTGGTGCGCCGCATCGCGGACGCCGGCCACGAGATCGCCTGCCACTCTTACGCGCACCCGGTCGTCCACCAGCTCACGCCCGAGGAGTTCCGCGCCGACCTGCGCCGGGCGCGCGCGGCGCTGGCCGCCGCCGGCGTCGACCGCGTCGACGGCTACCGCGCTCCGAGCTTCACGATCACCCCCGCGGTGCACGACTACCTGCACGTGCTGCGCGAGGAGGGTTTCGCCTACGACTGTTCCCTGTTCCCCGTCCACCACCCGCACTACGGCCAGCCCGCGTCGCCGCGCCGGTCCTTCCTGCTGCAGCCACCCGACGATCGCCGTGAAGATCCCCTGCTCGTGATGCCCATGACCACCGCGCGCGTCCTGGGCGTGAACGTCGGCTTCGCCGGCGGCGCCTACCTGCGCCTGCTGCCGGTGCCCGCCTACCGCTCCCTGCGCGCGCTCGCCCGCCGCCAGGGCCAGCCGATCGTCACCTACCTGCACCCCTGGGAGCTCGACGACTGGCGTCCCGGCCGCATCGGCCAGTCGCCGGTGAAGCGGATGCTCAGCCAGGGCGGGCAGAACTCGACCTTCGCCAAGCTGGAGGGCGTGCTGCGCGGCGGGAATTTCGTCACGATGGGGGAGCACGCCGCATCGCTGCGGCGCAGCGGCAACCTGTCGATGCGAATGCTGCCATTGGTCTGAGGATCGTGCCTACTCGGGCACGCCTGTGGTCCCGTCCGCCTTGCGCCACAACGCCCCCGAAGAAGCCGGCTGCGCGAGCACGAGCTGGTTCCCCGTGATCTCGACCGCCTCCCAGGCCCCGTTCTGCGGATGGTAGCGGTGCCAGGTCCCGTTCGTCGGGAAGGCCACCGGCCAGGTGTGGGCGTTGTGATCGAAGTTCAGGGCCACGACGATCTCCGCCTGCGACGACACGGCCCCGCCGCGCCAGTAGCAGAGCGTGCGGTCGTAGTGGTCGGCGTCGGCGGCGCGCCAGGTGAACCAGGTGCGCTCGGACGCCAGGGCGGCCTCGTCGCGCCGCAGGCGGATCAGGTTGCGGTAGACGGCGCGCAGTGACTGGTCGCCGGCGGCCCAGTCGATCTTGAAGGTGGTCGGGTCGCTCGGGCGGAACTCGTCGCAGCCGATCTCCTGGCCGTTGTAGAGCATCGGGATGCCGACGCTGGTCAAGAGGGCGAAGGCTCCCAGTTCCGATTTCTGCCGACCGCCGACCGCCTGGGCGTCAGCCGAGCCGTAGGCGTCCACGGCCCAGGCGATGCGGTTCTCGTCGTGCGTCTCGAGGGACTTCACGTCGCTGAAGCCGTCGCCGTTGGTCCCGTTGTACTGGCTGTTGGCGCCGATCACGTTGGCCGAGGCCCACATGTTGCGGCAGCCGAAGCTCCAGCAGCCCAGGCTGGTCGAGGTCGAGCCGCGCCAGGCGAAGCCGTTCTGGGTCAGGTTCGTGGTCATCACCTGCAGGAAGTTGTTGCCGCCGCCGCCCCAGCCGTCGGTGTGGTTGCCGCCCCACTGGGCGTCGTAGCCGTGGGTGACGGCGTTGCCCTCGTTGGGGTAGCGGAAATCCTCGCCGATCAGCAGCAGGTCCGGGCGCGCGGCGCGCAGCTCGTCGCGCAGGTACTCCCATGTGGCCCAACCCTCGCCGGCCACGTAGTCGAAGCGGAACCCGTCCACCTTGTACGTGTCGACCCAGTGCAGCATCGCGTCGCGCACGTGGGCCTTCAGGGCGGGGTCGCTCCAGTTCAGCTCCACCATGCCCCAGGGGTTCGACTCGGTCGTGGTGAAGTGGTAGGTCCCGGCGAAGGTGTCCATCTGCCGCAGCACGCCGCCGCCGGCCTGGTGGTTCAGCACCACGTCCAGGATGACCGCCATGCCGCGCTCGTGGCAGCGGTCCACCAGCAGGGCGAAGAAGTAGGGCGTGCCATAGGCGGGGTTGGTGGCGGCGTACAGCACCGGGTCGTAGCCCCAGCCGTTGTACGAGGGGGCGTTGACGGGCATCAGCTCGACGGTGTTGATGCCCAGGTCCACCAGGTTGGGGCCGGTGTCCAGGCCGCTGATGATGCCGGCGAAGGTGCCGGCGGCCGAGAAGTCGTTCGGGGCGATCTCGTAGATGACCAGCTTGGTGCGGTCGACCGGCGTCGCCAGGTCGCGGATCGACGGCAGGGTCCGCCCGTACAGCGCGTTGGCCTGCGCGGGATCGCCGCCGGCCTGGACCTCGGGGGCCATGGGGTCGGTCAGCCAGGTGACCACGCCGCCCTTGCGCAGGACGAACTTGTAGGCCTGCACGCCCGCGGGCAGGTCGGTGCCGTAGCGCCAGGTGACGCCGTCGCCGTCGGGGACGAAGGCGTAGGCCGCGTTCTGGGTGGCCCAGCCGTTGAAGGCGCCGGCGAGGTGGACCGAATCGGCGGCGTAGGCGCGCAGGACGAAGCTGTCGGGCTGGACCTGGACCATCGCGGCGGACGGCATGGGGGCCGCCTCCTCGGTGCCCCCCGGGGCGACGGGTCGATCGGCCGTGCAGCCGTGCAGCAGCAGGGCCGACGCGAACAGGGCGGACGAAACCAGCAGGGACCGCAGCGCGTTCATGGGACTCCCGTCGAGTGGGTCGAAGTTCATCTAATGATAACACAAATACCGGTGGACTCCCAACAGTCTCCCACCTAGTCGACGGGCCCCCTTGACGCCACCGCGCCGCGTGTTACTCTCCACGTCTTGGACCATTTCCGGCGCGATCGCCAGGCGGGGGAGACCCCCGTCGCGCGCCTGCGCCGCCAACCGGGAGATCATCATGCGCCATCGTCCAGTGCTGTTGTCGCTCGCCGTTCTGTTGACCGGCGTCGTCCTGGCGGCCGGTTCGCTGCCCGCCGCCGACGTGACCTTCGTCCACCGCGCCCCCGGCGCCAAGGACGTCACCCTGGCCGGCAGCTTCAACGGCTGGAAGGCCTTCGATCTGGCCCTGAAGGACACCGGCGGCGGCGTGTGGGCCGTCGTGGTGCCTCTGGACGAGGGGACCTACGAGTACAAGTTCGTCGTCGACGGCGCCTGGCGTCAGGACCCGGCCAACCCCGTGGGCAAGGACGACGGCTACGGCGGGCAGAACTCGGTCGTGGTCGTGCCGGCCGGGGTCGCCAAGCTGACCGCGGGCGGCGGCGAGGCGCTGGCCGGTCTGAAGGCGACCCCCGTCGCGACGGTGGCTGTCTCGGTGGCGCAGACGGCCGTGCCGGTGGGCGCGCCGGTGGGTACGACCGTGTTCTCCCACAACGCGGGCAAGGGCGCCGCCTGCTTCCTCGCCGGCGAGTTCAACGGCTGGAACCCGACCTCCGACCGCATGGAGGATCCCGACGGCGACGGCGTCCACACCAAGGCGCTGGCGCTGGCCCCGGGCCGCTACATGTACAAGTTCGTCGTCGACGGGAACTGGCTCGCGGATCCCGCCGCCGTCGAGTCGGCCGAGGACGGCTTCGGCGGACAGAATTCCGTGGTCACCATCGGGGCGGGCGCCGCGGCCGCGAAGCCGGCCGCCGCCGCCGTCGCTCCCGCGGTCTCCACCGTCGGCGCCGCCGGCAAGACGCGCTTTTCCTTCGACGCCGGCGGCAAGGTCGGCGGCTGCTTCCTGGCCGGCGAGTTCAACAGCTGGAACCCCACCGGGCAGAGCCTGACCGATCCCGACGGCGACGGCGTCTACACCGCCGACGTGGAGCTGGCCCCCGGCCGCTACCTGTACAAGTTCGTCGTCGACGGTAACTGGAAGCAGGACCCACAGAACCCCGAGGGCGTCGATGACGGCTTCGGCGGCAAGAACTCCGTGATCAGCGTGGGCGCGGGCGGCGCCGCCGTGGCGCCGGCACCCGCCGTCACACCGGCACCCACTCCCGCCGCTCCCGCCGCGGGCGGCACGCCGGTCGAGGTGACCTTCACCTACACGCCGGTCATCTCGGGCGTGCAGAATGTGTTCCTGGCCGGTTCGTTCAACGGTTGGAGCGACGCGGCCCTGCGCCTGACCGACCCCGAGAACGACGGCACCTACAGCGTCGTGGTCCCCCTGGCTCCCGGCAACCACCAGTACAAGTTCGTGGTCGACGGCAACTGGCAGCAGGACCCGGGCAACGCCGCGGTCGAGTCCGACGGCTTCGGCGGCAACAACTCCCTGGTGGTGGTCAAGACGGGGGCGGCGCCCCTGAAGGCGGCCGAAACGGCCGCCGTCCGCGCCGCCACCGGCACCCGCACCGTGCCCTTCCGGTACGCGGCGGGCAAGTCGGCCAAGGACGTGTTCCTGGCCGGCACCTTCAACGACTGGAACGACAGCAAGCAGCGCCTGGCCGACGCCGACGGCGTCTGGGAGACCTCGCTGCTGCTGCAGCCCGGCAGCTACCAGTACAAGTTCGTGGTCGACGGCCAGTGGAAGCAGGACCCGGCCAACCCCGAGGGGCGCGACGACGGTTTCGGCGGCCAGAACTCGGTGCTCGAGGTGGACGACAGCTTCTCGGCCGTGGCCATCGCCCGCGGCGACGGCAAGGTCTACACCGACGACCTCGAGCCGGTCTTCGACTACTCGACCTGCAACCCCTTGACCGAGACCGAGATCGAGCTGACCGCCCGCGCGCACCTGAACGATGTGGAGAGCGTCGAGCTGTCCTATCGGGTCGACGGCGGCGACTGGCGGACCGCGCCGATGACCGAGGCCGAGCACGACCCCGCCTACCAGTACTACCGCACGCGCGTGACGCTGCCCGGGGCTGACTCCGCCCTGGAGTACACCGTGCGCTACGCCGACGGCGCCGCGCAGGCCTGGTTGGGCGCGGCCGGACCGTCGCCGGAGCGGCCCGCGGCGGCCTTCCGCTACACGCGCGCCGTCCACCCGCCGTTCCTGACCCCCGACTGGGCCAAGGACGGCGTGATCTACCAGATCTTCGCCGACCGCTTCCGCAACGGCGACCCCGCCAACGACCCCGACTTCTCGGAGGCCTGGTACCAGGGCGTCAACAAGCTGCCCGCCTCGGGCACGACCAACGGCGAGTACTTCCACCTGGTCGCCGACTGGAACGACGTCTCCGGCCTGGTGCGCAGCCCCTACCGCACCGACGGCAAGCCCGACTACTACTCGTTCTACGGCGGCGACATCGCCGGCGTGCGCGAGAAGCTGGACTACCTGCAGGACCTGGGCGTGACGGTGATCTACTTCAACCCGCTGAACCAGGCGATGAGCAACCACAAGTACGACCCGGTGGACTACAACACGGTCGACCCGCACTTCGCCGACGAGCCGGGCTTCAAGGCCTTCGTTCAGGACGCGCACGCCCGCGGCATCCGCATCGTGGTGGACATGGCCTTCAACCACACCGGCAACTGGCACTACGCCTTCCGCGAAGCGGTCGAGAAGGGCAAGGACTCGCCGTACTGGAACTGGTACGAGTTCAAGCGCTGGCCGCTGCCGGCCTCGCGCGACTTCACGGCGGCCGACTACTACGACTGCTGGTGGGGCTTCGGGCTGCACCCGAACCTGAACTGGGACCTCTCGCGCCCCAACAGCGCCGAGAACGGCGTCAGCGACCGCGCGCAGGCCCAGGTCAACCAGCCGCTGGTCGACTACGTGCTGAGCGTCGCGCAGTACTGGCTGGGCGACCTGGACATCGACGGCTTCCGCCTGGACGTGCCCAACGAGGTGCCCTTCTGGTTCTGGGAGGAGTTCAACGCCGCCTGCCAGCGCATCAAGCCGGACAGCTGGCTGGTGGGCGAGATCTGGGGCAACGCCGGCAGCTGGATCGGGCCGCACTGCTTCGACGCCACGATGAACTACAAGTACTTCCGCGACCCCGTGATGGAGTTCTTCGGCCAGAGCCGCATCGACGCCGCGACCTTCGACCAGCGGCTGTCCCCGGGCCGCTTCGTCTACCCGCCGCAGTCGGTGCAGACGATGATGAACCTCATCGACAGCCACGACACGGTGCGCTTCCTGACCACCAGCAAGGACGTCCGCCGCCAGATGCTGGCCGCGATGTTCGCCATGACCTACGTGGGCATGCCGCACATCTGGTACGGCGACGAGATCGGCATGGAGGGGGACAAGGACCCCGACTGCCGCCGCCCCTTCGATTGGCGCTACGAGAACGACCCGCGCAAGGCGAAGCTGCGCGACTACTACGGCACCATCACGCGCTTCCGCCGCGACCACCAGGTGCTGGCGCGCGGCGAGTTCGCGACGCTGGCGGCCGAGGGCCCGCTCTACGCCTTCGCCCGCCGGCTCGGCACCAAGGGCGCCGTCGTGCTGCTGAACAACGGCCCCCAGCCGGTCACCCTGACCCTGACCGCGGCGCAGCTGGCCGCGGCGCTTCCCGCCGACGGAAGCACGGTCTACAAGGTCGTGGCCGGGCCGGACTGGTTCCCGAGCGTCGAGGGCGGGTCGCTGACCAGCGGCCGCACCCTGGACCTCGGACAGGGCGACGTCGAGGTCACCTTGCCCGCGATGAGCGGGGCGGTGCTGGCGAACTAGGCCATCACGAGTGCACTCACGATCGGCCCGGCGCGTCGCGGACGCGCCGGGCTTTTCCTGATTGGAGCGGCGAGTACGATCCGTGGACCCGGGTGTACCGTGAAGAGCATCGTCGCGTTCTGATCGTGGCGGCTATCGTCGGCGCAAGATTTGTATACTATATAGTAACAACATGTTAAGCGATATTCCAGGCGCGCTCCAGATCTGGTGCGTCCCTTGCGACGGCCTCTCTTTTCGGCTTATCGAGGGGGTTGTGATGAGGTCGTTGCGTCCATTCTACGTTGCGGCGGCGCTGCAGGTCTGCTGTCTGCCGCTGCCCGCCGCGCCGGTCGCCGCCCAGACCTGCGTGCACGTGAGCATGGTGTCGCACAACGAAACCGACGATCTGCGCTACGGGTTTCTGGACACGGAATCCGGGTACTTGGCTTACCGGGACGCCGTCCTGAAGGTCGCCGCGCTCATGACGCGCTACGGCGCGGCCTGGAGCCACCAGTCCGACTGGCGCTTCCTGGAAGCGGTGCGCACCTTCGACCACGGCGTCGTGCTCGACGACACCAACGGCAAGAACATCCTGCGCTACCTCCACGAGGACCTGGGTTTCGAAGTCGACGCGCATTCGCACGAATCGGAAGCCTACAACTACACCGATGTCGTCTACCTGCTCGAGGATCTGGGCATCCCCGCGACCGGCGTGGTCGGCGGCTTCATCTACAGCCCGCCGGACTCGCCCCTGTGCGACTGGGAGAAGTTCCGCGCACCCCTGCCTGGTCGGGTGTTCCCGGAGTTCAGTTGGCAGGCGGAGGTCCTCTGGGGGGGCGGCACGAGCAACCACCAGGGCCAGGACGCCGACGTGTCCGGATGCTGGCGGCCGCTTGACCGCTGCCACTTCTTCGAGGACGACCCGCAGGCCGCCCTGGTCTGCATCGGCCATGGAACGCTGCTGCCGCAGCTGATCCAGGATCTCGACGACGGCGTTGCGCCTGCCGGAGCGATGTTCACGCAGACGCTGATGGTCTTCGAACTGGACGTGATGAACCAGGGACAAACGGCGCTGGACGCCATCGAAGCCCAACTCCAGCTGGTCGAAGGTTACGTGCGGCAGGGGAAGGCCCGCTGGACCCCGTTGCAGGAGATGGCCGGGATCTGGCGGGACGATTTCGATTCGGTTCCCAACCACTATCCCGACCTGCCCGTCGTGCCGTGCGCGGATTCCTACGCTACCGAGGTCATCGAGGGTTACCTGGTGACCGCTCCCGATGGCAACGACCTCTGGGTAGAGATCACCCGACCCCGCCTCGACCTCTATCCGGACCTGAGCTTCCCTGCCGTCGTCTGCGTGTCCGGCGGACTCGGCAGCGGCGAGCACGCAGACTGGGGACTCGCCGGTTCGGGCCTCGTCGAGATCCACTTCAACCCCGAGGGGCGCGGCATCGCCCATCCCAGCCAGGGCATCGAGGATTGCAACGGCTTCGTCCACCAGGACGACCTGCGCGCGGTCGTCCTCTTCGCCCACGACCTGCCGGGCACCGATCCGCAGCAGCTCGGCGTCTTCACCCGAAGTTACGGCCTCACCATGGGCGCCGGCTGTCTGGGCCGCTACCCGGAGCTGCCGGTGAAGTACCTGCTCGACATCGAAGGACCCGACGAGAGCTACGTCACGTGTTTCGAACCCTGGGCGCTCGATGTAACCCCGGTCAACGACCGGCACCTCGTCGCGTACGACATGTTCGGCCACTGGAGCACCAGTCGCGATCCGTCCCCGTCGAACGCCGTCTGGTGGGAGGAGCGCGAAGCCCTGCGGTACATCGGCCGGGTGCGCTGCGCCTACCTGCGGGTGCAGGCGCAGTGGGACCACGCGCAACCGCCGAATGCCCAGTGGCCGGGATTCGACTACCCGCCGCTCTGGTATCCAGGCAAGCACGCCGTGGACATGATCAACGCCGCGGCGCTGGGCGAGGCCGCCTGGAGCCGCGTCAACGGCGCGGCCATCGGCAACCCGGTCGGTGGCACCTACAGCCGGGAATCGCCGCCCCGCACCTACACGGGCGTCTTCGCCGCACATGTCGGGGTGGATCTCGAGCTGGTGTGGGAACTGATCAACCTGGACCTCGGCATCACGGGTGTGGACGACACCCCGCAGCCGGCACCGTCGGGACTCGCATTGACGGCGTACCCCAATCCGTTCAACCCGTCCACCCGGGTCCGCTACGAGCTCGCCACGCCGGGCAGCGTCGATTTGGCGGTTTACGACCTGTCCGGCCGGAGGATCCGGACCCTGGCGAGCGGCTGGCAGGCCGTCGGCGCCCATGCCGTCACCTGGAACGGGCGTGACGATGCGAACCGGATCGTCCCTTCCGGCAATTACATGGCGAGGATCCGTACGTCGGATGCCGGCGGATCGACGAAGCTTGCCTTGATGAAGTAGCCGTCTCCGGAGACGGCGTACGCCCCGAGCCGAGGCGAGGCTCGGGGCGTCGCAGGGTGGGTGGACAGGCAGAGCCCGGTCAGACGTCGTGCGTGTGGGGGCCGTGCCCGTGCCCGTGCCCGTGCCCGCCGCAGGCGTGCGCGCCGTCGAGCTCGCGCAGCGCCCCCGCGCGGACCTCCGCCAGCACCTCGCCGACCGTGGCGGCGCCCGGCCGGTAGACCTTGATGCCCTGCGCGTTCAGCATGTCCAGGGCGCGCCGTCCCATGCCCAGGCACACGAGCGCGTCGAAGCGCTGCCCGTCGAGCTGGCTCAGCGGGTGGCAGGTGCCGTGGGAGTGGTGGGCGTTGGTGTTGCGCAGCACCGTGACCTCGCCGCTCTCGCTGTCGCACAGGGTGAACCAGGGCGCCGAACCGAAGTGGCCGCACAGCGTGTCGGCCAGGCCGGTGCCCTCGTTGGTGGGGATGCAGACCTTCATGTCATTCCTCCCGTGGTGCGAGCGCGACCAGCAGGGCGTCGCCGCGCAGGATCGCCGCGACCAGGTCCCTCCTCGCGCTCTTCAGAAGCCTCTGGACGGTGCCCCGCGACACGCCCATCCGCGCGCCGGCCGCCGCCTGGTCCAGCCCCTCGAGGTCGCACAGCCGCAGGGCCTCGAACTGGTCCAGCGCCAACCGCGTCGTGCCCAGTTCGTGCATCGGGACGCCCCGGGGCTTGTAGACCCGATCCGCGTCGTAGCGTCGGCAGCAGCGTTGTTTGCAGGGCCGTGGCACAAGTTCTCCTCGTAATGTGCATATGCACAATATAGCCCAAGCCACCACCAGTCAACCCGCAATCCCCGCCTGCTCCACCTCGATACGATCGTGACAGGGGTGTCCTGAAGGCCTTGAAGCCAGGATGGCGAAAAGGCCGGAAGGCCAAGCGCTCCGGGCACACGAGGTGCCCGGAGCGCGTCCCCTGTCACGATCGTATCGAGGTGGCTATTTGAGGATGAGGATGGAGTTCTGGCCCCCGAACCCGTCGTCCCTGCCGGTTGGGTTGCTGGGATCCTGCTCCCAGCGCATGCCCCAGTCGACGGCGTACTTGTACTCGTAGCGACCGGGCTCGAGGTGGATCTCGATCTCCCAGATGCCGTCGCCGTCGTCGTCCTGCATGGCGCCGATCTCGTGGTCGAAGCGGCCGGTGCCGCGGGTGCCGCACCAGTCGTTCTCGTCCCAGTTGCCGCAGAGGTTGACGTGCTTGGCCTGGGGCGCTTCGTAGAAGAAGCGGACCAGCCCGTCGTCCAGGCGCTTCGGCGGCGGGACGCGGGTGCGGATCACGCGCATGTAGCCGCAGCCGCCGAACAGCAGCAGGGCGGCCAGGCCCAAGACGGCCAGGCGCAGGGTGGCCGGGCGCAGCAGTCGCGGACGTCGGTGCCTGTTCATCTCACTCCCGTTCCTAGAAGCGCATGTTGGCGCGGATCCCCAGGACCTGGACGTCCTCGAGCGCCCGCTCGGCGTCGAGGTTCGTGGTCCCCGCGTGGTCCTGCACGTACTGGCGGCGGTAGCGCCAGCGGCCGATCTCGCGGCCGTCGTAGTCGATGCCGAAGTCGAGCGGGTCCACGCCGTAGAAGAAGGTCACGTCCAGGCGAGGAGCGGGCAGGTACTGCAGGCCGAGCCAGGGCGCGAGGAAATCGTCGTCGCCGCCGGTGACGTCGTCGACATGGTAGTCGATCCAGCGCAGGTTCAGCAGCGCGTGCATGCGGCGCGAGACCTGCCGGTCGGCGCGCAGGATGCCCTCCAGGGTGTGTCCGTGGCTCGCGACGATGTCGTCGTCGGCGTCCGTCCAGGCGGCCTCCAGGTCCCACAGCCCCCAGGCGGCGCCCGGC
>DYDD01000039.1:0-4853 GCA_020718045.1 Fibrobacter sp. | reverse complement strand
CCAGATCGTCGCGTCGGCCGTCGGGCGGCCGTCGGGCGCGGCGAGGCCGGCGGCGGCGAAGTCGGCGGTGGCGGCGGAATGTTGCACCCACAGCAGGTGGCTGCGGTCCTCGGCCTCTTCGCGCCAGGTCAGCTCGGAGTACTGCGTCGTCAGCGCGGGCCGCGCCGCACCGATGCCGATGTACACGCGGTTGCCGGCGCTGGCCTGGTCCAGGAACAGGAAGCCGGTGGAGACCTCGCCGGGCTGGGCCCCGCTTTCGGACACGTAGGTGTGCTCGATGTTCACCGAACGGCCGGGCCGCAGGGTCTGCTCGAGCGAGGCGTGCCAGATGCGGAAGGCGCGCGTGGCGAGGTCGACGTCGGTCCTGCCGTTGGTGTTGTTGAAGCCGGCGCGGTTGCCGGTGACGAAGCGCTCGTCGGCCGCCGCGTACAGCCACTCCAACTGGGCGCGGCCGCGGCCGCGGCCGCCCGACAGCTCGCGCGTGAGGTCGAAGCCCAGGCGCAGGTCGAGGCGGTCCAGCTCGAACCAGTCGCTCGTGTCGCCCGTCAGGTCCAGGTAGCGGTCCAGAGCGGCGATCCCCGTGCCGTCGGGCTGGCCCAGCAGGCTGGTCAGGTCTACCCACAGCAGCTCGCGCTGCATGTAGAGGGGGACGCCGAAGGTCAGCCCCAGCGCCTCGCGGGACAGGCGCGAGCCGAAGATGTCGCGGCCGGTGTTGTCGTAGAGGTTGATGTCGTTGTAGTAGTCCGCGTCGTGCACGTCGGCGAAGAAGCCCTCGTAGAGCAGGCCGAAGGGGGAGCCGCTGACCACGACGCCGGCGGTGCCCTTGCCCGCCGGGAGGTGGTCGTCGAGGATCGTGCCGGGCAGGTCCACGTCGCCGCCGCTGCCCAGGGGGTCGCCCAGCTGCAGGGACTCCATGTCCCAGTAGCCCAGGACCCGGTAGGGCCCGGGGTGGACGTCGACCGCGCCCTCGTCGAGCTGGGCGTGGATGTTGTTCAGCACGACGTTGGTCGTGTTGTCCAGGCGCAGGCGGGTGTAGGCGTCGACGACGTCGCTCACCTTGGTGTCGAAGTTGAGGTCGACGTTCTGCTCGGGCCGCTCCAGGCGGAAGCGGGGGTCGCCGTCGCGGTCCTTCCAGGCCAGGTAGCGCCCCAGGTAGCGGCCGCTGTAGGTCAGCTTCGGGTTGAGCGTCGTGGCGGGGGCCGCCTTCGCGGCGGAGGCGGCCACGGCGACCAGCTTGCCGTCGTCGCCCACCTGGATCGCGGAGTTGGTGCCGCCGTAGGAGTCCGGCGCGGAGTCCGGGTTCTCCGCGTCGGCGAACCAGGCGCCGTCCACGACGAACTTGTACTCGTACTTGCCGGGCTTCAGCGCCATGACGATCGACCAGACGCCGCCGCCCTCGTCGGTCAGGGGGTGGCGCTGGGCGTCCCAGCCGTTGAACGAGCCGGCCAGGTTCACCGTACCCGCGCCGGGCGCCTGGTGGGTGAACTTCACGCCGACGGGCACGCTCTTGACGGCCGCGGCCGCCGGCGGGGCGGCGGACAGCAGGGTCGCGAGAAGCAGGACGGCGGCCAGGAGGATCGGATCGTGCTTGCGCATCGTGTGCTCCCTATCGGGTCTCGCCGGCGGTGCCGGCGGGGACAGGCGGCCCGCGGGCCGCGCGGCGTCGGTCAGAACCAGGTCCGGAAGGACATCGCCAGGCGGTCCTTGAACAGCCGGCTGTTGGGCGTGCGGCTGGCGTCCGGATCCACGAAGCCGACGAACCAGTCCGTCCAGACGATGTTGTCGGACTGGCCGGGGTCGCCGTACTCGAAGTAGAACTCGGCGCCGTAGCCGAGGTCGTACTTCAGCTGGGCGAAGGCCGTCTGGCGCGCCTCGACGCTGTCGCGGGCGTCGAGCATGCGCAGGTAGCCCTTCACCTTGTCGGTGATGTTGACGTTCATGTCGAAGCCGTAGGCGCTCGACTCGCGGAAGGTGTCGAAGTCGTGCAGGCGGAACTGCAGGCGGATCTTCGCCAGGAAGTTCTCGACCGACAGCTCGGCGAACAGGTCGGGGTAGGTGGCGTAGGCGTTGACGTCGGAGTCGGCGTCGAAGCCGTGCCAGCGCTTGTAGATGGTCTTGCCCTTGAACCCCTTGATGAACTCGACGTAGACCTCGCCGTACCAGGTCTCGGACGGGCGCAGGCCGAAGCCGATCTCGTCCGGGACCCGCAGCCGCTCCTTGTCGTAGGCGACCTTGGCGGTGATCGCCTTGCGCGGCACGAAGAAGATACCCTCGGCGTGCTGGGTGACCCGGTTGTACTTGCGCTCGTCGTCCCAGCGGCCGGAGAGGAAGTCACGGAAGTTCTCGCCGGCGTCGTGGTACCAGCCGTGCAGGATGAGGTTGCCGACGTGGATGTCGCGCACCTCGGCGCCGAAGAGGCGGTTCAGCTCGGTGGGGTGCCCGCTGACGTGCTCCTGGTAGGGCACGCGGCTCACCGCGTACTCCAGGGTCCAGCGCGACTGCTCCAGGTCCAGCGGACCGAGGTGCAGGCCGTCGGCGACCAGGTCGTGGGGGAAGAAGGCCAGGTCGGCCTCGTAGACCTGGTTGTTCATCAGGCCGAGGCGCGTCGGGGCCAGCGGCGCGCCGGTGTCCGTCCAGTCCTTGCGCAGGAACATCAGGCCGCCCACCAGGCGGTCTCCCCAGGAGCGGTTGCGCACGCGCACGATCCAGGAGTCGACGCCGTCGCGCACGTCGCCCTGCCCCCAGTTGTGGGTGCCGCCGTCGTCGCTGTAGATCGCCGTGCCGCCCCAGGTGCCCAGCCAGGGCAGCTTGCGGTCCCAGAACTCGAAGCGCACGCCCTGGGACTGGGGGCCCCAGCTGTCGTTCTTCAGCTTGCCGTCGCTGACCAGGCCGAACAGCGGCTCGTCGTTGATCCAGAAGTGGTTCTGGCGCGAGAAGAGGATCGTCTCGGTGCTCTTGCTGCGGAACTTGATGTGCCCCTCGGCCGCGATCCAGGGCGGCGTGTAGTACTCGACGAACGACGTGCGGTCGTCGTCGCTGTTGGCGTTGACGCGCAGCTTGACGAAGCTCTCGACGCCCTCGCTGGCGTTGTTGAGGAACTTCAGCTCCGCGTAGTGGGAGGGCATCCCGAAGTGCCAGTTGCGGTCGGTGCGGTCGGCGGCGGACCAGATCGAGTAGTAGCCCTCGAGCTTCGTCGCCGCCGCGGCGGTCGCCGCGGACCCGGCCGCCAGGGCCGTCGTCAGCAGCAGGAGCGCGCAGCGTCGCCAGCTTGACTTCACGTCAGTCCCTCACCGTGAAAGAGAGCATGTACACGTTGCCGACGTTCTCGACGGACTCCAGGGCCAGGTCGAGCTGCCAGCGCACGTCCTGCAGGCCGAAGCCCATCGTCACCTGGCCGGCGGCGAGGCCGGCGCGCAGGGCCAGCGCGTCGAAGAACCAGATCTCGGCGCCGCCGTGCAGCGTCGTGTCGCCCCAGCCGCCCTCGCGGCTGCGCACGTCGCCGCTGACCCGCAGCGTCTCGCGGAACAGGTAGCTGCCGCCCAGGGCGAAGGTGCTGTACACGGGGTCGGGGTCGATCGTCGTCTCCAGCAGCTGCAGGTACGGCTCGTTCAGGTTCTGCACCACGCCGCCCAGGGTCCAGGCCCGGCCGCTGTCGTAGTGGAAGCCCAGGTCCACGGCGAAGTCCATGTCGCCACCGTTGTAGGCGGGGTCGCCGTAGACCTCGTAGCCCGGCGCCGCCAGGCGCAGGACCTTGCCCGTGGCGCCGAGCGAGAGCCCCTCGAGCCACGGGGCGCGCACCGCGCCGGCCAGGGCGTAGGTGTCCTCGTAGAGCAGGTCGTCGATGCCCACGCGGATGATGCCCAGGCCTACCCGCAGGCCACACATGTCCGGCGAGGTCACGATCAGGTCGTCGTCGCGGATCCCCTCGGCCGAGTACGCCCAGGCCCGGCAGAGGGTGAGCGAGGTCCGGTCGTCGCGCGACAGGCCGGCCGGGTTCCAGAACACGGCGTTGGGGTCGTCGCTCAGCGCGGTGAAGGCCGAGCCCAGCGCCCGGGGCCGCGCGCCCAGGCGGGCGTGGCGGAAATCGGCGTGGGCCGCCTGGGCGGCGCCGAGCGCCAGCAGGAGGACGAGCAGGGCCCGCCGCGTCGTGGTTCTTCTCATCGGATCACCGCCACGGGATGGTTGCTGCCGATCGTGCGGTTGCCGCCGCCCACCTGGTAGGTGGCCAGCAGGCGCAGCACGTACACGCCGTACGGGACCGGATCGCCGTTGGCGTCGGTGCCGTCCCAGATCAGGCCGGCGACGCGGCGCGGGCGGCCCTGGGCGTCGTCGTCGCCGGTGTAGGAGACGGTCTCCTGCAGTCTCGTCTTGAGCTTGCCGTCGATGTTGTAGACCTCGAGCGTGATCGAGGCCTCGCGGTCGAGGTAGAAGCTGATGGTGGTCTGGTCGTAGAGCCCGTCGCCGTTCGGCGAGAACGGGTTCGGCGAGATGGTGACGCCGGAGACGACCTCGCCCGTGTCGTAGCCGAGGTCGCGGGCCCAGAACAGGCCGTAGGTCCCGGCGTGGTCGGTGTTGACGGTGACCTCGTTGCCGTCGGGGTTGACGTTGCCGCCGACCAGGACCCAGCGGTTCGCGGCGGCGTGGAACTCGAAGATCGCGACCTGGTCCTCGTCGGCGCCGGCGGGCAGGTCCGACTGCATGTAGTGCAGCGTGAGGGACAGCGGGCCGGGCAGGCGCTCGTCGAGCGGCACGTCCGGCAGCAGGAGCCCGGCCGACGCGCCGAGGTCCAGCCGCACCTCGCGGGCCACGCCCAGCGGACGCGCGTCCGTGGCGGCCGGCGCGTTGCGCACGCC
>DYDD01000038.1:12521-16760 GCA_020718045.1 Fibrobacter sp. | reverse complement strand
GTGGGCCCGCTGCACGCCACCGCCCGCGCCGCCGATCGCTTGGCCGCCGGCGACCTCGAAGCGCGCGTCGGAACCGACGGCCCCGGCGAGGTGGGCGCCCTGGTGCGCGCCTTCGACGGCATGGCCGATCGGCTGGGCGCCCAGCGCCGCGAACTGTCCCGCCTCGAGAAGCTGGCCGCCTGGCGCGGCATGTCCCGCATCCTGGCGCACGAGATCAAGAACCCGCTGACGCCCATCCTGCTGGCGGTGCAGGAGGCGCGCGGCAGCTACCGCGGCGGCGACGCGGCGCACGCCGCCGTCCTGGCCGACTGCGAGACGATCGTGCGCGAGGAGGTCGAAGGGCTGCGCAAGCTGGTCGCCTCGTTCTCCGACTTCGCGCGCCTGCCCGCGCCGGAGCCACGTGACGACGACCTGCGGCCGCTGCTCGACGACCTGGCCCGCCTTTACGGCGAGCGCCTGCAGGTCGAAGCGGATGCCGGACCGCTGCCCGGCCGCTTCGACGCCGAGGCCCTGCGCCGCGCCCTGGTCAACCTTATCGACAACGGCCTGGGCGCCTGCGCCCGCGCCGGCCGGTCCGAGCACGTGGAGCTGCGGGCCGCGCGCGCCGACGGCTCCCTGGTCGTGAGCGTCGCCGACGAGGGCGACGGCATCCCGCCCGAGAACCTCGACCGCGTGTTCGACCCCGACTTCTCGACCCGCGGCGGCATGGGCCTCGGCCTGGCCATCGTGCGCGGCGTGGTCGAGGGCCACGACGGGCGCGTCTCCCTGGACTCGGCGCCCGGCCGCGGCACCACCATCACCGTTCTGTTGCCGATCCCCCCGCAGGAGGCCCGATGAAGCAACGCATCCTGATCGTCGACGACGAACCCAACATCCGCCGCACCTTCGGCATGGTCCTGCGCACCGAGGGTTTCGCCACGGAAGAGGCGGGCACGGGTGAGGACGCCCTGGCCTTCTGCGAACGAGAGCGCGTCGACCTGGTCGTGCTGGACGTGCGCCTGCCGGGCATCGACGGGCTGGAGACGCTGCGCCGCCTGCACGCGCGCGACCCGCAGCTACCGGTGGTGATGATCTCCGGCCACGGATCGATCGCCACCGCCGTGGAGGCCACGCGCGAGGGGGCCTTCGACTTCCTGGAGAAGCCCTGCTCGCGCGAGCGGGTGGTGCTGGCGGTGCGCAACGCCCTGCGGGTGCGGGCCCTGGACGGCGAGGTGCGCGCCCACCGCGAGCGCGAGCGCGGCCGCAACCTGATGATCGGCGAGTCGGCCGCCCTGCAGGCCATCCGCGAGCAGATCCGCCTGGCCGCGCCCACGCCCGCGCGCATCCTGATCCACGGCGAGAGCGGCACCGGCAAGGAGCTGGTCGCGCGCGCCCTGCACGACCTGAGCCCGCGCGCCGGCGGCCCCTTCGTGAAGGTCAACTGCGCCGCGATCCCCGAGGAGCTGATCGAGAGCGAGCTGTTCGGCGCCATCAAGGGCAGCTACACCGGCGCCGACGCCACGCGCGAGGGCAAGTTCCAGCAGGCCGACGGCGGCACCCTGTTCCTGGACGAGATCGGGGACATGAGCCAGCGCGCCCAGGCCAAGGTGCTGCGCGCCCTGCAGGAGGGCGAGGTCGAGCCCGTCGGCGGCCAGGGGACCGTGGCCGTCGACGTGCGCGTGATCGCGGCCACCAACCGCGACCTCGAGCGCGACGTGCGCGCCGGCCGCTTCCGCGAGGACCTGTTCTTCCGCCTGAACGTGGTGCCGGTGACGGTGCCGCCCCTGCGCGAGCGCCCCGGCGACGTGCCCCTGCTCGCCGAGCACTTCCTGGCGCGCTACTGCGACGAGAACGCCCTGCCGCAGCGGCGCTTCCACCCCGACGCCCTGCGCCTGCTGGCCGGCCTGCCCTGGCCGGGCAACGTGCGCGAGCTGCACAACGCGGTGGAGAGGCTGGCGATCATGGCTGCCGGGGAGGTCGTGGGCCCCGAGGACCTGCGACGCACCGGCGTCATCGCCGCGCCCGCCGCCGTGTCGGCGCCGGCCGGGGCGGGGCCGCTGCGCCCGCTGTCCGCAGCCGCGGTCCAGGAGCTGGGGGGGCTGGTCGAGGCCCGCCGACGCTTCGAGGCCGCCACCATCGCCGCTTGCCTCGCCGAGACCGGCGGCAATATCTCGCAGGCCGCCCGCCTGCTGAACATCGACCGCACCAACCTGCACAAGAAGATCCAGGCCTACGGCCTGGACGCCACCCCCGACGAAGGAGACACGCCATGAACGCCCGACGCACCCTGCGACACCTGACCGCGATCGCCCTGCTCACCGGCCTCGCCGCCACCGCGCCCGCCGCTGCCGCCGACTGGGAAGGCGGCCGCTGGCTGCTCGGTTTCGACGCCATCTCGAGCACGATCGGCGCCAACGAGGAGGCCGACGACCTCCTCATCGAGGAGACGGCCCCCGGCGCCGGCCTGCAGATCGGCTACCTGTTCACGCCGAACTTCCAGCTGCGCCTGTTCGCCGCCGCGGCCGAGCACGAGACCAGTGACCCGGAGGTCAAGATCCAGGTCGGTGGCGGCACCCTCGACGCCGTCTACCTGTTCCGGGCCGGGCAGAAGGTCCGCCCCTACGTCTTCGGCGGCCTCGGCGGTTTCACCGTGGAGTCGCAGCAGGCCGACCTGCTCTACAAGGCCGAGGGTCCGGGCATGGCCCTGGGCGGCGGCGTTCACGTGATGCTGGGCCGCAAGGTCTCCCTGCACGGCGCGCTGCGCTTCGAGGCGATCAACTGGGACAAGGTCACCGCCACCTACGACGGCCCCGGCGGTTCGGCGTCGGTCACGGTGCCGGTGGACGAGGAGGGGACGGCGGGGAAGGTTCTGTTGGGGATCGTGTTCTGGCTGTAGTCAGACCGACGTATGACAGCGGCTGATGGGAGGGGCGCGCGGGCGCCCCTCCCGTCGTCGCCAGGTCGTCGATCCCCCGTTGCATCCGGGAAGGCCATGTTCTACGCTGCTCGGATCACCTCGTTCGACGGAGGATCCGATGCCCCCGAAACGCAAGGCTTCCACCGACAGTCTCCGCGGCACGGTCCGTCCCCACGATCCGTTCGAACTGATCCGTTGGCTCGCCTACTCGCAACCCGACCCGCGCAAGGCCCTCGCCGAACTGGTCCAGAACAGCCTCGACGCCGGTGCGGGCAATGTCCGCATCACCCGCCTACGGGTGAAAGGCACGCCCTGCCTGCGCATCTGGGACGACGGCGACGGCGTGATCCCCGAGTTCGAGCGTGCTGCGGCCCTTCGTTTCATCGCCACCAACATCGGTCACTCGCGCAAGCGGAACCTGTCGGTGCAGGAACGGCATACCCTGATGACCCAGGGTCAGTACGGCATCGGGTTGCTGGGATTCTGGAGCCTTGGCGAGCGGCTCGAGATGCGCACTTCGGTGCCCGGGCAGCAGCCCATGCGTCTGGTGCTGCATCGCGACGACTCGCGATTCGAGATCGAACCGCTGCGCGGCCGCCTGCTCCTGGACGAACGCTGGACCGAGATCCTGGTGATGGGCGTGCACCCGGGTGCGCAATCGATCCTGCCCGGACGCCGCGCTGCCGACTATCTCGCCGCCGAGTTGCGCGGTCAGCTCCTGTCGCGGGATGTGAACCTGGTCTACGAAGACCACATGTCTCGCGGCCGAGCGCAGAAGGTCATCACGATACGGCCGCGGCGCTTCCTGGGGGAGAGGCTCACCGGATTCGACACGCTCGACGTGCCCGGACAGGCGCCGATCCGGCTCGAACTCCACCTCCGGAGCCCTGCATCGCCGGTCGGGGCGGTCGCCGGCGGCAATGATGATGACGATACCCTCGCCATCTACGCCGCCGGTACTGCCGTGGCTGGAGGTTTCGCCGAACTGGCGTCTCTCGGGCTCGATCACGCACCCTGGACGGATTCCCGGTTGAGCGGGATGGTCGACTACCCCGACTTCACCGTCGCTCCCGGTTCCCGTCGCGGCGTGGTGAACAATGCCGCCGCCGAAGCCTTCGCCACCGCGCTCGCCTCGTTGGAGCCGGCCTTGATCGCGACCCTCGCCGAGATCGATCGCCGCCGCGCCGAGGAGCTCGACCGCACGCTCATCCGCGACCTGCAACGCGCGTTCCGCGACCTCCTGCACTCGCGCAAGAGTTACGTGCTGCCGCAGGTGACGGGTCGAGCGGCTGAGCGTGCGCCGGGCGGGATACCGGAATCCGCCGGAGTCTCCGACGCGGACG
>DYDD01000038.1:7885-12471 GCA_020718045.1 Fibrobacter sp. | reverse complement strand
ACCGTGACCGAAACCGGGCCGCTGTCGCCGTTCGAGGATGACAGCCTGCCTCTCTTCCCTCCCGGTCCCCTGGACCACGCCGCCATCGCGCCGGCGGGTTTGCGCATCCCCTGCGGCGGCCGCCGCACCGCCACGGCCCGCGCCCTCGACGCCGATGGACGCCCTATCGACGGCGTGTTCCGGTGCCACTGGCGCCTGACTCCCGGTGTCGGACGCCTCGAGCCGGAGAGCACGGACACGACGGAAGTCGTGTTGGTTGGAGCCGAGGCGCCCGCCGACGGCACCTTGCACCTGCGTGTCGAGGTGGACGGATCGCCCTCACGCCGATGCGACGCGGAAGCCGCGGTCATGGTGATCGACCAGCTCGGCCCCTCGCGCTCGGCCGAGGGCATCCCCGCACCTACCCTCATCGAGGATCCGGGAGCGGCCTGGCGCTCTCGGTGGCACGACGACCGCTGGGAGGTCAACGCCGCCCATCGCGACTACCGGGCTGCCGCCGAGAAGCCGGCCCACAAGCTGCGCTACCTCGCCGCGCTCTTCGCGAAGGAGATCGTCCTGCGATCGAGCGGTGATCCCCGGCTCGAGAAGCCGCTGGAACAGTTGGTGGAGGTGTTCTCCTATGCGGATCTGAGGTTGGTGCGGATTCCGAAGAGGAAGGGGCGGGACGAGGTGAGATGAGGGGCGACCGACTGGCCGCCCCTTGAGCTCGGCACCGCTTCTGGCTAGATCCCGCCGCACTCCACATCGTACTGCGCCTCGTCCCAGCACGACTCCTGCCCGTTGCGGTAGTCGGGCACCCGCAGGCTGCCGGTGCCGTCGGTCTCGTTCCAGCGGATGAACCAGACGCCGTCGGCGCCGGCGTCGACGTAGTCGATCCGGTTCAGGGCGCCGGCCTCGGTGAAGGTCAGCGAGTCGCCGGCGTCGGGGCCGTGCAGGACCTCGAGCGCCAGCTCGTGGCCGTCGGCGTCGTCCTGCCAGTGCACGCTGGCGGCGGCCGGGTCGCCGGGCAGCGAGAAGTCGTAGAAGGTCCAGTCGCCGGTGTCGCCGTCGTCGCGCGTGGTGCCGTCGAACCACAGCTCGTCGGCGAGGCCCTCGCTCGGGACCGTCACGCGCAGGGCCCAGGCCACCTCGTCGCCCTGGATGACGCCGCGCAGGCGGACCTGCGCCTCCTCGTCGCCGCGCACGTAGGTGTAGACCCAGATCCAGGAGCCGTCGGGCTGCAGGGTCGGCACGGTGTGCAGCGCCAGGGCGAAGGCCGCCACCGGCGGCGTCAGCACGAGCTGCGTCGTGGCCGAGACGATCACCGCACGCAGGTAGGCGTTGAAGAAGTTCTGCTGGCCGATCGCCTTGTCCTGCCCGTCCTGGAAGAAGCTCAGGTCGATGCCGAGGCGGTCGGCGTCGGGCAGGGCGGGGGCCTGGTCTGCGGGCTGGGGGTTCGGGTCGGGGGCGTTGAGGCCCTGCTCGGCGCAGCCGGCGAACAGGGCGAGCAGCAGGGCCGCCGACAGGGCGGTCGCGGTGCGCTGGGTGCGATGAGTCGTGGTCATGTTCGGCGCTCCTTGTTGGTGGTTGTCCGTCCCGTGCCGGTGGTTGCAGCCGCCGTGCCTCGTGCGACAAAGGCGCTTCAATGTTGTAATAGTAATTATTGCAGCATGTTACGTTGTTCGTCATGGAGGAGGGCTGTCGTTGGTTATTGCGGTGATTGTTCACATTCGTGGTGAACCCACGACGGCAGCATCATCGAGGTTGGGCACTCGGCTCATGGTTCGACTCTGTTGGCGTCGTCGCCAATGGGCACGAAATTGAACAAATAACTATTTCGTGCCCATAATTTGCAGAATATTTTGGGCACGAAATCGACATAATGTCGATATTGTGCCTATAATATCGAGGGAGGATCGGGCACGAATCGATCGAAAACGAGGGGTGGTGCCGATGTTCGTCGGGCGTGAAGGGCAATTGAGCGATCTGGCCGCACTCCTGCGCAAGAAGACGCCGTCCCTGGTCACCTGCCGAGGGCGACGCCGCATCGGGAAAAGCACGTTGATCCACGAGTTCGCCAAACAGGCACAGCGGCTGATCGCCATCGAAGGCCTCGCGCCACGGCCCGGACTGGCGAACCGGGATCAATTGGCAGCTTTCAGCCGGCAGCTAGCCCGGCAATCCGACCTGCCCGAGGTGATGGTAGCCGGCTGGCCCGAAGCGTTCGAACTGCTCGGCAGCACCATCCGTGACGAGTGGACGGTCGTTCTCCTGGATGAAGTCTCGTGGCTCGGCGGCTTCGACCCGGACTTCCCCGGACACCTCAAGACGGCGTGGGACACCGTCTTCAAGAAACATCCCAAGCTGGTGCTGGTCCTGTGCGGTTCCGTATCGACGTGGATCACCGACAACATCCTGAAGAACACCGGGTTCGTGGGGCGTGATTCCTGGGATATCGTCCTCGACGAGCTGCCCCTGCACGACTGTGCCAGGTTCTGGGGCGCGGCCGGCGACCGCATCAGCGCCGCGGAGAAACTGGCGTTCCTTGCCGTGACCGGCGGCGTTCCGAAGTATCTCGAGGAGCTGGATCCCGGCTTGTCCGCCGAGGAGAACATCCGGCGTCTCTGTTTCCGCCGCGAAGGCATCCTCTACCGGGAATTCGATCAGATCTTCAGCGACGTGTTCGGGAGGCGGGCGAGCGGCTACAAGGCCATCGTCGAAGCCCTGGCCCGCGGCAGCCGATCCGTTTCGGAGATCAGCGCCGCTTTCGGGAAGGAACGCAGCGGACACATGAGCGGGCACCTCGAGGATCTCGTGCTCGGCGGTTTCCTCACCCGGGATACGGTGTTCAGTGCCAGGACCGGGCGCCCGACGCGAATCCAAAGATACCGCCTGCGCGACAACTACGCGCGGTTCTACCTCCGGTACATCGCCCCTCGCCGAGAGAGCATCGAGAAAGGGCTCCTGCACGGGTTGTCCCTCGATCAACTGCCCGAGTGGGACACCGTCATGGGACTCCAGTTCGAGAACCTGGTGCTCAACAACACGACATCGCTGGCAAAGCGAATGGGCCTGGGCCGTACGCCGCTGCTCGGCGCGGCCCCTTACTTCCAGCGTCAGACGGACAGGAATCAAGGTTGCCAGATCGATCTGCTGCTCCGGACCAAGCACTCCCTGTACGTCGTGGAGATCAAGCGCCGCAAGTCCATCGGTATTTCGGTGGTGAACGAGGTCCGGGAAAAGGTGTCACGGCTATCCGCCGGCCGCAACGTGTCGGTGCGGACGGCGCTGGTCCATGCCGGGTCTCTCGCCCCCGCCGTGGAGGCGGAAGGCTACTTCGACTTCATCATCCCCTTCGACCGGTTCCTGACGGAGGCCTGACGCGCCGGACCGCACGATGACATTGACTTCCCGGCCGGAAGGGACCTCTATGTGCCGGTCGCGGTCGGTCCCCTCGTGATTCCACGGAGGCCATCATGATCCACGTCGTGCTGGGCATGCACAAATCGGGTACCACCCTGGTCTCCCAGATCCTGCACCACTCCGGCATCGACATGGGCGATTTCGACGAGTCGGTCAGCTACGACCGCGGCAACAAGTACGAGCGGGCGTCGGTGCTGGCGCTGGACATGGACATCCTGGGCGCGCCCGACGACGAGGTGCTCGACCTGGGCGTGCGCGACCAGCTCCTGCTGACCGACGCGCACCGCGCCCGCATGCGGGAGATCATCGCCGACGGCCAGGCCCGCCACGCCGACTGGGGCTTCAAGGACCCGCGCCTGACCCTGGTCTACGACCTTTGGGCACAGGAACTGCCCGCACACCGCCTCATCGCCGTCTACCGCGACCCGGCCGAAGCCTGGCCGCGCTTCAAGTGGCGGGGCCGTCGTCTCTACCACACCAACTTCGCGCGCGCGGCCGCCTTCCTGGACCGCTGGCACGAGCACAACGAGTGCCTGCTGAATCTGGCGAAGTCCGGCCGGCCGAACCTGCTGGTCCTGAGCTACCACGAGCTGATGTCCAACGACGCGGAACTGAAGCGCCTGCGCGACTTCGTAGGCCGCGACCTCGCCGACCGCCGCCAGGGCGGCCTCTACCGCGGCCGCCCGCACCCCGACGTGTTCCTGCGCGTCGCTTCCTGGTGGCGCGACCGCCGCACCGGCCGCCCGGCCGCCGTCGTTCTCGCCGAGCTCGACGCCGCCCGGCGCTGAACGGCGCCTCGTCACGTTTTCCGCCCGCGGCCGTATACCCCGGATGTACCCGCACGACCCGGAGGAGCGCGACCGCCATGGATCCCCGTCGAGACCTGCGTGACCGACGCCACGCCCGCCTGCTGGAGGCGGCGCGCGGCGGCGATCAGGAGGCGTTCCGGCGCCTCTATGCGGAGCTCTACGACCCCGTGGCCGGGTTCCTCGGGCGGCGGCTCTCCTCGTCCCATGACGCCGAGGATCTGATCGCCACGGTCTTCCACCGGTTCGTGGAGCACCTGGCGCGGTTCGATCCCCGGAAGGGATCGGTGCTGGGTTGGGTCCTGGCCATGGCCCACCACGCGCTGGTCGATCACCTGCGGTCCGTCCGCGAAACCGAGCCGGTGGACGCACTGGCCG
>DYDD01000038.1:6362-7873 GCA_020718045.1 Fibrobacter sp. | reverse complement strand
GTCCGGCGGACGATCCGCTGGCCAACCTGATCCGCGACGAGGACCGCGACCGCGTCCGCGCCGGGCTGCTGAGGCTGTCCGACGGGGACCGCGGCCTGATGGCCCTGCGTTACGGCGACGGGCTGCGCCACCGGGAGATCGCCGCGTTGACGGGACTGAACGAGGCCGCCGTCCGGCAGCGCCTCTCGCGCGCCCTGCGCGAGCTGCGCCGCCATGTGCGCGGTCCGCACACCTGCGAAGGCGAGGTGGACTATGCGACGCAATGAACTGGAGAGGGCGTTGCGTTCCCTGCACGCGTCCCCGGCGCGCCCCCCGGCGCGGCACCGCGGGGCGTTGCAGGAGGACCTGCTCGCCCGCTACCGTGAACTTCATCCCCGAAGAGGGAGGCCTTTCATGAACCGCATGAGCTATTGGACCCGCCCCGCGCTAGCCGTCATGATCCTGCTCGCGCTGGGCATCGCCGCCTGCACCGTGCCCACGAGCTACGAGGTGGGGATGGGGCAGAAGCTGAGCATCGCGCTGGCCGACAAGGACGGGTCTTGCGTCGACCTGGAGCCCACGCTCCGGGAGATCTCGGATTACCTGGACGGCCTGCCGGGCGTGGAACAGGCCGGCGTCGCGGTCCGCGTCATGGGCGGTGCGACGACCATCGACCTGATGGTCTGGGGGCAGGACCTCGCGGCCGGCGACCTCGAGGCCGACCTGCGCGCCCGGTTCCCGTTGCTGGCCGAGGCCGAGATCGCGACCGAGGAACTGGCCGGCACCGTGCGTGGCTCGCTGGCGCAGGCCTTCGGGCACGCGGCCTTCGGTCTGGAGGTCGACGCCGGGACCGCCGAGGAGGCGCGCCTGCAGATCCTCCAGCAGCTCGCGGCGCAGGGCTTCGGCGGCGACGCCCAGGTCGAGGTCGTCGACGACGCGGACGGCCGGCGCACCATCAGGGTGGAGCTGTCTGATTCCTGCAGCGTGGGAGAGGCGGTCGTCGTGGAGCCGTAGCCGGCGACATCACGGCGGCAGGCGAACAGCGGGGCCCGCGCCGGGAGGCGCGGGCCCCTTCGTCATCGCCGGTCCTTGCGTTCAGCCTTCGAGCCTGCTGCGCAGGGTGCTGCGCGGCAGGCGCAGTAGCCGGGCGGCGACCGTCACGTTGCCGCCGCTGCGGGCCAGCGCCCAGTCCAGCAGGCGACGCTCGCAGAGGTCCATGTACTGCCGGTAGTCGATCGTCTCGCTGTCCAGGGGCGGCGGCGACGGCAGTTCGCCGGGCGCGGTCGGCGCTGTCCGGGCCGCCGTGTCGCCCAGCAGCTCGCGCAGGCTCTGGTCGGGCAGGGCCAGCCAGCGTTCGACCAGGTTCTCCAGCTCGCGCACGTTGCCGGGCCAGTCGTGGGCGGCCAGCAGCCGGCACTGCTGCTGGTCGAGGTGGAAGCGCCGCTCGTCGCCGCCGTGCTTGGCCACGAAGTGGCGGACCAGCTCCGGGATGTCCTCGGTGCGCTCGCGCAGGCGCGGCAGCCGCAGCGGGA
>DYDD01000038.1:0-6349 GCA_020718045.1 Fibrobacter sp. | reverse complement strand
GTAGTAGAGGTCCTCGCGGAAGGCGCCTGCGGCCACCAGCTCCTTGAGGTCGGTCTTCGCGGCGGTCATCAGGCGGATGTCGATGGGCACGGGCCGCAGGCCGCCGACCGGGTGGACCTCGCGCTCCTGGATGACCCGCAGCAGCTTGACCTGGGTCGAGAGCGGCATGTCGTCGATGTCGTCGATGAACAGCGAGCCGCCGCGCGCCCGTTCGAAGTAGCCGGCATGGTCCCGGTCGGCCCCGGTGAAGGCCCCCTTCTTGTAGCCGAACAGCTCGCTTTCGAGCAGGGTCTCGGGGATGGCCGTGCAGTTGATGGCGACGAAGGGCGCCTGGCCGCGGCGGCTGAGGTCGTGCACGGCGCGGGCGGCCACCTCCTTGCCCGTGCCGCTGGGGCCCTGGATCAGCACCGTGTGGTCGCCGGGGGCCACGGCCCGGATGGTCTGCTTCAGCCGGCGCATGGCCGGCGAGTTGCCGACCAGGCCGTCGTCGCCGAGGCTGCGGATGCGGTGCTTGAGCTCCCGGTTCTCCTGCAGCACCGACTCGAACTGCTCGATGTGGGCGAGGATCGTCAGGATCTCGTCGGGCTGGAAGGGCTTGCTGACGTAGTCGTAGGCGCCCAGCCGCAGCGCCTCGACCGCGGTGTCGGTCGAGGCGTAGGCGGTCATGATGATCACCTTGCTGCGGCCGCCCCGGTTCTGGACTTCGCGCAGCAGGTCCAGGCCGCCGGCGCCGGGCAGCTTGAGGTCCGTCAGCACGACGTCGAACTCCCCGGCCCCGATCGCGGCCAGGCCGGCGGCGCCGTCGGCGCAAGCGGTCACCAGATGCCCCTCGCGCTCCAGCGTGCCGGCCAGGGCGACCCGCGTCATCCGCTCGTCCTCGACCAGCAGGATCCTCATGGCGTCGCCTCCGCGGGCAGCGTGACCGTGAAGGTCGTGCCGGCGCCCGGTTCGCTGACGACGCCGATCGCGCCCCCGTGGGCCTCCACGATGCCCAGGCTGATGGACAGTCCCAGGCCCGTGCCCTCGCCCGTCGCCTTGGTGGTGAAGAAGGGGTCGAAGATGCGCGGCAGGTCCTGCGGGGCGATGCCCTGGCCCCGGTCGGCGACCTCGATCCGGACGCGGCCGTCCCCATCGGACCGCGTGGCGAGCCGCACGGCGCCGCGCCCGCCGGCGGCGTCGGCGGCGTTCAGCAGCAGGTTCATCAGCACCTCCTGCAGCAGCTGTGCGTCGCCGGTGACCGCCGGCAGGTCCGGTTGCAGGTCGAGCGTCAACCCGACGCCGCGGCGTTCCAGGTCGAACGACAGCAGCCGCATCACCGAGGCGACGGCCGCGTTGAGGTCGACGGGTTCGCGTGCCGGCGCCTGCTTGCGGGCGAAGCCGAGCAGCTTCTTGACGATCGAGGCGGCCTGCTCCATGCCCTCGTCCATCATCTGCAGGTAGGCGAGGGTCTGCTCCCGGTTGTCGGGGTCGCGCCGGATGGCGTAGATGCAGTGGCGGACCCCGTTGATGGGGTTGTTGATCTCGTGGGCCACGCCCGCGGCCAGGCGGCCGGCGGCCGCCAGGCGTTCGGCGTGGTAGACCTGCTCCTGCGCGCTGATCAGCTCGCGGCGGGAGCGGCCAAGCCGCCGCCCCATCTCCTGGAAGTGGCGGAACAGGACGCCGATCTCGTCGTCGCGCGCGGGCAGGACCGGCGGTCCGTCCCCCGCGAGCTCCAGGGCGTCCATGGCGCCCACCAGGTCCCGCAACGACCGCAGCAGCCGGTCCAGCAGCACCCACAGCAGCAGCAGCATCGCTCCGGTGATGGCCACGACCAGGCCGAGCAGCAGGAAAAAGATCCGGAACAGTTCCTGGCGAATGGACTCCGCTTCGAAGCCGAGCGACACCGATCCCCAGCACTTGCGGCCCGTGTTCAGGGGCAGGCCGGTCTCCAGCAGCCAGCCGGGCCCGTCGTGGCGGCGGAACCAGGATGCCGGGACGGCGGCCCCGTCCGCTGGCGGCAGGGGCGGGGCAGCGAGCGCGCGCGGGCCGTCCACGCTGCGGGCCACCTGCCCGCCGTCGGGTCCGAAGACGGCGATGAAGCGCAGCCGGGGGTTCTGGCGCATGAAATCGGCGATGTAGCCGTCGAGGAATCCCTCGGCGGGCGCCAGCTCGTTCGCCTCGGAGATCAGCGCCTCGAGCGCCGTCACCGAGAACGCGCGCGCCACGGCGTGGGCGTAGCTCCGCTCCTTGGCCAGCACGGTCTGGCGCCACTGCACCAGGATGCCCCAGGAGACGACCATCATGATCACGGTGATGGTGGCGCCGGTGGTCAGCAGGATCCGGGTGCGCAGGCTGCCGGTCGGCGGCAGGCGGGGGATCATCGGCCGCCTCCTTCGTCCAGGAGACGGACCACGGGCTCGTAAGTCCGTTCGTCGACGGCGACGAAGCCCAGGTCGAACTCGTTGTCCCAGCCGTGCAACACCGTTGCGTCCCGCTCGTCCCCGGGATCGAGCGACAGCAGCAGTTCGACCAACTCGGCCAAGGCGGGGCTGCGGTCCCCGGCGCGGATCACCAGGGGCGGACCCGGGTAGGGCCCGGAGCGGGCGACGACGCGGATCGACTGGCCGCCGAACTCCCGGGCGACGCTCTCCTTCACCACGCCGGCGTCGAAGCGGCCGTCCAGAACCCGGTAGACGACCGTCTGGTGGTAGCCGAAGTGGTGGACGCTGTCGAGGTCGGCGACGGCGAGGCCGGCGGCGCCCAGGCACGTGGCCGCGAACCAGTGCGCGGCGTAGGAGTCCCGCGAGGGCAGGGCGACGCGGCGTCCCGCCAGGTCCGCGACCGAGCGCAGCGGGCTCGCGGCCGCCGCGATCAGCACCGCACGGGACGACGCGCCGCCGTCCTCGCCGCGGGGCGCCAGCACCGGGACGAGACCCAACTGTGGCCCCAGCCGCGCGTAGATCCAGGCTCCGAAGAAGGACGCCGAGACCTCGCCGCGTCGCAGTTGCTCGGCGGCATCCTCGTAGCTGGCGCTGAGCTTCAGCTCGTAGCGGTGGGCGCCGGCGGCGCTCAGGTAGTCCATCACCGGCTGGTAGGCGTCGTAGATCAGCGTCGGCGCGTACCGGGAGATGACTCCCACGCGGACGACCGGTCTCATGTCGGCCGGCGCGACGGCGTCCGCGGCGGGAGGCGCCGCCGGACCCAGGTGCAGGAGCCTGCCCAGCACCAGCACGTTCAGCCAGACGAACAGGACCGCCACGAGCCAGATCAGCGGTCGTTTCAGCTTCCGCATCGCGCTCCTCCCTGACGAGGATCATCGGCGAAATTCCGCCGATCGGCGAGGCGAATTTTCGCCAGGGCGGGATTCCGCCCTCTGGTGTAGGTTGTAATTCATTATTTATCAAGATGTTGTATTGTTTTCACGATCGGGAACGTCCGTTGCACGGATTCCCGATCCCAGCGCCGGCGACCCCGGCATGCACCCGGCCAACCAGGAGGCGACATGGGAGAGATCATCCCCCGTTGGGAATGGCGTGTCTTCGGCACGGCCCCCTTCGACCGCAGCGAGGACCTGATCCGCGCGCGCGGCGAAGCGCGCGTGCGCCGGAGCGAGGAGGACTACATCCTCTCGCGGCAGAGCATGAACAACACGAAGATCCGCGACGGGTTGATGGACATCAAGACGTTGCAGGCCGTCAACGGCGACGGGCTCGAGCAGTGGAATCCGATCTTGAAAGCGGCCTTCCCGCTGGGCCCTGACGTCCTGGCCGGGATCTTCGCCGCCTTCGGCGTGGAGGCCCCGATCTTCTTCGTGCGCGACGTCTACACCTATGAGCAGTACCTGGACGAGCTGGTCGGACCCTCGCCCGACCTGAGGCGCGTCCGCGTGGTCAAGGAGCGGCACGGCTTCCTGATCGACGGCTGCATCGTGGAGATCGCCGACGTGACGTTCGACGACATCCCGCGCCGGACCGCGGCCGTCGAGCACGAGGATCCCCGGCTGGTCATCGCCACCGTGCGCGCCCTGGCCCTGGACGGCTTCGAGAACGTCAACTACCTGCGGGCGATGAAAGCCGCCGTGGGGATGGCCTGAACCGGAGGTGCGTCGTGGCCAAGGAGATCGAACGCAAGTACCTGGTGAAGGGCGACGCCTGGCGCGCGCTCGCCCCGGGCGTGCGCTACCGGCAGGGCTACCTGTCGACGGTCAAGGAGCGGACCGTGCGCGTGCGCACGGTCGACGACCGGGGCTACCTGACCGTCAAGGGCATCACCGTCGGCGCCACCCGCCTGGAGTTCGAGTACGACGTGCCGCCCGCCGACGCCGCCGCGCTGCTGGAGCTGTGCGAGCAGCCGCTGGTGGAGAAGGTCCGCTACCGCATCCCCTTCGGCGGCCTGGTCTGGGAGGTGGACGAGTTCGAGGGCGCCAACCGCGGGCTCGTCGTCGCGGAGTGCGAGCTCGCGTCCGAGGACCAGCGGATCGAGCTGCCGGACTGGATCGGGGCCGAGGTCACCGGCGACCCGCGCTACTTCAACTCGAACCTGATCGCCCACCCGTTCACCGCCTGGTAGGGGGCGGCGTCCGGGCGGCACGGAGCGCCATGGCGGGCAACACGACCGGCGACACCATGACCGCGGGGCGGCTGGACGACCTGCTCGACCTGAGCCGGCACCGTCTGAGCAACGTCGCGGAGCACGTGCCGTCGCGCAGCGAGCGCTGGCTGAAGTACCTGGGCTTCCCGCTCGGCATCCTGGCCTTCCTCGCGCTCTACTACCTGGACCGACCGGCCGGGCTGAGCGGCGCGGGCCAGACCGTGATCGCCTGCTTCGCCCTGGCCCTGGTCTGGTGGGTCACCGAGCCGATCCCCACGCACCTCACGTCGCTGGCGCTGATGGCCCTGCTGATCTTCACCGGGTCCTGGGCCGAGGACGACGTCCTGGGCGTGCTGGGCTACAGCGTCATCTGGCTGAACGTGCTGGCCTTCGTCCTGTCCTCGATGCTCGTCAAGACGCAGTTCGCCAAGCGCATGGCCCTCGCCATGATCGTGCGCTGGGGCGGCTCGTCGGGGCGCATCCTGCTGGCGTTCTTCGCCCTGAACCTGGTGCTGGCGGCGTTCATCCCCGCGACGGCGGCGCGCGCGGCGATGATGCTGCCCATCCTGTTGGCCGTGGCGGGTATCTACGGGGCCACCAGCGGCGCACCCAACAACTTCGGCCGCAACCTCTCCCTGCAGAACCTGCAGGCCATCGACTTCGGGTCCAGCGCCTTCATGACCGGCAGCAACGCGAACCTGATCGCGGTCGCCTTCATCATGTCGATGGCGGGTGAGCGGGTCTACTACACGGACTGGCTCTTCGCCAGCCTGCCGGTGGTGGTCGTGGCCATGCTCGTCAGCTGGTACATCGGCCCGCGGTGGATCTTCAAGGTCCCGCCGGAGCAGACCCGCCCCGTTGCCGACGGCGGCCTCGAGGTGCTGCGCGACCGGCTGCGCGCGATGGGGCCGGTCAGCGGCGCCGAGAAGCGCGCCATGGCGATCTTCGGCCTGGTGATCCTGCTCTGGGTCACCGACAAGCTCCACCTGCGCTGGTTCGGCTTCGAGGTGACGGCCGTGATGGCGGCCTTCGTCGGCGCCCTGATCGCGCTGTCGCCCCGCATCGGCCTGCTCAAGTGGAACGAGGCCGACATCCCCTGGCACCTGATGATCTTCTCCTGCGGCGCCTACGCGGGCGGCCTGGCCCTGAACGACACCGGGGCGGCCCGCTGGCTCGTGGGCTCGCTGTTCACGCAGCTGAACATCGGCCCCGGCGTGGGCTTCTGGCCGGTCTACTGCGTGGTGATCGCGATCAACATGTTCTCCCACATCTTCTTCACCAGCAAGACGATGCGGACGCTCATCTTCATCCCCTTCGTCATCGCCACGGCCCAGACCCTGGGCTTCGACCCGCTGTGGCTGGCCCTGCCGGCGGCCTTCACCATCGACTGGGTGATCACGCTGCCGATCAACGCCAAGCCCAACGTCATCCTCTACGGCGCGGGCCACTACTCGATGCTCGACAGCCTGAAGTACGGCCTGGTCATGACCGCCGTCGGCACGATCCTGCTGATCGTCGCCGGCTTCACCTGGTTCCGCGTGCTGGGAGTCACGCCGGGATGGTGAGGCCGCTGGCGCGCGCGCTGCTGGCCGGGCTGTGCCTCGCCGCGCCCGGCGCGGCGTCGGGCGAAACCGGCCCGGCGGCCGCCGACACCCTGGCCAGCCTCGAGCACCTGTACCTGATCGAGGCCGACGGGTCCGCCGCGCTCGTGGTGACGGCCGTCCTGGGCGCGCCGGGGCCGGCCGACCTGCTGCTGCCCTTCGGCCACGCGGCGGCGGAC
>DYDD01000298.1 GCA_020718045.1 Fibrobacter sp. | reverse complement strand
ATGTGCCCGACGAGCGCCCCCTGTCACCACAGGATGTGTGGATCCAAGTCGCAACACCGCATGGGCAGAGACAATTCCCCGGCCAGAACCTAGTTCAAACGGCTCGCGACCATCACCACCCCGGCGACGATCAACAGCAGCCCCACCCCCTGCACCAGGTCGAGGCTCTCCCCGAGCCAGAGCGCCGAAGCCGACACCACGATCAGGAAGCCCGTCCCGGTCATGATCGGGTAGGCGAGCGAAACCGGGACGCGGCTCAGCACGTACGCGTAGCTCACGACGTTCACGGCGAACAGCGCGATGCCGCCGACCACCAGCGGGTTCAGCAGGATCTGGCGCAGGGCGCCGACGGGGTCGGCGGGGTCGATCGGCCGGTCGCGCATCCCGGCGCGGATCAGCAGGTTGGCGGCGGCGTTGGCGCTCAGGGCCAGGATCAGGGCCAGGACGTGCGGTTTCATGCTCCTCCGGGGGTTGGCGGTCGTCGCCGATCATAGCATCCCGGTCGCCGGAGCGCCCCGGGCGATCTGATTCCCTTGACAGGACGGAAATCAGCACCATATTGACGTTCTGAAACGATAAAACAATTAACGTTTCTGTGTTTCGCAACAAAGGAACCGATCGATGCCCGAGGCCCGCCAACACGACAACTCACTGCAACTATACGCAGTTGCGGAGCCGCTCTTCGAACGGTTCGGCTTCCGCAAGACGACCGTGGAAGAGATCTGCCGCGCTGCCGGGGTCTCCAAGCGGACTTACTACGAGCTGTTCCGCGACAAGGCGGACCTGCTCACCCGGATGCTCGTCCACCTGGCCAGCGAGGCGGCCCTGGGCTGGCGGGACGCGCTGGACCCCGACCAGCCCACCGTCGAGAAGGTCCTGTCCTACCTCGACGGCTACGAGGCGTTCGGCCGGCAACACCCCGCGTTCGCGAAGTGCATGCACGAGATCGACAACGACGTCTGCAGCCGCGAATTCGAGAACCACCCCAGCGTCCAGGCCATGCGCGACGCCCTGGCCGGCGTGCTGGCCGAGGGCGTCGCCCGCGGCGAACTGCGGCCGCTGGACCCGCCCACGCTGGTGTGGATCGTCGACAGCCTGCTGGACACCATGTACTACATGTTCCCGCAGATGACCGGGCGCGCGAGCGCGCTCGAGGACCCGCTCCTGGCGAGCGAGCTGCGCGCCTTCATCATCAACGGCATCCGCAATCCCGACCACGATCCCGTACGGAGGACACGATGAGCATCGGACACCTGGCGCGCGCGGCGCTCATGGCCGCCGTCTGTCTGGGGGCGGCCTTCCCGGCGGCCGCCGCCGACGAGCCGGTCCCCGCGACCCTCGACACCGGCCCAGGCGCCGTCATCGCGGCGCGCCCCGGGGCGGCCGAGACCCTCGACCTCGAGACTTGCGCGCAGCGCGCGCTGGCCGGCAACGACCTGCTGCAGGCCGAACGCTTCCGCCGCCGCGAGCTCGACGGCCAGATGAAGCAGGCCCTCGCCACCGGCCTGCCGACCCTCGACGCCACGGGCACCTGGTCGCGCGGCCGCGACCCGAGCTTCGCCCTGGACTCCAGCTTCGGCGGCGGCGGCTCGAGCAGCGCCATGATCGACAGCCTGTTCGGCGGCTTCAGTTTCATCCCGCCGCCCGAGGACATCCCGGCCCAGACCTACTGGCGCTCGAGCCTGAACCTGAGCTGGACCCTGAACCCGATCAAGATCCTCGGCGCGATCGGCGCCGCCGGCCAGGGCATCCGCCGCCAGGACCTGGCCCTGCTGGGCGCCGTCCACCAGACCGAGCAGGACGTGGTGGCGGCCTACCACGGCGTCGTGCTGGCCGCCGAGCAGCTCGCTGCCGTCGAAGCGGAGGTCCGCAACCAGAGGGAGTTCCTGGACATCTCGCGCCTGCGCTTCGGGCTCGGGATGGCGACCGAACTGGACACGCTGCAGGCCGCGGTCGCGACGGCCAACCTCTCGCCCCAGCTGCGCCAGGCGCAGCAGGGCCTGCGCAACGCCGGCGCCCGGCTCAACGCCGTGATGGGCGCCGACCCCGAGTCGCCCCTGTCCGTCCGCAACGAGCAGCGGGTGGAGGCGGACGCCGTCGCGCGCGAGACGGCCCTGGCCCTGGCCGCGCGCCGGCCCGACGTGATGCAGGCCGAGGTGATGAGCGACCTGCTGCGCCAGAACCGCCGGGCGCAGAAGTCCGAGATGCGCCCCTACCTGTCGATGCTCGGCAGTTACGGCTACGTGGGCCGCCGGTTGAAGGACCTCGACGACGCCGGCCACGACTTCTGGAACGCCAGCGTGGCGCTGAACGTGCCGCTGTTCGACGGGCTGCTGACCCGCGGCCTGGTCCAGCAAACCGAGGCCTCGATCCTGCGCGCCGAGTCGGAGCGCAACGGCCTGCTGCGGCAGGCGCGCGTCGAGGTGCTCGACCTGCTCGACGGCCGTGACGCCGCCCGCGAGAACCTGCTCGCGGCCGAGCTGAACATGGCCAGGGCCGACGACCTGCTCGAGACCAGCATCCTGATGCTGCGGCACGGCAAGGCCGACTACCTGACCGTGCTGCAGTCCGAGGTTGAGCGCTCCCGCGCCCGCACCAACCTGATCCGGGCGCGGTACGACGTGCTGACCACGACCGCGACCCTGAAACGCGCCATCGGCGTCTCGCCCCTGCTGCCCCTGACGGCGGTCGATGGGCTCGTCGCGGGAGGTTCGCAGTGACCATCGGAACGGAGAAGACCATCATGACGACGCGCAAGCTGTTCGCCGCCGCGGCCCTGATGCTGGCCACGGCCCTGCTGTCGATCTCGGGCTGCGGACCCAAGGGCGACGCCGTCCCGCCGGCCGAGACCGCCCGCAACGTCCGGGTGCTGGAGCTGGACGCCACCGACCTGACCGAGATGTTCGAGGTCTCGGGCGCGGTCCAGCCCTTGCGCGGCACCGACGTCGCCGCCGAGGAGGGCGGCACCGTGGCCGCGATCCCGCGCGACAAGGGCGCCCGCGTGGCCAAGGGTCAGACCCTGATCGAGCTGGACCGCCGCCTGCTGTCGGCGGAAGCCGACGCCGCCCGCGCCGACCTGGCGCTGCAGTCGTACAACGTCGAGCAGACGCAGCGGCTTTACGAGGCCGGCAAGATCAGCCGCGTCGAGCTGCTGACCGCCGAGG
>DYDD01000297.1 GCA_020718045.1 Fibrobacter sp. | reverse complement strand
CGGCAGCACGTGCACCGCGAGGTGTGGCCGGCCGACGAGGCGCCGTTCGAGCGTGCTCGCGATCCGGTCGGGCGTGACGGCGGCCAGGCGGTCGAGATAGCCCAGGAAATGGTCCGGCCCGCCCAGGACCAGGGGCTCGGCGGCGGTGATGGCCAGCATCCGCAGCTGCTCGCGCTCGAGCAGCGCGGCGGTGGTGCGGCCTCGCACGATCTCGGTGACGTCGGCCGGCCCGAAGCCCTTCTTCGCGGCCGCGGCCAGGGCGTCCACGACCAGCCCGCGGTAGAGGGCGGGGTCGGCGTCCGCCGGCAGGTCCAGCCGCAGCGTGAGGCGAGCGAAGCCGTCGGCCCGGTCCCACCACGACGACACGTCGGGCCGCCGGTCCTCGGGCAGCTTCGCGAAGGCCCGCGCCAGCAGACCCGTCGCGGGCGCGTCCAGCAGGCCGGTCAGGGCCTCGAAGGCGAAGTAGTCGTTCGCGCCGTAGCCGGGCGCCTCGAAGATCAGGGCCAGCACGTGGGTGTCGCCGCCCCGCCGGGTGATCGCGTGGGGGACGTCCACCGGCGGCGCCGGCGTCAGCGGCGGCCGCTGCACGGTGCCGGGCGGCACCGCGCCGAAGTGCTCGCGCAGCAGGGCGAGGACGGCGTCGCGGTCGAAGCCGCCGGCCACCGTGGTGATCATGTTGTTGGGCACGTAGTGGTGACGGTAGAAGGCGTCGACGTCGTCGCGGTTCATGTGCTCGATCGTGCTCAGGTTGCCGAGGGTCGGCAGGTCGAGGCTGCTGCCCGCGAAGGCGGCCTCGCGGATGATCCCGCCCGCGGGGTCCTCGTCGCGGTCGCGTGCCTGGACGATCTCGCCCACCACGATGCCCCGCTCCTTCTCGAACTTGTCGGCCGGCAGCGTGGAATGGAACAGCATCCCGGCCTGCAGGGCCACGCCCTCGGCCAGCTTCGCCGACGGGACGATCATGATGAAGTTGGTGAAGAAGTCGCTGGTGTGGGCGTTGTTCCAGGCGCCGAGGCGGTCGGCGGCCGCGTACAGCTCCTCCTGGGTCATCGTCGCGGTGCCGTTGAACAGCAGGTGCTCGAGCATGTGGCTCATGCCGCTGGTGCGGAAGTCCTCGTAGGCCGACCCGACCCGCACCTGGGTCAGCACCACCGCCATGGGCTGGGCCGGGTTGGGCAGCAGCACCACCTGCAGGCCGTTCTCCAGGCGCAGGACCTCGGCGCCGGGCGGCAAATCGGGGAAGGTCAGGTCGTCGCCGGCGGCGAGCGTCGCGGTCGCGATCAACAGGGCGCACACGGCGACAGTGGCCGGGCGCTGGAGGCGTCGGTACATGGTCGTCTCCCGGGTTGGGTCCGTCAGCTGGCGCCGCGCACGATCGCCAGGAAATCCTCGGCCTTGAGGCTGGCGCCGCCGATCAGACCGCCGTCGATGTCCGGCTGCCGCATCAGCTCCGCCGCGTTGTCGGGCTTCATGCTGCCGCCGTAGAGGATCCGCATCCTCGCGGCCGCGTCGTTGCCGAGCAGCTCGCCCACGATCCCGCGCGAGAAGGCGTGGATCTCCTGGGCCTGCTCGGGAGTCGCCGTCTCGCCGGTGCCGATGGCCCAGACCGGCTCGTAGGCCAGCACCAGGTTCGCGGGCGCGGGCGCCGCCAGGCGCGGCAGCACGCCCGCGAGCTGGGCGCGGACCACGTCGCACTCGCGGCCGGCCCGCCGCTCCTCGAGGCGCTCGCCGTAGCAGAAGACGGCCGTGAGGCCGGCCGCGTGGGCGCGGTCGATCTTGCGCACGAAGTCGTCGTCGGTCTCGCGCTGATGGGTGCGCCGCTCGGAGTGGGCGACGATGACATGGGTCGCCCCGGCCTCGGCCAGCATCGGCGCGGAAACCTCGCCGGTGAAGGCGCCGGCGTCCTCGACGGCGCAGTTCTGGGCGCCGAGCCGCACGGCGCCGTCCTTCAAGACGGCGGCCACGGCCGGGATCGAGACGTAGGGCGGGCAGACCAGCACCTCGGGTGGACGGTCGAGGCCCGGCACGCCCAAGGCCACCTGCCGCGCCAGCTTCGCGGCGGCGGCCGGTCCGAGGTTCAGCTTCCAGTTGCCGGCGACGAGCTTGCGGCGCATCAGGTCCTCCAGGTCCGGCGGGGCCGGGTTCGGGGTCGGGTTCTGGGTCGGGTTCGGCGGACGCTCAGCGGCGCCCGCGCAGCAGCAGCAGCCGCAACAGCTGGGTCACGGCCATCAGGGCCGAGGCGACGTAGGTCAGCGCGGCTGCGTTGAGCACCGCCTGCACCTGCCCGCGCTCCTGCGTCGACACGATGCCGTGCGTCGTCAGCAGCTGCACGGCGCGGTGGCTGGCGTCGAACTCCACGGGCAGGGTCACCACCGTGAACACCGCCGCCACGGCGTAGACCAGGATGCCCACGTCCATGAACATCGGGTAGTGGAACAGGAAACCGATGAAGAACAGGGGCATGGCCAGAGTGCTGCCGAAGCGCGCCACCGGCCAGATGGCCTGCCGGGCCTGCAGCGGCGCGTAGCCGCGGGCGTGCTGCAGGGCGTGGCCCGCCTCGTGGCAGGCGACGCCCAGCGCGGCGACGCTGCGGCCGTCGAAGTTGGCGTCGCTGAGGCGCAGCACGCGCTTGCGCGGGTCGTAGTGGTCGGTCAGGTTGCCCGCGATGCGCTCGATGCCCACCGCCGAGAGGCCGCCGGCGTCCAGCAGGCGGCGGGCCGCCTCCTGGCCGGTCAGGCCGCGCGCGGCGGGCACGCGCGAGTACTTGGCGTAGGTGGACTGGACCCGGTTCTGCGCCCAGAGGGCGAAGACGAACACCGGGATCAGCAGCATGAACGTGACGTCGAACATGCGGGTTCACCCCTTCGGCAACGCGCCCGGGTCAGCCCAGGCGCGGGAGGAAGTCCAACAGCAGGCGGGCCATGCGGTCCCGCACCATCGCGCCCGCTTCTACGACGTCCTGGTGCGACAGTTCCGGCTGCCCCACCTCCCGGGCGGGGTTGGTGATGCAGGACAGCCCGACCACCCGGACGCCCAGCGCCGCCAGCAGGGACGTCTCCGGCGCCGTCGACATGCCCACGGCGTCGCAGCCGGCCCGGCGCAGCATCCCGATCTCCGCCTTGGTCTCGTAGGCGGGGCCCCACATGCTGCCGTAGACGCCGGCGTGCAGGGGCACGCCCGTGGCGGCGCCGGCCGCCAGCAGGGCGCGGGCCA
>DYDD01000037.1:14038-17200 GCA_020718045.1 Fibrobacter sp. | reverse complement strand
GCCGTCGTCGATGACCGCGATGACCTGGCCCGTCACCACGACGTCGCCGATCTCGCCGGTCGTCGAGACCACCTTGCCGCCGCGGGGCGACGGGATGGTCACGGCCGCCTTGTCCGTCTCCACCTCGACCAGCGGGGCGTCCTCGACGACGACGTCGCCGGGCTGGACGTGCCACTTGAGGACTTCGCCCTCGTGGATGCCTTCGCCCAGGTCGGGCAGCTTGAACTCGAACATCGGCTTCCTCCTCGAAGGCTCCGTTTAGAAGTCCAGCACTTCCTCGATGCCGCGGCGGGCGCGCCCGAGGGTCGGCAGGTAGAGGTTCTCGCGGCCGAAGTAGGGCGTGACGACGTCGTAGCCGCACACGCGCTTCACGGGCGCCTCGAGGTGCATCAGGGCGTGGTCGTTGACCGTGGCGATGATCTCGCTGGCGGGTCCGAAGCTCAGCGGCGCCTCCTGGACGACCGCCAGGCGGCCCGTCTTGCGCACCGAGGCGCAGATCGTCTCGGTGTCCATGGGCGAGATCGTCAGCAGGTCGATCAGCTCGATGCTGGCGCCGCGGGCCTGCCGGATCTCCTCGACGGCCTTCTTGGTGGTGTGCATCATCGCGCCCCAGGCGATCACCGTGACGTCGGTGCCCTCCTGGATCACCTGCGCCTTGCCGATCTCGACCGTCTCGGGCGCCTCCGGCACCTCCTCCTTGAAGGCGCGGTACGAGCGCTTGGGCTCCATGTAGACCACCGGGTCGGGGTCGAGGATCGCCGCGCGCATCAGCGACCGCGCGTTGCGCGGCCCCGACGGGATGACCACCTTCACGCCCGGGAAGTGGCCCAGGGAGGCCTCGCGGCTCTCGGAGTGGTGCTCGAGCGCGCGCACGCCGCCGCCGTAGGGCACGCGCATGACCAGGGGCACGTGGAACTGCCCGTGCGTGCGCGAGCGGTAACGCGAGCCGTGGCCCTCGAGCTGCGGGATCATGATGTAGGAGAAGCCGCAGAACTGCATCTCGCCCACGGGCTTCAGACCGGCCAGGGCCATGCCGATGGCCGTGCCGATGATGGCGCTCTCGGCCAGCGGCGTGTCGATGACGCGCGCCTCGCCGTACTTCTCGATCAGGCCCTCGGTGACGCGGAACACGCCGCCGTCGACGCCGACGTCCTCGCCCAGCACGACCACGCTCGGATCCTCCGCCATCATCTCGTCCAGGGCGAGGTTGATCGCCTGGACCATGTTGAGCTTAGCCACGGTCGGCCTCCTTCGCGATCTCGGCCAGGAACTCCCGGCGCTGCTGCTCGATGCGCTCGTGGCGCGTGCCGAAGACGTGGTCGAAGGGGGCGTCCGGCTTCCAGCCCGACATCCCCTCAAAGGCCTTCACCTGCTTCTCGATCTCGACCCGGTACTCCTCCTCCAGCGCCTCCTGGTCCTTCTCCGACCAGATCTTCTTCGCCTCGAGGTAGGCGCGGAAGCGCACCAGGGGATCGCGGCGCCACCACAGATCCTCCTCCTCCTTGGTGCGGTACTTGTACTGGTCGTCGGCCGTGGTGTGCATCATCAGGCGGTAGGTCACGGCCTCGATCAGGGTCGGCCCCTCGCCGCTCCGGCCGCGGTCGAGCGCCTCGGCGGCGGCCACGTAGACCGCCAGCGCATCGTTGCCGTCGACCTGGATGCCGGGCATGCCGTAGGCGATGGCCTTCTGCGCGATGGTCGCCGACTTGGTCTGCTTGGAGCGGGGCACCGAGATCGCCCACTGGTTGTTCTGCACCACGAAGAGCACCGGCAGGTTCCAGACGGCCGCGAAGTTCATCGCCTCGTGGAAGTCGCCCTCGCTGGTGGCGCCGTCGCCCATGAAGGTCACGGCGCAGGTCTCCGGCTCGCCCTGCAGCCGCATGGCGTAGGCCAGGCCCACCGCGTGCAGGGGCTGCGCGCCGACGATCACCGAGATGGGCAGATTGCGCGGGTTGGCGCCCTCTTCGTTGACGTTGCCCTCTTCCTGGCCGTTGTAGTAGAGCAGCTGCCGGGTGAGGGTCTCGCCGCGCAGCAGGCGCACGCCGTGCTCGCGGAAGGCGCCGGCGAACCAGTCCTGCTTCTTCATGGCGAAGGCGACGGCGCACTGGGCCGCCTCCTGCCCGGTGCTGGGCCCGAAAGTGCCGATGCGGCCCTGGCGCTGCAGCTTGAGCATGCGCTCGTCGGTGCGGCGCGCCCAGACCATCTGGCGGTAGAGTTCGATCAGCTCGGGCTTCTTCAGCTTCGGCTCGAGATCCTTGTCCACGTTCCCGTCCTCGTCCAGGATGGAGAGGTAGGAGACGCGGAAGGTGTCGAGTTCCTTCTTCGGCATGGAGTCGTTCCTTTCCAGGCCCGCGGGCGGGCCGCTGCCCCGCACGGCGGCGGGGGGCGCGAGAAAACGACCGATCCGGCGGGGACCGGGCAGGTTCAGGCGGGCATCGCCGGCTGCGCGGCGGCGCGGCCCATGATCGGCACGAATCCCGGGTGCCGCCACCCGTGCACCTGAACACGGATATCAAGATCTAGCCACCGGAGCAACGACCCATTGGAGCCCGGCGGCTTTTCCGTGACGGTGCTGCGGCGCGGTCCTACCTTGTGGGCGTGACCAGCCCCGCGACCCCCGAGCAAGGAGACCCGACGTGTTGAAGGAGACGATCCAGAAGGCCCTGAACGAGCAGATCCAGGCCGAATTCTACTCCGGGTACCTGTACCTGGCCATGTCCGCCTGGTCGCAGGCCCGCAACTACGAGGGGTTCGCGCACTGGATGCGCATGCAGGCGCAGGAAGAGCTGCAGCACGCCATGAAATTCTTCGACTACGTCCACGCCACCGGCGGCCACGCCCTGGTGCGGGCCATCCCCCAGCCCGACACGGAGTGGGCCGACCCCGCGGCGATGTTCCAGGCCGCCCTGGACCACGAGCGCCACATGACCGAGAACATCAACAACCTCGCGGGACTGGCCATGAAGGAGAACGACTTCGCCACCAACATCACGCTGCAGTGGTTCATCAGCGAGCAGGTCGAGGAGGAGGCCGCCGTCGAGGCCATCCTGGGCAAGCTGGCGATGATGGGCGGCGACGGGCCCGGGATGTTCATGCTGGACCGCGAGCTGGCCGTCCGGCCGGCGCCCACGCCCCCCGCCGCGGCCTAGCGCGGTCAGCGCC
>DYDD01000037.1:9168-14009 GCA_020718045.1 Fibrobacter sp. | reverse complement strand
GGGTCTCCACCAGCGCGTAGAGCGTCGGCAGCACGATCAGCGTCAGCAGCGTCGAGGTCACCAGCCCGCCCATCACCACCACCGCCAGCGGCTTCTGGATGTCGGCGCCCGAGCCCGTCGCGTAGAGCATGGGCAGGTGCCCGATGAAGCTCGCGAGGGCGGTCATCAGCAGCGGCCGGAACCGCAGGTCGCAACCGTCGATCACCGCGTCGGCCACCGTCTCGCCCCGCTCCCGCAGCTGCCGGAAGAACGCCACCAGCACCACCCCGTTCTGCACGGCGATGCCGAGCAGGACGATGAAGGCGACCGCCGCGGACACCGACAGGGGCATCCCGAAGACCACCACGGCGATCACGCCGCCGACCAGCGCGAACGGCAGGTTGAGCAGCACCAGCAGGGAGTTCCGGAACGAGCCCAGCGCCAGGTGGAGCAGGACCAGGATCAGCAGCAGCGCCACCGGCACGACGATCGCGAGCTGGCGCATGGCCCGCTGCTGGTTCTCGAACTGCCCGCCGTACTCGACGTGGTAGCCGACCGGGAGCTCAGCCACCAGCGGCGCGAGGCGCGCCCGGGCCTCGGACACGAAGCCGCCGAGGTCGCGGTCGCGGATGTTGACCTCGGCCACCACGCGGCGCATGCCGTTCTCGCGGCTCACCTGCGCCGGCGCCTCGACGACCGCGAAGTCGGCGATCTGCGCCAGCGGCACCCGCTCGCCGCCCGGGGCCGCGATCAGCAGCCGCTCGAGCACGGGGATGCTGTTGCGGGCCGCCTCCGGGAAGCGCACGACCACGGCGATGCGCCGCTGCCCCTCGATCAGGGTCGTGGCCGACCTGCCGGCGACCGCCGTCTCGATGGCGGCGTTGACGTCGGCGATCCGGATGCCGTGCCGCGCCGCGGCCCCGCGGTCGATGACCACGTCGATCTGCGACATGCCGGACACCTGTTCCACCTTAACGTCCCGGGCGCCCTCGACCCCCTGCAGCTCGGCGGCGGCGCGGTCCGCGAACGACTTCAGCACGTCGAGGTCGGGGCCGAAGACCTTGACCGCGAGGTCGCTCTTCACGCCGGAGATCAGCTCGTTCACCCGCAGCGCGATCGGCTGCGAGAACGAGAAGCGCAGGCCGGGGATCTCGGCGAGGTCCTCCTGGATGGCGTCCACGAGCTCGCCCCGGTCGCGCCCGGTGCCCCATTCCTTGTGCGGCTTCAGCATGATGAAGACGTCGGTCTGCTCCGGGCCCATCGGGTCCTCCGAGATCTCGGCGCGGCCCGTCTTGCTGACCACCGTCTCGACCTCGGGGAACTTCCGCAGGCGCTGCTCGATGAAGCTGGAGACGCGCACCGAGCCGTCCAGCGAAGCGTTGGGCAGCCGCACCACGTTCACGGCGAGCGCCCCCTCGTCCAGCGGCGGCATGAACTCGGTGCCCACCAGCGGGACGAGCGCCAACGAGGCGACGAGCACGGCGCCCGAGATCCCGAGCGTCAGCGCGGGCCGCCGCACGGCGCGGCCGAGCAGGCGCACGTAGCCGCGGTGGAAGCGGCGGATGAAGCCGAACTCCCGCTCGGGACCCTGGTTCAGGAACCGCTCCCCCAGGACGGGGATGATCGTGAACGCCACCGCGAGCGAGACCAAGAGGGCGATGAGCATCGTCGCGGCCAGCGGGGCGAACATCTTGCCCTCGATCCCCTGCAGCGTGAACAGCGGCACCAGGATGACCGCGATGATCAGCACCGAGAAGGCGACGGGCTTCGCCACCTCGACGACGGCCTCGGCGACGACCCGCCTCCTCGCGGCGCGGTCCGTCAGGTGCGCCAGGTGGCGGCGGGAGTTCTCCACCACCACGATCGAAGCGTCCACGACCATGCCGACGGAGAACGCCAGACCGCCGAGGCTCATCAGGTTGGAGGTGATCCCCGCGGAGCCCATGAGGATGAAGGTCACCAGGAAGGTGAGCGGCAGCGAGACCACGACGATCAGCGCGGAGCGCAGCTCGGCGACGAACAGGAACAGCACCAGGATGACGAAGATCCCGCCCTCGAGCAGCGCGTTGACCACGGTGTGGATGCAGGCCTCGATCAGCGAGGTGCGGTCGTAGAAGACGTCGAGGCGGACCCCCTCGGGCAGCGCCCCCTGGAGCTCGGCGACCGCGTCCTGGACCCGGCCCACCACGTCCTTGGCATTCTCGCCCTTGAGCATGATGATCATGCCGGCCACCACTTCTCCCCGGCCGTCGCGGGAGACCGCGCCCTGCCGGGGCTCGGCGCCGATGACCACCTCCGCGACGTCCCGCAGGCAGACGGGCGTCCCGTCCTCTGCCTCCAGCACGACGCTCTCAAGGTCCGGGATGTCGCGCAGCAGCCCCACGCCGCGCAGGTACATCTGCTCCCAGCCGCGCACGACCACGCCGCCGCCGGAGTTGGCGTTGCCCTGCTCGACGGCCTCGACGACGTCGTTCACGGTCAGGCCGTACTTCAGCAGCTTCTCCGGCGCGACCAGGACCTGGTACTGCTTCACCTCGCCGCCGAAGCTGTTGACCTCATTGACGCCGGGGATGGGCTTCAGCCAGGGCGCGACGAGCCAGTCCTGGATCGTGCGCAGCTCCATCGCGGTCTCGTCGTCGCCCTCGAGCGTGTACTGGTAGATCTCGCCCAGCCCGGTCGAGATGGGGCCCAGCTCCGGCTCGACGCCGGGCGGGAGCTGCTCGCGGGCCGCGTCCAGGCGCTCGAACACCACCTGCCGCGTCCAATAGGTGTCGGCCCCGTCCTCGAAGACGATCACCACCTGCGACAGGCCGGCCCGCGACAGCGAGCGCACCTGCTGCACGCGCGGCAGGCCGCGCATGACCTGCTCGATGGGGTAGCTGACCCGCGCCTCCACGTCGACCGCGGCGAAGCCGGGGGCCTGGGAGATGACCACCACCTGGGTGTTGGTCACGTCGGGGAAGGCGTCGATGGGCAGGTGAAGCCAGGCCGCGACGCCGGCGGCGACCAGCACCGCCGTCGCCAGCAGCACCAGCAGGCGGTTGTTCAGCAACAGGGTCACGGTTCGCATGTTCGCTCCCGGTGTCAGTCGGCGCAGCCGGCGCCCATCTTGGCGCGCAGCACGTCGGACTTCAGAAGAAAGGCGCCCTCGGCCACCACGGTCAGCCCCGGGTCGAGCCCGGACCGGACCTCGACCCAGCCCGCGGCGGCGCGGCCGCTCTTCACCGGCCGGCGCACGAAGTAGTCGTCGTGGTGGTGGACGAACACGAACTCGCGGCCCTCGTCCTCCAGGACGGCCGCCGGCGGCACGGCCAGGACCGCCTCGGTCCCGGGCAGCTGCAGCGACACGTCGGCGAACATGCCGGCCAGCAGGCGCCCGTCCGGGTTCGGCACCTCCACGCGCACCTTCACCGTGCGCGAGGTCTCGTCCATGGACGGGCCGACGAGGTCCACGGTCCCGGCGAACGCCTCGCCCGGGTAGGCCTTGACCGCGACCGTCGCCGCCAGCTCCCGCGACGCCTGCGCGCCGGCGACGGTCGCGAGGTCGCGTTCGTAGAGGTCCGCCCACACCCAGACCACGGCGTGGTCGCCGACCGTGAACAGGGGAACCCCGGTTTCGGCCACCTCGCCGGGCACGGCGTGCATGGCCAGCACGGCGCCGTCCAGGGGAGCGCGCAGGGTGAGCCGGCCCAGCCCCTTCCCGTCGGCGAGGTCGCGCACCGCCGCCTCCGACATGCCGAAGCGCGCGAGCTGGCTGCGGGCCCCCTCGGCGCGGATCCGCGCGGCGTCCGCCTCCTGCTGCGCCAGCAGGAACTCCTTCTCCGAGGCGATGGCCTCCTGCCGCAGGCCGGCGACCCGCTCCAGGTTGCGTCGGGCCAGGTCCAGCATCCCCTGCGCCGCGAGGTGCTCGGCCTGCGCCTCCCCCACGGCCGCGCACTCGAGCTCCGCGAGCGCCTGCCCGCGCCGCACCCGGTCGCCCAGCGCGACGTGGACGGCCGAGACGACGCCCTCCACGAGCGGGCTCACGTGGCCCACGCGCCGCTCGTCGAAGCGGACCTCGCCGGTCAGCGGCACCGCGACGTCCACGGCGCGCGGTTCGGCGCGGACGGTCGCGACGAGCCCGCCCTCGACCAGGCTGGCCGGCACGCGCACGACGCCGACCTCGTAGCGGCACTCGTCGCAGGCGAAGGTCTTGACCCGGTGCTCGCAGTCGGCGGCGAACAGCTCCTCGACCGGACGGTCCAGGTCGGAAGCCTCCGCCGCCTCCCCGCTCTCGTGGTCGTGCGCCGGCGCTTCCGCCGTCAGCGCTTCGATCTCGGGCGGCGGTGCGGACCGGTCGCAGGACACGACCGCGAAGGCCGGCAGGATCCCGAGGGCGGCGATCATCGACAGGTGGCGGATGTTCACGGGAGCTCCTCCCCGATCAGCGCCCACAGGCGGCAGTGGTCGATCTGGGCCTGGGCGAGCGCGTCCAGCAGCCGGCGGCGCGACGCGAGCAGCGTGCGCCGCGCGTCGATCACCTCCAGGAGGCCGGTCTCGCCCGCCAGGTAGGTCTTCTCGATGACGGCGGCGGCGGATGCGGAACGCGGGACGACGCCGGCGGCGAGGCGCGAAGCGGTGTCGAACGAGGTGCGGCAGGCGGCGACGGCCGCGACGATCTCCGCCGCGAAGGTGCGGCGCCGTGACTCCTCGCGATTGCGGCCGGCGGCGAGCTGCGCCTGCGCCCGCGCGATGCCGCCGGAGTTCCAGTCCCACAGGGGCAGGTCGACGGCGATCCCGCCGCCCCGGGCGCGCTGGTCCAGTTCGCGGGAGGTGTAGGCCGTCAGCGAGAACGCCGGCAGGCGCTCGCGCCGCTCGGCCGA
>DYDD01000037.1:9048-9140 GCA_020718045.1 Fibrobacter sp. | reverse complement strand
GCCGCCTCGAGCCGCAGCGCGGGCTGACCGGCGGCGTCCACGGCGGTCGCGACCTCGGGATCCGGCGGGTCGGGCAGCGCTTCCAGATCGGC
>DYDD01000037.1:6182-9028 GCA_020718045.1 Fibrobacter sp. | reverse complement strand
CCGGCGGCGCGCCGAGCCAGAGCGCGAGCTGCGCCTGCCGGGAGGCCAGCGCGGTCCGCGCCGCCGCCAGTTCGCCGTCGACCAGCTCCCGCTCGATCTCGGCCTGCGTCCCCTCGACGGGCCGCGCTTCGCCCGCCTCCACGCGGCGGCCCACGGCCGATGCCAGGTTCGCCGTCTCCCTTGCCAGCGCCTCCACCACCGCGACCTGCCTCTGGTCGTGGACGAGGTTCCAGAACTGCGTGCGCAGCTCCAGCAGGACGTCGCGCCGGATCGTCTCGTGCTCGACCGCGGCGGCGTCGAGGTCCGCCCGCGCGGCGTCCACCTGCGGCGAGCGCCGCGACAGCCAGTCCAGCGGCAACGTCAGCGACAGGTCCCACTGCCGGCCGAACGGTTCGCCGGGACGTTCGCGCACCCGGCCCAGGGCCGCTTCCAGCGTCGGGTTGGGCCGCGCACCCGCGGCGTCGACCGCACCCTGCGCCGCCAGGATCCCCTGCTCCCCCGCCGCGAGCAGGGGGTGCTCGTCGACCAGGTCGGCGATCCCGGACCAGGTGATCTCGATCACCGCTGGTTCGATCATCGCAGTCTCGTTCATCGCAGTCTCGGCGCCCGCCGTGACCGCGCACAGCAGGACGAAGCCCGCCGCGAGGACATGCTCGTGCTTGATCCGCATCTCGTCACACCCGCCTGTCGGGAACGACGCTGCCGGGAGCGGTCCCCGCGCGACGTTCCGTCGAATGCCCGAACCCACCGCTCGCCGCGCCTGGACGCCGCGCGAGCGGACCATCGTCACGACGATCAGCGGTCGGTCAGGCGCGCGGAGGGTGGAAGATGCCGAGGTGGATGTCGCGGGGAGCGGCGGCGTCGGGCAGCGGCCCGATGCCGGTGCAGGCGGTCAGGGGATCGCCGGCGTGGCGTTCGACCGTGAAGACGGGCGCGACGCCGTGGCCGGGGCAGCAGGTGCAGGGGCAGCCCGACCCGCAGGCGTCGCCGTCGCGGTCGGGATCGGCGCAGGGGACGCCCTCGGTGTGGGCGCCGTCGCCGTGTCCGGTCGCCGGGGCGCAGATCGCAGCCACCTGCGCCGGGACGAATCCCGCGGCCAGGCAGATCAGGGCGACCAGTGCGATCCGACGTGGGCTCAAGCTCGTGCCTCCGGTTCCCGGCAACGTAGGCGCAGATGCGCCGGGATGCAAGATCGGCTATTCCCCGCCCGACTTGACCGTCGGTGCGTTGCGCACCGGCCGGAAGCCCACGATCCCCGCCGTGGCGCTGGGATCGAGACCGAGGCGTGCCGCGCAACGCAGCCGCTGGTTGGCGTCGGCGAAGGAGCCGCCGCGCAGCACCCGGTCGCTGCCGGTGACTGGCCCGCTCGGGTCGGTCGCGGGGGCGGCCGTGTAGTACGCTTCGCCGTAGCGGTCCCAGCACCACTCCAGCAGGTTGCCGTGGACGTCGTAGAGGCCCATGGGGTTGGGCAGCAGGGCGCGCACCGGCTTCACGCGGTTGTCCGAGTTGGCCGCCGACCAGCCGAAGAACGACAGCACCGGGTCGACCTCCATGTCGAGGCGCGACAGCTCGCCGTCGCTCAGCGACCCCTGCGTGCCGGCCCGGCAGAAGGCCTCCCACTCGGCCTCGGTCGGCAGGCGCCAGCCGTCGGCGTCCGGGTTCCAGGCCACCTGCGGGCCGTTGACGGTGTAGGCCGCCGTCAGGCCGTCGGCGGCGGACTTCGCGTTGCAGAAGATCACCGCGTCGTACCAGGTGACCGAGACGACGGGCTGGTTGGCGAGCGTGGGGTCCTCGACCCGCCCGTCGCGCAGCACCGCGTCCCATTGCCCGTTGGTCAGCTCGCTGATCGCGATCAGCAGCGGGCGCGTGAGGGTGACCTCGTGTCGCGGCCCCTCGTCCGCCTCGCGGCCGGGTTCCGGCGCCGCGGAGCCCATGGTGTACGTGCCGGCCTCCAGGCGCACGGTCGCGAAGGGCCAGGCCGGCAGCACCGTGAAGGTCACCGACGCGGCCGACGTCTCGCCCACCGTGATCAGGCCGTCGACCCAACCCGGCGCCGGCAAGTTCCAGCCGGGCACCCGCTGCCAGGCCACGGTGAAGGGGCCGGCCGGCAGGCCGTCCAGGACGACGTCGCCGACGCCGGAACGGTCGTCGTCGACACCGGCCAGGCGCTTCAGCACCCAGCGGATCTGCAGGTCGTCGGGCTCGACGTCGATCGCCAGCGAGCCGACCGTCGGCGGCGGGTCGGCGACGTACTGGCCCGTGAAGGTGATGGAGTCCCCATCGGCCAGGGTGCGGGACTGCGAGAGCGGCCGCTCCCAGTCCGCGATCTCGTCCCAGACGATGATCCACGTACCGACGGCGCTCCCGGCATGGCGCTCGTCGCCCGTGCCCTCGAAGTACGCATCTGCGGGACCGGTCAGCGTCCAACCCGCATCCAGAGAGCTGGGCAGGGTGACCACCTTCACGACGCCCACGGGGGTCGGGTCGGGATCGCCGCCGCCGCCGCAACCCGCGGCCAGCACGATCACCATCGACAGCAGCGTGAACAGCGGGACGTGTCTCATGGCAACCGGTCCTCTGGGTGGAAAGCGTGCCAAGCGAAGCGATCGGCGTAGTATACGGTGAACCCGCCGCCCGACACCAGTTCCATCCACACGGCCGGCTGCTCGCCGGGCGCCTGCGGCGCGGCGTGGATCCTCACGGCCACCCCGTCGACCTCGTCCACCCGGACGCCTTCGGGGCCGGTCTCGCGCGCCAGGCGGGCGGCGTCCAGGACGCGGCGGCCGGCCGGCGTCTCGACGATCAGCAGCGGGTCGAGCGGGCCGCCGCCGGCGGGCAGCGGCGCC
>DYDD01000037.1:5517-6141 GCA_020718045.1 Fibrobacter sp. | reverse complement strand
GGGCCGGGACTGGTAGCGCCGCTTGAAGGTCGGGGCGGGGGCCGGCACGGTCGTGCCGGGGTGGTCGCGGCGCCAGCGCTCCCAGGTCGTCACCACCGCGGGCAAGCGGGGCAGCGCGTCGCCGCGGCGCGGGCCGGCCACGGCCTCGCCGGTCAGCTGGCACCACAGGCTCGACGTCGCCGCGCGGTCGAAGAGCAGCGTGTTGGAGTTCAGCAGCAGCCCGCTCACCCCCAGTTGCAGCGTGTCCCCGTCGACGACGCGCCCGTAGACCGCGGCGCTGCCGGACAGCGGGCTCCAGGTCGCGGCCAGCGGCTCGCCGCCCAGGGTATCGAGGCAGACCTCGTGCCAGTCCAGCACGCGCAGCGGCCAGCAGCGCGCCTCGCCGCACACGACCGCGCCGAGCACGCGGTCGGCGCCGACGAGGTACTTGCCGCGCTCGGCGTCGTTGAGCGAGTCGACGCCGGCGGGAGTCAAGAGCGGCGGGCGGTCGAGCGCGGGCAGGCCGTCGCGCGGCACGCCGCCGGCCGCGAGCAGGGATTCGGGGTAGGCGAGGTTGGCGAGGTCGAAGCCGTAGGTGCGGGGGTGGCTGCCGTCGCCCACCGCGCGGTGGTCGCGGGAGGCGCG
>DYDD01000037.1:4730-5485 GCA_020718045.1 Fibrobacter sp. | reverse complement strand
CGAGCAGCAGCAGCACCGGCGCGGCGAACGCCACCACGAGGCGCCGCCGACCGCCGCGACCGGCCATCAGACGCTCCCGGGCGGGGCTTCGACGATGGCGACGTCGGCCCCCGCCGCGCGTTCCGCCCGGGGCGGCGCGCGGTCGGCCACCATCAGGCCGAGCACCAGCGGCAGGTAGACCACGCTGCCCAGGAACACGCGCCGCGCGTTGAGGCTGCTGCGGTCGCGGTAGCAGCGCATGCCCAGCCACAGCCAGGCGCCGCCGAGCAGCAGCGAGCCCACCGCGAACACCGCGCCGGTCAGGCCCATGAACGTGGCCAGCAGGCCCAGCGGCAGCAGCACCCAGGCGTAGAGCATCAGGAAGCGGAAGGTGCGGTCGCCGCGCGGGTCCTGCAGCGGCAGCATCTTGAAGCCCGCGCGCCGGTAATCGTCGCGGTAGAGCCAGGCCAGCGACAGGAAGTGCGGCACCTGCCAGACGAACAGCAAGAGGGCCAGCCACCAGCCGCCGCCCTGGTCGCCGCCGAAGACGCCGCCGGTCACCGCGCTCCAGCCGATCAGGGGCGGGATCGCGCCGCAGATGGCGCCGGCCAGCGTGTTCAGCGTGCTGCGGGGCTTCAGCGGCGTGTAGACGAGGACGTAGAGCAGGACCGTGCCCAGCGCCAGGGCCGCGGCCGCCGCATTGACCAGCGCCAACAGCAGGCCCGCGCCCGCCAGCACGACCGCGCCCGACCACACGGCCGCCGCGCGCACGCCGA
>DYDD01000037.1:0-4715 GCA_020718045.1 Fibrobacter sp. | reverse complement strand
GCGGCCGCTCCCGCGTGCGCACCATCAGGGCGTCGCGGTCGCGCTCCAGCACCTGATTGAAGCCGTTGGCCCCGAACGCGCACAGGGCGGTGCCCAGCAGCGTGGCGGCCAGGTGGCCCCAGCCCGGCAGCGGCCGCGCCGCCATCAGGTAGCCGGCGAGCGTGGTCACCACCACCAGGGCGCTGAGGCGGGCCTTGCCCAGCTCCAGGCTCAATCCGATCCAGCGCTGCAGCGGCGAGGCGGTCATGGCGCTCCGTGACATGGCGCTCCGTGGTGGTGACGGCCGGCGAATCGTGCTAGCAATGGGGTCGACACGGCGCCGGCGGCAGGCCGGCGCCCACGGCAGGATAACAGGAGGTCGTGCAGTGAGCAACGTGAGCGAACGGCGCGAACCAACCCGCGGCGGCGACATCCTGACCCTCGGCTTCGCCACCACGGTCGCGATGTGGGCCGTCGGTTATTTCGGCCGGCTGCCCGGCGTGCAGGCCCCCATCTGGGTGCTGATGCCCCTGATGTTCGGCCTCCTGATCCTGGGCGGGCGGCAGGCCGGCCGCTGGACTGGCCGCGGCTGGCGCGGCGGCCTCTGGGTCGGGCTACTGGCCTCGACGCTCAACCTGCTGGTCCTGGGCAGCCTGCTGGCCGCCGACGACGCGCCGAACCGGGTCGTGCCCTCGGCGCTGCTCTGGGTGCCGGGCTCCCTGCTCATGGGCGCCTTCTTCAGCGCGATGGGCGCGGTCGAAAACGGGCGCCGCACCGCGAAGCCCCCCTTCGCCTGGCCGGCCGCCTTCGCCTTCGTCGCCGCCGCCGCCACGCTGCTGCTGCTGGCCGCCGGCGGCGTGGTCACCGGGCAGCAGGCCGGCCTGGCGGTGGTCGACTGGCCCAACAGCTTCGGTTCGAACATGTTCCTCTACCCGCTGTCGCGCATGACCGGTGGCATCTTCTACGAGCACGCCCACCGCCTGCTGGGCTCGCTGGTCGGCCTCACGACGCTCGTGCTGGCGGTCTTCCTATGGCGCACCGACGAGCGCCGCGGCGTGAAGCTGCTGGCGGCCGCCGCGCTGCTGCTGGTGATCGTCCAGGGCGTGCTGGGCGGCCTGCGGGTGACCGGCCGCTTCACCGGGAGCATGGACCCGGCCCACACCGCCCCCAACCTGACGCTGGCCATCGTCCACGGCGTGACCGGCCAGGTGTTCCTGGGCGTGCTGATCGCCCTGGCGGCCTTGTCGACCCGCGGCTGGCGCGCCGCCCGGCCCAAGATCTTCGCCGACGCGCGCACCGACGCCCTGCTGTCGCGGGCCGTGGTGATCGTGGTTATCGTGCAATTGGTGCTCGGGGCCATCCTGCGCCACCTGTCCCACGGGCTGCTGCTGCACATCACGATGGCGGTGGCGGTGGCCGTGGTGGGGCTGCTGGCGGGCCTGCGGGCCTGGGGGGAGCACGCCGACGTGCCCCGCCTGCAGGGTCTGGGCCGGGCGCTGATGATCCTGCTCGGCCTGCAGATCTGCCTGGGCCTGGCCGCGCTCTGGGCGACGGGCCTGACCGCGGCCGCCGGCGCGCCGGCCCTGGCCGACGTGATCCTGACGACGCTGCACCAGAGCACCGGCGCCGTCATCCTGGCCTGCAGCGTGCTGCTGGCCCTGTGGAACACCCGACTGCTCCGTGCCGCGGCCTGACGCGCCGCGACCGGACGAAGGAGGCGCCATGCCCAAGGTCTCGGACATCCTCGCCGCCAAGGGTCGCGACGTGCTGCAGGTCGACCCCGACGACACCGTCCTGTCCGCCATCGCCAGCATGGTCGAACGCGGCGTCGGCTCCGCCCTGGTGACCCGCGGCAAGGAGATCCACGGCATCTTCACCGAGCGCGACTATCTCTCGAAGATCGCCCTGCAGGGCCGCTCCTCGCGCGACACCAAGGTGCGCGACGTCATGTCGTTCGAGCTGATCTGCGTCGGCGAGCACCACGACGTGGCCGACGTCATGGCGATCATGACCGAAGCCCGCATCCGCCACCTGCCGGTCGTCGATCGCGGCGGCCTGGCCGGCCTGGTCTCGATCGGCGACTGCGTCCGGCAGATCAGCCAGGACCACGAAGCCCGCATCGAGTACCTGACCGACTACATCCACGACAAGTACCCACGCTGATCCCGGGAGGACCCGAGACCATGACCGTGAGCGGGAAGATGGCGGCCTGGGCCGCCGGTCTGCGTTACGAGGACATCGCGCCCGAGGCCATCGCGGCCGCCAAGAGGTTCCTGTTCGACAGCATCGGCTGCGCCTACGGCGGCCTGCTGCAGCACGACTGCAAGATCGCCCTGGAGGTGCTGCAGGAGACCGCCGGGCCCGGCCCGGCCTCGGTCATCGGCACCGGCAAGCGGATGGACCCGGTGTCCGCGGCGCTGGCCAACGCGCTCCTGATCCGCGTGCTCGACTACAACGACATCTACTGGAAGCAGGACCCGTCCCACCCCAGCGACCTCATCCCGGCCGCGATGAGCGCCGCGGCGCGCGCCGGCGGCACCGGCCGCGACCTGCTGCTGGGCATCGTGCTGGCCTACGAGTTCGAGCAGCGCCTGTGCGAGGCCTCGTTCCCGGGCATCCGCGAGATCGGCTGGCACCACGCCACCCTGACCGCGGCCGTCGCGCCGATCGTGGCCGGGCGCCTGCTGGGCCTGTCGGCCGAGCAGATCCAGCACGCCATCGGCATCAGCGCCTCGCGCCACCTGACGGGCGGCTCGGTGACGGCGGGCAAGCTGACGATGATGAAGAACACCGTCGACCCGATGGCCGTGCAGTCGGGCGTCTTCGCGGCGCTGCTGGCGGAAAAGGGCTACACCGGCCCCGAACACGTGCTCGACGGCAAGGAGGGCTTCAGCCACGTGCTGAAGACCGACTGGCGCTGGGACATCGTGACCGAGGGGCTGGGCCAGAGCTGGCGCATCCTGCAGTGCGGCATGAAGGCCTTCCCCACCGAGGCGCTCACCCACGCGCCGATGTCCGCGGTGCTGGACCTGGTCAAGACCCACGACCTGGCGCCCGACGACGTGGTGAAGGTGCGCATCCGCAGCCTCGCGCGCGCGGCCGACATCCTGGCCGACCCGAGCAAGTACGACCCGCAGAACAAAGAGACCGCCGACCACTCCCTGCCCTACGTGGTGGCCGCCTGCATCGCCGACCGCCGCGTCACGCCCGAGCAGTTCACCCCGGCGAAGATCCAGGACCCGGTGATCCGCGCCCAGCTGCGCAAGATCGAGGTCGTCGCGGACCCTGAGATCGAGGCCGCGTTCCCAGCCCTGCAGAAGGTCCACGTCACCATCGAGACGGCCGACGGCCGCGCGCTGGTGCGCACCTTGGACTACCCCAAGGGCGACCCGCGCAACCCGATGACCGACGCCGAGCTGACCGAGAAGTTCGAAGCGCTGGCGACGCCGGTGATGTCGCCGGAGAGGTTGAAGGGGGCGAAGGAGGCGATCTGGGCGGTGGAGAGATTGGGACGGGCTGAGGCGTTGATGGAGGCTCTGGTCTGCGATCGATTGTGATGTCAGGTATCATGGAACAAATCGAGGTATGTAACTTATGAACGGCCAAGAAAAGAATTTCGAACTTCCCCCAAATATTGACCGATACTTGGCAACGCTTTCGAAATATTTTGGCAAAGAAGGCCAAATACAATTACAAGAAATCTTAGTCAATTCAAGGCCAAGAGTGCATGCCGGGTGGAGTTATGATAATTGGAACGGCGGCACACATGGGCATGCTCTCTTTTTAGCGATCCCTGAATCGATTTATCTAATAATCGTAAATGAAAAAGCCGATTTGCAATTACAGATTCGAGATGGACTCAATAAAATTCACAATATACAAAATGAATTTGTTGAAGAAGTATTCTTTGAGATGGAGGTTCCGGAAGACCACGATTGGCGTAAAGATTCAGGACTGTTGATCACACACAATAGAGACATTTCAGACCCTGTGGCAAACAGGATATGGGGTAAAAATTGCTTTCGTGTTTTTCTTAGTCACAAATCAGAAGTGAAAAAGGAGACTGCTGGGCTAAAAGACAAACTAAAGCTCTACGGCATTTCCTGCTTTGTGGCACACGAGGATATTCACCCTACAGTAGAGTGGCAAAACGAGATTGAAAATGCTCTCCATACTATGGATTCATTTGTTGCGCTATTGACAGATGGATTTCATGACAGCCTTTGGACAGACCAAGAAGTAGGAGTTGCAATTGGCAGGGGTATTCCTATCATTTCAGTGAAATTGGGAAAAGATCCATATGGCTTTATCGGTAAATTTCAAGCGCTATCAAGCACATGGGATAATGCTCCTTTTGAAATTACCAAAATCCTAATAAAGAAGGAGCCGATGCTTAATGCCTACATAAATGCAATTCAAGAATGTCCCAATTATGATAGTAGTAATAAGCTCTCCGAATTATTGCCGTTTATAGAAAGACTCACTGATAACCAAGTTGATAAATTAATACAAGCTTTCAGTGAGAACGGCCAAGTTCACGATAGCTATGGATTCAATGGAAAATTCGTGGAACATTATGGTGAAGGTTTGCCGTTCCATTTAAAGCGAATAACCAATATTGACTTTAAACTTGTGGCGCGGGACAAGATCATAAGAGGCTAATATTAATGAATACCTAACCATGCAATTATGATTCTCTCGTAAGAACCCCCCACCCATGCTACCATCCGGCGTTG
>DYDD01000036.1 GCA_020718045.1 Fibrobacter sp. | reverse complement strand
CGTCGTCAGGGCTGGGCGTGGCTGAAATGAGGGGTTTGTACGGAGGAATCAAGGTTACAGCCGCAGGGAATTGATGTTGCGCGTAGCGCTCTTTGCGGATGTAGCAGTAGCCGTCGGCGATTTGTGCAAGTTCGTTGTTCTTCCTTTTGTACGGGAAGACGAACCAGATGCGCTTGGCCGGAAATAACGACCGCGCGGTACGGACGGCCGGCCCCAGATCCGTGTCTCCGGTAACGAGCACCACCGTGTCTGCTGCGTCCAGGTGGAGCACCTCGATCAATTTCGTCGAGATCGCGACGTCCGTTTCCTTCTCCTCGAAGTGCACGCTTTGGCGCTGACAGTTTCTGCAATGAACCTGCTTTGACTTGAAGCGCCCCAGAACCGGGATGATGCCTGTCGACTGTTAGCATTCGATGTAGGTGCGATGGCGAGCTGTCACGCCCGGTTGTCGCTGCTCCAGGTGTGTGGCAAGCGCGGAGAAATAGTAAATACGCTCGACCTGCGCACCGCCGCCGATGTTCGGCAGATAGGATCGCAGGAGGCTGGACAGGTCCAACCACTTCGTCGAAGCGCCGCCCATTTCCTCCGACGCCGTGCGCAACGAATGATAGAGATTGAAGCCGTCAACCAGGAAAGTCGTTCTATTTATTGTGGTTATCAATAAGAAACCCTCCGGGTCGCAACCCGGAGGGGGCCAGTCGGCTCAGCGAGCCGAACTGGGGCTGACTGCTACCTGATTGTCGGCAAGAACGGACCACGGGTCAAGCCCGATTCACCGAGTCGCTCTCGTTGGCCGGCCCTTCTCGCTGACTCCCTCTCCCCCGGCGAGGGCAACTCCCGCACCACGGCCGGGGCGCGTCAGGATTTCTTCTCGGTCCCCTTGCCCGTGGCCGCGTCGTGCAGCTTGACCTCGACGCGGTTCGCGGCGTCGATGCCGGCGTAGTACTCCTTCAGGATCGCCAGCACCTCGGGGCGCGAGAACTCCGGCGGGATCTCGCCGCCTTCGCTCAGGCCCTTGCGCAGGGCCGTGCCCGAGAGGAACAGGCGGTCTTCCTTGCCGTGGGGGCAGGTGCGCATGGAGATCATGCCGCCGCACTTGAAGCACCAGAAGGTCCAGTCGATGGGCAGCATCTCGATCTCGAGCGAGCCGGCGGGGATCTCCGACCAGATGTTCTGGGCGTCGAAGGGGCCGTAGTAGTTGCCGACGCCGGCGTGGTCGCGGCCGATGATCATGTGCGTGCAGCCGAAGTTCTGGCGGAACAGGCCGTGCAGCAGACCCTCGCGCGGCCCGGCGTAGCGCATGTCCAGCGGGTAGCCGCCCTGCAGGACGCTCTCCTTCAGGAAGTAGCCCTCGACCAGCGCGTCGATGCACTTCGCGCGCACGTCGGCGGGGATGTCGCCCGGCTTCAGGTTGCCCACCAGCTGGTGGATGAACACGCCGTCGTTGATCTCCAGCGCGATCTTGGCCAGGTACTCGTGGCTGCGGTGCATGGGGTTGCGCAGCTGCAGCGCGGCGATCGTCTTCCAGCCGCGCTCGGCGAAGATGCGGCGGCTCTCCGCGGGGCGCATGTACAGGCCGGGGAACTCGGCGGGGAACGTGCTCTCGCTCAGCACCTTCACCGGGCCGCCGAGGTTCACGTCCTTCTGCTCCAGGACCATCTTGACGCCCGGGTGCTCGGGGTCGACGGTGCGGAAGACGCGCTCGCACTCGAAGGCGCGGTCGATCCCGTACTGCTCCCGCACCTCCATGGTGGCGAGGATCTCGCCCGTCTCCGGCTCGACCAGCGCGATGCCGTCGCCCGTCTTCAGGGCGCCGGCCGTGGCGCGGTCCACGCTCAGGGTGATGGGGATCGGCCAGAAGACGCCGCTCTGCAGCTTCATGTCGCGGCAGACGCCCTCCCAGTCGGCCTTCCCCATGAACCCGGTCAGCGGCGTGAAGCCGCCGATGCCCAGCATGATCAGGTCGCCGGCCTCGCGGCTGCTGATGACGACCTGCGGCAGGCCGGCGGCGCGCTTCAGCTCGGCGTCGCGGGCGGCGCCCTCCAGGAGCAGGGGCATCAGGTGGTCGCTGCCGTGCGGGCGGATCTGGCTGGACATGTCGGTCATCCTTCGCGTTGGTGTGCCGTTCGCCGACGGAATGTAAGGTCCAGCCGGCCGTTTGTCAGGTCGGGGCCCGGCTTTCACCGCCATTTCACGCGGGTTCCCCCGGCGGTCCCGGCGCCGGCCCGGATCCCGAACCCGTTGCGGCCCCGAGCGTTGATGCCGCGTTCACGCCGCCGATTGACCCGCGGTCGCGGGCCGCGCTAGGATAGCGGTTCCGAGGGCTGCGGTGCCGACGCCCTCCGCCCGTTCTCCAGGCGCAAGCCCTCGCCCCCCGACTCTCGATACCTCCGTCACAAGGATGCGACGCCGGCGACGCGGAACAGCGTCTTGGACGCGTCGTCCGACCGGCCGCCGACCGGCGCGGGGGTTTCCGGCCGCGGTGCGCGAGGGAGCTGCGCGCGGCGGCCCCTGCCGGCCGCCGATGGTCGACGGCCGGCCACCGACACACCACCAGGGGGTTACCATGCACAGCAGAATGCGCACGACGATCCTGCTGCTCGGCGCGGCGGCCTGTTGCCTGCTCGCGGCGACCGCGGCGCGGGCCGAACTGCAGGTCACGACCGTCGAGTGGGAGACCGTGGGGGCCGAGGTCGTCTTCCACGTCCAGTTCTACAACCCGGGCCCCGCGCCGACCGAGCTCGGCAACGGCGAGGTCCACGCCCAGGAATACGGCGCCTTCCTGCCGAACGCGGGCACGATCGGCGTCTTCGTCATCCCGCCCATCGAACCGGAGAGCTTCTTCGACGTGTTCCTGGACGTCCCCTACGGCGCGCTGCCGCCCTCGGCGGGCGAGATCCTGCCGTGGTTGGGGCCGACGAAGCAGTTCGGTTGCAGCCCCGACAACCACTGGGACGGCAACGTGGACGTCATCTGGACCGTGCCCGGCGCGCCCGGCCAGGTCAACGCCCACCACGGGACGCTGCAGGTCTGTCCCGGCTACGGCGCTTCCTGCATCCACGTGGTGACGGCCTGCCCAGGCTGGGCGAACTGGTGGCTCGCCGGGGTCTGCCAGGGCTGGACGGCGATGCTGGTCAACGAGGACTTCACGCCGGCTCCCAACCCGGTGCCGCCTGGCTGGAGCGGGCACGTCTGCGTCTCGGCCGACGCCACCGTGCCCTTCGGCGCCCAGTGCTGCCTCGCGCTGAACTTCAACTGCGGCGGCGTGGTGACGCCGGTCAACCTCTGCGCGGTGGCCTGCGACTGCGGCGCCGTGGCCGAGGAGTCGACGACCTGGGGCGCCATCAAGAGCATGTATCGGTGATCCCGTCCGACGGGGGGGCGCGGCGCCGGTCCGCGCCCCCGAGTCACGCCGGTTTGCCGAGCAGGCGGAACATCTCCCGCTTGTAGGCCTCGACCCCTGGCTGGTCGAAGGGGTTCACCCCCAGCAGACGCCCGCTGACCGCGACGGCCTTTTCGAAGAAGAACAGCAGCCCGCCCAGGCTCCGCTCGTCCAGCTTCGCCAGTTCCAGGCTCAGCGTCGGCAGCCCCCCCTCGCGGTGGGCGGCGCGGGTGCCGGCGAAGGCCTGGGCGTTGATGTCGTCCAGGGAGCGGCCCTCGAGGTAGCCGAGCCCGTCGCCGCCGTCCGTCGAGGCCGGCACGACCAGAGCGGGGTCGGTCTCGCGGACGGTCAGGAAGGTCTCGAACAGCTCGCGGCGGCCGTCCTGCAGGTACTGGCCGAGGCTGTGCAGGTCGGTCGTGAAGCGGCACGACGCCGGGAAGATGCCGCGCCCGTGCTTGCCCTCGCTCTCGCCGAAGAGCTGCTTCCACCACTCCTGCAGGGGTCCGAGGTCGCTGTGGAAGGTGCTGAGCACCTCGGTCGTGTAGCCGGCGCCGTAGAGCAGGTGCCGCGCCACGGCGTAGAGGTGCGCGGGGTTGGCGGAGAGCACGGGGTTCTCGCAGGTCGCCGCCATGTCGGCCGCCCCCTCGAGCAGGCGGCGCACGTCCAGCCCGGCGACGGCTAGCGGCCACAGCCCCACCGGCGTCAGCACCGAGAAACGGCCGCCCACGTCGTCGGGGATGACGTACGTGTCCCAGCCCTCGGCGTCGGCCAGCGCGCGCAGCGCGCCGCGCGAGGCGTCGGTGATCGCGGTGATGCGGCGCCGCTCGCCATCGCGGCCGTAGCGCTCCCGCAGGGCGGCGCGGAACAGGCGGAAGGAGACGGCGGGCTCCAGCGTGGTGCCGGACTTGGAGATCACGCACAGCCGCACGTCGCGCCCCTCGATGCGCCGCAGCAGGCGGCGCAGCCCCGCGGCGCACAGGTGTGTGCCGGCGAACAGGATCTCCGGCCCGGACGCGCGGTCGGCCAGGGCGCTCAGGACGGCCTCGGCGCCCAGATAGGAACCGCCGATGCCGATCACCACCACGACGTCGCAGTCGCCGCGGGCCGTTTCGGCGGCGTCCAGCAGACGGACCAGATCGGGCCCGAACGCGGTGCGCGGCAGGTCGAGCCAGCCCAGGAAATCGGCCCCGGGACCCTCGCGGCGGGCCAGTTCGGCCCCGATCGCGCGCGCCAGGTCGTTGCGGGCCTCGATCCCGCCTAGGTCGAGGAAGGGCTCCAGGCCCGTCAGGTCGAGCGAGAAGGCGCGGGCGTCCGGCATCGGTTCCTCCAGGCGGGTGCGGAAACTGCTCGGATGTGCTAGCATGGACCGCTCGATCGCAATTTGTGCGGCCTTCCGCATTGTGGGCCAGCCACCACGAGGAGACAACCGGGTTCTTTGCGACCGTAAACCCGTCATGCACACATCGCCCAAGACATCAGCCGGCCTGGTCGCCATCCTGGTCTGCGTCGCGCACCTGTCGCCCGTCGCGATCCTCGCCGCGCCCGGCGACGGCCCCGCCGTCCCCGTCGCTCCCGCCACGACCGGCCACATCCTGGACGACCTGACCCCGGACTCCTGGGCCTACGAGGGCAAGTGGCGGGCTCCGGCCGCCGCGGCCGCCCTCGCCGACGACCGCATGCCCGAGATGACCCCCGAGCAGGCCGCGATCGACGTCGTGCACTACGCGCTGTACCTCGACGTGGACATCGAGCAGTCGGCGATCAAGGGCGCGTGCTTCGTCACCTTCACGCCGGTCCAGGTCGGGGTCAGGGAACTGGTCCTGGACTTCGCCGCCGGCATGAACGTCGACGAGGTCGGCCAGGTCACCGCGGCGTTCTCGCCCCTGCGCTGGACGCACGAAGGCGACCTGCTGCGCGTGCGGCTGGCGACCGCCGTCTCGCCCGGCGACACGCTGACCGTCGCGGTGGTCTACGACGGCGTGCCGCAGTTCGACGGTTTCATGGGCCTCCAGTTCCTGCCGCGGCCGGACGGCGGGCCGATCGCCGCCAGCCTCAGCGAGCCCTGGAGCGCTCGCTCCTGGTGGCCGTGCAAGGACTACCCCGCCGACAAGGCCACCTGCGACGTCGTGCTGGCGGTGCCCGCGGGCCTGACCGGCGTCTCCAACGGCGCGCAGCTGCCCGCGCCGCCGCCGCACCCCTACCTGCCCGGCACCACCGCGCTCGCCCCGCCCGGCTCGCCCCTCGCCCCGCGCGACGATGCGACCGTCGAACTGTTCTGCTGGCGCGAGTCGCAGCCCCTGAGCACCTACCACGTGTCGATCGCCGTCAGCGATTACGCCGTGCTCCAGGACACCTTCCACGGCGTGGCCGGCGACCTGCCGCTGGTCCACTACGTGTACCCCGACCTCGTGGACGAGGCCGCCGTCGACTTCGATCGCCTGGGCGACATGATGGCCTTCTGCGAGGAGAAGTTCGGGGCCTACCCCTTCCCGGGCGAGAAGTACGGCATGGCCCTGTTCGAGTGGGACGGCGCCATGGAGCACCCCACGGCCACCTCGTACGGCTCGCACTTCGTGCGCGGCGACCACTTCTTCGACACCATCGTCATGCACGAGCTGTCCCACCAGTGGTTCGGCAACAAGGTCACCTGCGCCGACTGGACCCACATCTGGCTGCAGGAGGGATTTGCGACCTACGTCGAAGGCCTGTGGCGGGAACACCTCTACGGCCCGACCTCCCTGAAGTGGTTCATGAAGGCGCGCAGCATCTTCACGTGGTGGGACACCCCCCTGCTGCGGGAGCCCGGCGTCGCGGACCCCTGGTACTACTTCGACAATCTGGTCTACCACAAGGGCGCCTGGGTCCTGCACATGCTGCGGCGGGTGCTCGGCGACGCGACGTTCTTCACGGCCCTGCACGACTACATCGCCGACCGCGACCTCTCCACCGCGACGGTGACCACCGCGGATTTCGTCGCGGCGTGCGAAAGCACCAGCCGCCTGGAGCTCGACTGGTTCTTCGACCAGTGGCTCCTGCGCACCACCCACCCCGAGCTGTCCCTCTCCTGGCGCAACGAAACCCAGGACGGAGCGACCGTGCTGCGCCTCGACCTGCGCCAGGTCCAGCCGCCCGACCCCCTGACCGGCGACGCCCCCTTCATCGCGCCGCTGGACCTGAAGATCGCCACGACCGCCGGGGACACCCTGGTGACCCTGTGGATGGACCAGCGCATCATGGATTTCCACCTGCCCGTCCGCGCCCCGGTGACCGGGGTGACGGCCGACCCCAACGGGTGGCTGCTGCACGCCGCCGACGTCGTCGTCGCGGCGGGCGACGGCGCCGACGCCTTCGGCCTCAGCCCGCTGCCCCCCCTGCCCAACCCCTTCCACGGCCGCGGCATCCTGCGCTGGCGGACCACCGCCGCGAGCAGCGACCGCCTGGAAATCCACGACGTCCGCGGCCGCCTCGTCCACGAGCGCGCCCTGCCCGACTCCCCCGCCGGCGAGCGCGTCGCGACCTGGGACGGCCACGACCGGGAAGGGCGCCCCTGCCCCTCCGGCATCTACGTCGCCACCTACATCAGCCGCCCCCGGGACGGCTCCGCCGCGATCCGCCGCACCGCCAAGATCACGCTGGCCCGTTGACATCCCCCGCCCGGGGCGCATCCTTGGGTAGTTCCCGTGCCGCACCGCGACCCAGGCCCGATCCCCCGACGACGGAGATCCCGTGCACGACCACCTGCCAGACGGCGCCGACCGCACGGTGATCAGCGCCCACTACGCGGAGATCGCCCTGAAGGGCAAGAACCGTCACGTGTTCCTGCTGCGCCTGCGCAACAACATGACGTCGCAGCTGCGCGGCGAGCCGGTGATCGCCGTCAACCACATCGAGAGCCGCCTGCTGCTGCGCCTCGGCGACCCGGCGGCCGCCCTGCGCGCCGCCGCGAAGCTGCAGCGGGTGCCCGGCATCCAGAACCTGTCGCTGGCCGCGTCGGTGGCCCGCACCGGCGACGACGCGGCCGACCTGGTCCGCGCCGGCGAGATCGCCGCCGCCACGACCCGCCGCGAAGCGGGCGACACCCGCACCTTCAAGGTGGACACGCGCCGCTCCGACCGGACGTTCCCGGTGCCCTCGCCCCGGATCAGCGCGCAACTCGGCGCCGCGATCGTCGCGGCGACCGCCCTGCCCGTGGACCTGCACACCCCCGAGTTCACGGTGCACGTCCTGGTGATGAAGCGGGAGATCCTGATCTTCGCGCAGAAGCTGCCCGGCTGCGGCGGCCTGCCCGTCGGCTCCAGCGGCCGCGTCACGGTCCTCCTGTCGGGCGGGATCGACTCGCCGGTGGCGGCATGGATGATGATGCGGCGGGGCTGCCGCCCCGAGTTCGTCCACTTCTACCCGGGCCGCGGCATCGCCGAGGCCGACTCCGCCAAGATCGAACGCCTGGTCGCCGTCCTGGCCGGCTACGCCCCCCAGCCGCTGGTGCTGCACCTGGTGCCGTCCTACCCGTACGAGACGCGCGCGGTGGGAACGATCGAGGACGCCTACGACATGGTGCTGTTCCGCCGCTACATGTTCAAGACGGCGGTGCGCTTCGCGCGGCGCGAGAACTGCCAGGCGGTGATCGCCGGCGACAGCGTCGGCCAGGTCGCCAGCCAGACCCTGCCCAACCTCGCGGCCATCACGCCCGACATCCGCCTGCCGATCCTGCGCCCGTTGATCGGCATGGACAAGCTCGAGATCACCGCGATGAGCCGCCGCATCGGCGCCTACGACATCTCCATCGAGCCGCACCGCGACTGCTGCTCGATCCGCTCGCCCCGCCCCGTGCTGAACGCCCGCCCCGCCAAGCTGCTGGAGCTGTCCGAGGAGATCGGCCTGGACGACGCGGTGGAGGAAGCGCTGCAGACCTCGACCAAGCTGCGGATCGGACCCGACGGCCGCGTCGATCCGGGCCCGGCGGCCTGACCCCCTGCCCGCTGGTTCATCGGTTCATTCGGGCAGCACGCGCCGGATCGTCTCGAGGCTCCTCGTCCACCAGGGTTCGCCCAGGCTGTCGATCTGCACGCGCCCCCCCGTGGACGTCGAGTGGATGAAATCCCCGTGCCCGATGTAGATCCCCACGTGCGAGATGCGCCCGCGCCCGTTGTTGAAGCAGAGCAGGTCCCCCACCCGCAGCTCGCCCTTCGGCACGTGCCGCCCGGCCCTGGATTGCTCCACCGACGACCGCGGCAGCTCGATCCCCACCTTCTTGAAGATGAACCGCGCGAACCCGCTGCAGTCGAACCCCTTGGCCGTCGAGCCGCCGAACCGGTACGGCGTCCCGAGATGCTCCATCGCCAACCGGCAGACCTCCCGCCCCGTCACCGTGCCTGCCTCGTTCACCAGCGCCGCGACCTCCCCGGAGACGCTGTCCGCCGGACTCCCCTCCGGCATCCCGACGGGCGGCCGCTCCGCCCCCGGCTTCAACGGCACGCGACCGGGTCGCGAACGGTCCGGCCGGTCGCTGTCGGGCCGGGACGCCACGGGCTGGTCCAGGGGAGGGAGTTGGCCGCGGCGATGGGGGGCGCAGCCGGGGAGCAGGCAGAAGAGACAGGATAGGAGACAGGACAGGAGTAGGGTGATGGGGGGGGTGGGGTTGCGGTTGCACGTCGTTCTCGACATGCCGGCCAGTCTATCGTGATTCCATAGGTTGTGCCGCTGATATTGTGTCTCGTGCAGTATTGTGGGGGAAATATCCAAATAATTATCCATAATATTCTATATACGGCATGCGGATCCGGCATTGTAGCCCCAGACACAATCTCGACGGCACAACCGGTGGTTTGCAGAGGGGGGGTGGGGTGTTAGCTTGGGGGGTCTTTCAACACCAGCAAGGAACCCGCATGAACGACCAGACCCCCCCCGCCCCAAGCGTCGGTGACACGTTCGAAACCCCCATCACCAAGCTGGTCACCGGCGGCGCCGGGTTGGGGCGCAGTCCCGACGGGTTGACCACGTTCGTGTCCGGCACCGCGGCGGGTGACGTGGTCCGCGTGCGGGTGAAGCGTCGGCGCAAAGGGTTCCTCGAGGCCGAACTGGTCGAGGTGCTCGAGGCGTCGCCCGACCGCGTCGAGCCGCCGCTGGGCGAGCCGGGGTCGCTCGCGGGTTGCGACCTGCAGCACCTGTCGGTGGCGGCGCAGTGGCGGGTCAAGACGGAGATCGTGCGGGACTGCCTCGCCCGGATCGCCGGATTCGATCCCGGCGACCTGCTCGAGGGTCCCGTGCCCGCCGGTCCGCCGCTGGGGTACCGCAACAAGGTCCGCCTGTGGCGCACGCCGGCCGGACCGTACGGCATGCTGCGCCACAACAGCCACGAGGTCCTGCCGATCGAGAGGCACGGCCTGATGTCCGACGCGTTCAACGACGACATCCTGCCCTTCGTCGTCACGCTGCCGCCCGCGGACCAGGTCGTGGTGCGGCTGGACCACCAGGACCGCTTCCTGGTGTCGCTGTTCGGGGAGCCCGACCGCGCGCGGATGCTCAAGGCGGTGCTCAAGAAGCTGCCCGAAGGCACGGCGCCGCACCCGCGCTGCCTGGGCATCCTGTACAACAACCGTCCCCTGTGGGGCCGCGACCATCTCGTGATCCAGCTCGCCGGCCACAACTACCGCGTCCACGCCACGAGCTTCTTCCAGACGAACTACTGGGAGACCGAGGCCGCCGTCGCGCTCGTCCGCAGCTGGCTGGACGAGGCCGGCGTCACCGCGGCGGCGCCGGGGGGCGCGCTGCTGGACCTCTACGCCGGCGTCGGGCTGTTCAGCCTGGCGCTGGACGACCTCTTCTCGCGCATCGTGGCCGTCGAGAGCGACGCAGGCGCGGTCCGCGACGCCCGCAACAACGTCAAACGCGAGCGCGCCGCCGCCACCCGCACCGCGGTGATCGACACCCCGGTCGAGCGGGCCGTCCTGTCCTGGAAGACCGGCGACCCCGCCGACCAGCCCGGCAACCCGGGGGATCCGACCGGGGCGCTGGATTGGGCCGCCGTGACGGTCGTCGTCGACCCGCCGCGCACCGGACTGGGCGAGCAGGTGGCCAAGGATCTCGCCGCGCTCGGGCCCGCGCGCGTGATCTACATGAGCTGCGACCCGGCGACCTTCGCCCGCGACGTCAAGACGCTGGGCGAGGGGGGCTACCGGTTGAAGCGGGCACGGGTGATCGACATGTTCCCGATGACCGGGCACGTGGAAGTGTTGGGCGAGTTGTCGAAGTAGGAGCCGGGACATCCGATGCGGCCGTCCCGCCTCGGTCGAGGCGGGACGGCCGATAGGGAGTCAGTCGAACCGGTATCCTTCCCCCCGATCATCGATGATCAGCTCGTTCCACGGTTCCGGCCGCTTCGGCTCTCCGCGCGAATGACTCCGAGGGAACAGCGCCAGGTGCACCGCCGCCTCGTCGACGACCAGGGCCGAACCGGCCGTGTCGACGCCCCTCAGGCGATGGTCCTGGCCGGCGCCGCGGGACGGGAAGACCTCCTCCTTGCCCTGGCGGGCGTCGTCCAGGAACGCGGACACCAGCCTCGCCGGATCGGTCTCGTCGTTGGGCGCCGACGTCGCACGCCTCCAGCCGGACAGCGCCTCGATGGAGTGGCTGCGAACGAGTTTGCCGTGCAGGTCCGCGTAGACCTCCGGCCGCGACAGCACGTCGAGGCTCGCCACGCGCCCGTTCGACACCACGATCAGGCCGGCCTGCCCCTCCAGGAGCGGGAACGCCTTGCGGTAGATGTCGAGGTGTTCGCTCCGCTGCAGGAAGGCGTCGGACATGGCGGACGTCGGCGAATTCACGCCGGCATCCTCCAGGAGGAGCCCGACGTCACGCCACACGGCGTCCTGGTCCCCGTCGTACCGGCCGTAGTGGCGGAGGTTCTCGGTGACCCGTTCGCACTTGCCGCTGCGGGCGCTTGCCGACAGGATCTGGTCGGAGTCGTCGAAGCAGCGCGACACCGATTGCCAGCGCCCGGCCTCGACGCAGCTGACCGGCACGAGGATCGACTCCCCGGGCTTCACCATGATGGTCGTGTTCAGCACCCGGTTCTGCTTCGCGCCGCACACCTCCTCGCCGTCGAGGATCAGCACCCCGGTCTTGCCGTTGTTGACCACGACCAGTTCGGGGACGCTGCCGCCGTCGCCCTTCTCGACGATCTGCAGGGTCTTGGCGGCCAGCGCCTGGCGCAGCCCGATGTACGCCGGGCCGGCCGGCGCGCGGTGGCGCAGCGGGATCACCAGCAGGTTGCCTTGGCGCTGGGCTTCGGCGGGTTCGAGGCCGTTCATCAGTTCCTGGATTCGTTCGTTCATGGCTTGTTCCCCTTTCCGGACATGATCCGCCGCTTGCGTTCGACGATTTCCTCCATGACGGAGTGCCGGTAGGCGGCGGCATCCTCGCGAATCATGACTTCCATCTCTTCCGTGAACAGAACGGGGGACGGGCACGCGAGCGGCAGGTCGCACATGAGCTGCATCCGGTCGGACTGCTCGGCGTCCCGCCACGTCCCGGCCCAGAACCGCTCCCAATCGACGGGGCCGAGGCAGCGGCGCTTCAGCTCCTCTTCCCGGATCCGCAGTTCGGCGGGCGACGCGTCTTCGTCCAGCATCCCCCGCAGCGCCGTGTTGACGATCGCGTTCGCCAGACCAGCGTGGGTCTGGAAGGCCAGGAAGGCGTTGGCCGACCAGAAGGCCTGCGCGACCCGGTTCTCCTCGACCGACGCCGGTAGGTAGGTGAGCAGCTGCCGCCGGCAATCGAAGACGCCGTGCAGGACGTCGCCCGGCGCCAGTTCGAGCGAGAGCGCGCTCTGGGGTTCCCGGACGTAGGTGAACGGGAGGTGGCCGAACGCCTCGGGATCCTCGTAGCCCTTCACCACGACCGTCACCCCACGCTGGACGGCCTGCTCGATCCGCTCCCGGAACACCGCGAACATCAGCGGCGCCAGGTCGAGCAGCGCCACGCGCTCGCAACCGTCGAGCAGCTCCCCGAACCGATCCAGGACCTGATCGCGATCGTGCAGGCGGAACACGTCCTCGACCGTCGGCTCCGGGGTCAAGGCAGCCAGGCGTTCGGCGACGTCCCGGCTGCGTCGCTCGAAGTCGCGGCTCAGGCGCGAGGTCAGTTCCGCCGGCGCCACCGGCCGGTACTGCTTGCCACGTCCGGCTACCGTCTCGACCGCCCCCCGCTTCTGCAGCTCTTCGAGCGCCCGGTAGACCCCCGTAGCGTCCTTCCCGAGGGACTTCGCGACCTGGTACCCGGACACCGGCGCCTCCACGGCCAGGAGCAGTAGCTGGACGTAGACATCGGCCTCCGGCTTGGTAAGACCAAGTTCGACAAGCAGTTGACTGAGTTCCTGGTCGTAGGTCATGCTTCCTGTCCTTGTGTGTCTAATATTAGTGTTCTTATAACAATAATAATATAGATGAATGGAACGAACGAGTCAATAGCCAAAATCGGCACTGATCGACAACGGTTTGAGTGGCGGGATCACGCCCCCCTGAACACCAAATCCCGGTGCCAGGCCAAGCGCTCGCGGTCGGGGTGGAAGCGCTGGTCGTGGGGCAGCAGGATCGTGCCCCGCGCCCGCAGCCCCGCCTCGAGGTCGTAGTAGACGCGACCGTTCGCATACTCGTCGCGCAGCGCCCCGCTGACCCGGAACTCGTGGTCGGGCGTCACGGTGACGTAGCCCTTGTCGTAGAGGCGGTGCAGGTCGGCGCGCAGCAGCAGGCCGTTGGCGACCTCGTGGGGACCGCCGCTGGCAAAGGGCTGGATGTGGGCCGAATCGAGCACGGGCAGGCTGTGCTCGCCCGTCACGGCGCAGGCGCGGCCATAGGCGTCGGTCACGGCCAGCCGGAAGGCGCCTTGCCCGAGGCGGGGGCGGTATACCTGTTCCTTGCCGTAGCGGTCGCCGGCGGCCGGGGCTTCGCGCACGCGCTCCCGCGGCAGGTCGACGCCGAGGGCCTGCGATGCCGCCACGCAGGCCTCCCACACGCGGCGGCCCTCGCCGGATTCGAGGTCGCAGGTCTTGCCCTGGACGATGTTCGGCGACCAGTCGCGCGGGGCGGGGATCCAATCCTCGCGACGCAGGAACACGGGCTGCAGGATCGTCCGACAGCCGACGAACGGCTCGATGCCCGCGACGCGGCCCGGCACGTTCTGATCGAAGCGGCCGCGGTACTTCCAGATGCGCGCGGCCATCGTGCGCAGGTCGGGAGCGCCGTTCTTCTCCCCGAAGGCCTCCCAGGCCAAACTCATCGGAACCGCCGTCACCGGTCCGAGGAATCCGAAGCCGCCGACGGCGTGGTGGGGGCTCTTCAGCTTGAACAGGAAGGGAGATCCCGGGGCGAGCGAGGCCAGGCCGGCCTTGCCCGACGGGGCCCAGAAGTTGACCTCGTCGAGATCCGGGCGCGCCGACAGGAAGTCGAACCAGTCCTGATCCGTCGTGGCGATGAAGCCGTGCATCGAACGCCAGCCCTCGCGCGGGTCGTGGGGTCGGTCGGACCGCGTTACCGGGAGGATGATAGCCCGGAGTTGGCCACGGATACACGCACGAACTGGTCATCGCCGGCGAATCATGCCAGAATCGGAGGTGTCGAGGCGGGACGCGGATCGTCCGGCCTCCCCTACCCTCACGACCGGAGGGAATCCATGCCGACCTTGGCCGACCTGACCGCCAGGATCCTGCAGTTCCGCGACGAGCGCGACTGGCGTCAGTTCCACCGTCCGAAGGACCTCGTCCTGGCGCTGGGGATCGAGACCTCGGAACTGGCCGAGCACTTCCTCTGGAAGGACGAGGCGGCGTGCGAAGGACTGGCCGGGGATCCCGTGACCGCGAGCGCCGTCTCCGAAGAGCTGGCGGACGTCATGATCTACGCGCTGCTGCTCGCTGATCGGCTCGGCATCGACCCGGAAGCGGCGATCATCGGCAAGCTGGAAAAGAACGCGTTGAAGTATCCGATCGCCAAGTCGCGCGGTTCGGCCAGGAAATACACGGAGTTCGAACGATGAAGCTCTACGCCGGCCCCGCTCGCGAATTCGTGCACGACACGGTCCGCAACCAGATCGCGGACAAGCTCTCCGCCGCCTTCTTCGGACATTTCCGGTACCAGCCCGCCACGAGCGAGATGAATTCCTGGCGGAATTCCCTGCGGGCCATGTCCGACGTGGTCACCCACGGCCGCTTGCTGGACACCGGCGTGATGCTCGAATACCAGCTCCCCCTGTCCTCTCGACGACTGGACTGCATGCTGACGGGAACGGACGGGGGCGGCAGTGCCAGGGCCGTCATCGTGGAGCTGAAGCAGTGGGAGTCCTGCCGGGAAGCCGACGGCGAGCACGTCCTGACCTGGGTCGGTGGCGGCGAGCGGGAGGTCCTGCACCCCTCCGCGCAGGTGGGAGGCTACCGGATGTACCTGCAGGACATGCACACCGCCTTCTACGCCGGGGACGGGCCGGTCGGCATCGCGGCCTGCAGCTACCTGCACAACTATCCCTTCGATGCCGGGGACGTGCTGTTCTCGCCGAAGTACGGGGATCTGGTCGCCTCCGACCCGGTCTTCACGAAGGATGATTTCGACCTGCTGGCGAGCTACATCGGCGATCGGGTCGGCTCCGGCGACGGCATGGCCGTGCTGGACAGGATCGAGCACAGCGAATTGCGGCCCAGCAAGAAACTGATGGATCATGTCGCCGGGATGATCGAGGGACGTGCCGAGTATGTCCTGCTCGACGAGCAGCTCGTTGTGTTCGACAAGGTTCTCGCCTGCGCGCGCAACGCCGCCGCGGATTCCCGCAAGCAGATCCTGATCGTGCGCGGCGGGCCCGGCACCGGCAAATCGGTCATCGCCATCAACCTGATGAGCAGGCTGCTGCGCGACGCCCGCTCGGTCCAGTACGCCACCGGTTCGAAGGCCTTCACCGAGACCCTGCGCAAGGAGATCGGGCGGCGCGGGTCCGGGCAGTTCCGGTATTTCAACTCCTACGCCGGAGCCCCGCCGGACGGCCTCGACGTGCTCATCTGCGACGAAGCGCACCGCATCCGCAAGACCAGCTCGAACATGTACACGCCGAAGGCGAAGCGGGATGGCCGCCCCCAGATCGACGAGCTGCAGTCGGCCGCCAGGGTCGGCGTCTACTTCATCGATGACGACCAGGTCGTTCGCCCGGACGAGATCGGCTCTTCCGACCTCCTGCGCGAATCCGCCCGTCGCAACGGCGCCGTCGTCCACGAGTACGAGCTGGCGGCCCAGTTCCGCTGTTCCGGTTCCGACGCCTTCGTCAACTGGATCAACAACACCCTGGCCATACGACCGACCGCCAACATCCTGTGGGAACGCGACGAGCGCTTCGACTTCCGCATCATGGACTCGCCTTCCGCGGTGGAGAGCGCCGTGCGGCAGAAAGTGGACGAGGGCCACACCGCCCGCATGGTCGCCGGCTACTGCTGGCACTGGTCGAAGACGCCTCTCCCCGACGGGTCCCTGGCGGCAGACGTGCAGATCGGGGACTACGGCCGACCCTGGAACGCACGTCACGAGGCGACCCGCCTCGCGGCCGGCATCCCCAAGGCCCACCTGTGGGCACGCGAGCCGGGCGGGATCGACCAGATCGGCTGCATCTACACCGCACAGGGATTCGAATTCGACTACGTGGGCGTGATCTTCGGCCAGGATCTGACCTACGACCCGGACGCGAACACCTGGTTGGGCCACCGCACCCTGTCGCACGACTCGCCGGTCAAGCGCAGCGGCGACCGGTTCGTGGATCTCGTCAAGAACACCTACCGCGTGTTGCTGACGAGAGGGCTTCGGGGTTGCTACGTGACGTTCCTGGACAAGGACACGGAGCGCTTCTTCAAAAGCAGGATGGCGTGAGCCCCGTCCCGATCCTGTAGAGACGGCAGAGGCGAGGCCGCTGGGCCTCGCCTCCGACAGGGACCATGTCGAAACCGGAACTACCGATACAAGCTCTTGACCGCCCCCCACCCCATCTCCACGTTCGCCGCCGCCGCCGGCGCCAGGCCCGACACGTCGACCACGTAGTCGAACATGTAGGGCGTCGAGAGGATCGGCGGGCTGGTGCTGGCCGGCGTGAAGTACAGCCAGAGGGCGGTGCCGGGGGCGGCTTCCAGGTCGATCACCCCGGGCGTGCCGCGGCCGCCGCGGGCGTACGCCAGCTGCTCCTCGAAGACGCAGACGCCCGCGGCGAAGATGCGGCAGTCGATCGTCCAGTCGGCGTCGAACTCGCAATGGAAGAGCCCGCCCGGCCCCACCGTCGCCTCGAGCCAGTCGACGTCGAAGTAGTAGGAGGCTCCCTCGTCGTTCCAGCCGGTGGCCTGGCAGATCTCGAGCACGCCGTCGAGGCCGCCGGTGATCGTCTGGAAGTACTGGCCGCCGGTGGTGCAGCCGCTGTTGAAGACGTCGTCGCCGCTGACGTCCAGCGGCGGCTCGCCCTCGACGCGCCCGCCGGCCGTGCATTCCAGCGCGTAGGGCGTCGCCGCCGCCACGGCCAGCTGGTAGCTGCCCCACTCGCCCTCGTAGCCGTCGACGACGATGTAGTACGTCGCGCCCGCCTGGAGCTCCAGGTACTCGATCTTCGACGTGTAGGCGCCGCAGAACTCGTCATCGGAAGCGTAGAAGTCGTCGTTGCAGCCGACGACGTTCAGCGCGACGTCGAGGACGAAGACCTTCGAGTCGTAGTCGGTGCCGCAGAGGTCGATCGAGATCGCGCCGGCGGCGGCCGGCGTGTAGGCATAGACCACGTCGGGCGAATCGCTGCCCTCGAAGGGGCAGACCGCGTCGTAGTCGTCGGCGGCGCCGGTCGTCTGGCCGTTGTCGGCGTAGGGCAGGCCGGGGATCACCACCGCGAACTGGATCGTGTCGCCGCCGATGCGCGCGTCGGTGGCGGCGGGGG
>DYDD01000296.1:2800-3222 GCA_020718045.1 Fibrobacter sp. | reverse complement strand
GCCTGGAGGGGCAGCCCTACCGCTGCCTCTGGCGCGACGGCGACGGCGGGGAGGGCTTCCTGCTGGGCGTGCGCGTCCCGAGCTTCGGCGACCGCCTGCTGGACCTGTCGCGCCTGGCCCTGCTGGACCTGCTGCTGGCGGGCGGGCTGGGGTCGGTCGCGCTGGCCGTGGCCCTGCTGCTGCGCCGCCGCACCCCGGGCGGGCTGGGCTTCCAGGAACGCTTCCTTGCGGTGTCGCTGGTGCTGGGGCTGCTGCCGCTGCTGCTGGCCGGCACCTTCATCGACCGCCTGAGCCGCGAGTGGCTCGCCGAGGGCGCGCGCGACGTGGCGCGCGGCGGCATGGAGGCGGCCGAGGAGCAGCTGCAGGGCCTGCTGGCGGAGCAGGCCCGCGCCCTGGCGGCGAGCGACTACATCGCCGACCTG
>DYDD01000296.1:2525-2783 GCA_020718045.1 Fibrobacter sp. | reverse complement strand
CGGCCAGCGGCCGCTGGGGCCCTTCTCCTCGCGCCAGGGCATGATCTTCACCGCCGACGGCGACCTGCTGCTGGACGAGACGCTCAGCGACCTCGACCGCGAAGAAGCGGCGCTGCTGCTGGAGCAGGCGCGCACGTCCTCGCTCGTGCTGATCCGCGACGACCAGGGCGTCTACCTGGGCACGCTGATCCCGGTGGACCTCTCGGCGGCGCCCGCGGACACCGCCGCCGGCGACGGGTCGTCGAGCGACGGGCCGGT
>DYDD01000296.1:0-2462 GCA_020718045.1 Fibrobacter sp. | reverse complement strand
CCGACCTGATGTCGGGGCTCGGCGACGTCATCCAGGGCGAGGCGACGCTCTACGCCGGCGGCGAGGCGCTGCTGGCCAGCCACCCCGAACAGGTCTTCGCCGGCCGCACGCCGCTGGTGCTCGCCGCGTCCACCCTCGACCGGCTGCGCCGCCAGCCGGGCAACATCCACGTCCAGCCCACGCCGGGCCGCCCGCATGCCTGGACCGGCCTCTTGAGCCTGCCCGCGCTCTCCTTCGAGGACGCGTCCGGGTCGCTGCGGCTGGGGCGCCTGCCCGCCGCCCTGGCGGTGACCTTCTCGGCACGGGCGCGCGACTTCGCCGGGCAGGGCGAACGCACGGTCCTGTTCCTGGCCGGCCTGGCCACGCTGATCTTCGTGACCGCCGCCCTGCTCGCGCTGGTGCTGACGTGGAAGATCTTCGACCCGGTGCGCGTGCTGGTCGACGCGACGCGCCGGCTCGCCGCGGGCGACTTCGCGGCGCCGCTGCCCGAGCCCGGCCGCGACGAGGTCGGGCGGCTGAGCGCCAGCTTCGGCGCCATGCGCGACGACCTGCAGACCGCGCAGCGGGCGCTGGCCGAGCGCGAGCGCTTCCTCGCTCGCCTGCTCGAACGCGTTCCGGTCGGCGTCGCGGTGTTCGACGCCGACGACCGGGTCGTCACGGTGAACCCGGCGGCGCGCGCCATCATCGACGCCTTCTACGCCGGCGAGGGCGGCGGCGACGATTCGCCCGGCGACGATCTGCCCGGGGAAGATGCGCGCGCATCGCGCCTGCTGGCGGGCTTCCGCGGGCGCATCCCCGAAGAGCCCGGCGAGACGGAGCTGACCGCGCCCGGCCGCTCGCGGACCCTGCGCGGCCGGCTCGCGCCGCTGGACCTGCCCGGCGGCCGGCGCGACCGCATGCTCGTGTTCGAGGACGTCACGGAGTTCCTGGAGAACCAGCGGCTGGCCATGAACGCGCAGCTGGCGCGCCAGGTCGCCCACGAGATCAAGAACCCGCTGACCCCGATCCAGCTCTCGGTCCAGTTCCTGCAGCAGGCCTGGCGCGACCGGGCCGAGAACCTGGACGAGCTGCTGGAGGCGACGGTGCGCCAGGTGCTGGAGCAGGTCGAGCTGCTGCGCACCATCGCCACGGAGTTCAGCCTGCTCGGCCGGCCCGACACGCCGCCCGGCGCGCCGGTGTCCTTCCCGGCGGTCGTGCGCGGCGTCGTCGCGCGTTACCGCACCCCCGGCGGCGGGGGACCGGCCGTGACCGGTCTCGAGCACGACGACGTGCCCCTGGTGCTGGGCCACGCCGACTCCCTGGCGAAGGTCGTCGGCAACCTGCTGGAGAACAGCCTGCAGGCCACGGCCGGGCACGCCCCCCTGGCGGTGACCGTCGGCTGGCGCGTGACGCCGGACACCGTCACGCTGCTGTGGGCCGACAACGGGCCGGGCCTGACGCCCGAAGTGGCCGATCGCCTCTTCGACCTTTATTTTTCCACCAAGAGCCGCGGCACTGGCCTGGGCCTCTCGATCTGCCGCAACCTCCTGACGCTGATGCAGGGGTCCATCACGCTGGGCAACCGGCCCGACGGCGCCGGGGCCCTCGCCGAGGTGACCCTGCCGCGCGCCTGAAACACGCAACAACGGAACGGAGGGCGATGTGAGCCGCCTGTCGAGGATCGCAGCGTGGGTCACGGTCGTCTCGTCGCTGATCGCGTCGGCGCCGGGTGTCGCGGCGCCCGTCACCGTGGCGCGCCTGCAGTACGCGGGCGGCGACTGGTACTGCGACCCCAGCTCCCTGCCGAACTGGCTGGGCGCGTTCGCGGTGCGCACCGGCGTCGAGACGGCCGACGCGCCCGCGACCGTGACGATGGACAGCGAGGACCTGTACCGCTACCCGCTGCTCTACCTCGTGGGCCACGGCGGCATCGAACTGGACGACCGCGAGGTGCGCGAACTGCGCCGCTACCTGGACGCGGGCGGCTTCCTCTACGCCAACGACAACTACGGCCTCGACCCCGCGTTCCGCGCGCTGATGGCCCGCGTCTACCCGGAGTCGCCCCTGCGCCCGCTGGGCTCGGAGCATCCGATCTACCACAGCTTCTACGACCTGCCGGGTCTACCCAAGATCCACGAGCACGACGGCGCGCCGGCGCAGGGCTTCGGCATCGAGCGCGACGGCCGGCTGGTCGTGTTCTACTCGTGGTCGAGCGACATCGGCGACGGGCTGGAGGACGCGCAGGTCCACGGCGACCCGCCCGAGGCGCGCGAAGCGGCGGTCCGCATGGCCGTCAACATCCTGACCTACGCCCTGACCCGGCCCTGAAAGGCGACCCGTGACCGAGCGCGACCCCGCCCTGCGCTTCCGCGACGACGCGCGACGCCTGCTGCGCCGCGCGCGACGGCGCGCGCTGGCGCGCGGGACGGCACAGGCGGCGGCCGGGGTGGCGCTGCTGACCGCGTGGTGCGCGCTGCTGCTGG
>DYDD01000295.1 GCA_020718045.1 Fibrobacter sp. | reverse complement strand
AACTGGCTATCCGGCGTGGGAACTTCAGACTAGACTCATTGAGCCTGGGTTTTCGTTTGCCCCCCGCCGCTTCCCGGGTCGCTCGGATCTGATCCTCCGGCGTCGGTTTCGACGTCGTTGGTTTCGTCCGTGAGATTGCCGCCACCATCGCGATCCCACCAAGCCGTAGGCGCCCAGGAGGGGACTCCATGATGCACCGATCCTCGAGGGTGAGCGCGTTGCTGCTCTCCTTACGGTTCACCGCGCTGTCGCTCGTGCTGCTGGCCGGCGTCACCCACGCCCAGGAGTTCACGCCCGACGCCGCCACCTCGCTGCTGCTGCACTGCAACAGCTCGCTCAACGGCGCGGCCGGCGAGACGCCGACCCAGGCGACCGGTACCTCGTACGCCGCGGGCGTCTTCGGGATGGGCGTCAACCTGGCGTCGGGCAGCCGCCTCTCCTACAACGCGGCCTCGAACCTCGCCGCCGCGCAGGGCACGCTCGAGTTCTGGGTGCGCCCGAACTGGAACGGCAACGACGGTCTGAACCACCTCGCGCTCACCTGGGGCACCTGGGGCGGCATCCTGATCGGCAAGGACGGCGGCAACTACCTGCGCATCATCGTCAACCGCTGGGGTCCAGGCGGCACCCAGGAGCGGGGCGCCGGCTTCTCGGTCGGCTCCGAGTGGCTCGCCGGCGCGTGGCACCACTGCGCCTTCACCTGGAACGCCACGCAGGTCCAGGTCTACGTCGACGGTGTGCGGCGCGCCCAGGAGGCGGTGGGCTTCGCGCTCCCGGCCATCGCCGCCGCCACCTTCCAGATCGGCGGCGAGGCCGCCGCCGACCCGCTGGACGGGCGGTTCGACGAGGTGCGCATCAGCAGCACGGTGCGCACCGCCGACGAGATCCTCGAGAGCTACGCGCGCGGCCTCTCCTTCGCCTCGCTCGCGATCGCGCCCGACCCGGCGCAGGTCGCGGTGGGCTGGACGGTCACGCCCGTCGTCACCGCGACCGCGACCAGCGGCCCCGTCCTGAACGTGCCGCCGGCGGCCTGCGCCTGGACGGTGGTCGACACGACGGTCGCGAAGATCGACGTCCAGGGCCGCATCCTCGGCCGGCACGTCGGCGGCACCAACGCCGTCGCCATGTGGCACGGCGTGGGGGACGTCGTGGCGATCACGGTCCAGGCCGCGCTGGCCGCCCCCGCGAACGCGCACGCCGTCGGCTTCCGCACCACCGCGCGCCTGGACTGGGACCCGGTCGTCGGCGATGCCGTCGCCGGCTACGAGATCGAGCGCCGGCCCGCCGGCGGCGTCTTCGCCCTGGTCGAGCGCGTGCTCGCCCGCACCTCGTTCACCGACTGCGGCCTGACGCCGGGGCAGGCCTACGAGTACCGCGTCGTCGGCATCGACGCACTCGGTTCGCGAATCACCGCGCTCTCGTCGGCCTGTTCGGCGACCCTGCAGACGAGCGCGACCGGCATCTCGCGGCACAAGAACCTGGAGCTGCTCGTCGCGTTCTACACCGACGGCTACTCGACCAACGACATCAACCGGATGACCCAGGGGATCCACAAGGCGATCGAGTTCTACTGGCGCACGACCGAGGGCCACCTGAACTTCGACCCGACCTTCCTGCACATCGCCGCACCGCTGCCCGCCGACATCTGGGGTCCGGCGGTCGAGGACGACCTGCGCGCCCGCGGCGTCCAGGATGACCAGTACGACGTCGCCTACCTGATGGGCCAGGACCTGGCCGGCTGCCTCGGCCCCTACCACGTGCTGGGCAGCACGATCGCCGCGCTGGGCACGGTCTGCCGCGTGCCCTACCCCGAGAACCTGGTCGCGGTCGACTACAGCGTCGCCTGGACCTTCACCCACGAGATGCACCACGTGCTCGAGCGCATCGACGACATCACCGGCGACGCCACGCCGGACGTCGTGTTCTGCCACTTCGCGTGGGACTACCCGGGCCTCTTCGGCGGCGAGGGCCGGCACCTGGACTGGGGGCCCCACTACAACGGCATCGCCGTCACCAACCGCCTCTACGGGGATTCCTGGCTGACCTTCCCCGCCCCCTACGACGGCGTCATCGAGTGCACGGACGACGACGGCGACGACCTGCCCGACGCCGACGACCGCGTCGCCCGGGACGAGGCCGGCTTCGGCTCCAGCCCCGCGCAGCCCGACACGGACTTCGACGGCCTCGGCGACCTCGCCGAGTACGCCCGCTACGACTTCCGCGGCACCCTGCCGACCGTCCCGGACACCGACGGCGACGGTGTCCTGGACGGCGCCGACCCCCAGCCGCTCTACGACATCGCGACGGTGTTGCCGCTGCTCGCCGCGGCGCCGGTGATCGACGGCGTCCTGGAGCCCGCCTGGCCGGCGTTCGCCACGGACTACTACTACACGAGCGCCCCCGACCCGTTCACGCTCGCGGCCTACGCGGGCTGGCGTCCCGACGGCCTCTACTTCGCCTTCACCTCGTCGGTGCGGCTGCGCTTCCACGTCTCGGTCGACGGCAGCGGCGAGGACGGCCGCTGGGAGTCGCCCGTGCGCCACGTCGGCGGCGCGACCGACACCGACAACCCAGACAACCGGGCCAACCACATCGGCGACGTCTGGGGCGACGGCAACGACATCACCTTCGCCCACGGGCTGGCCGGCGTGTCGGTCTACGACCGCGGCGCGGTCGCCGGCGCGCAGGTCGCCTCGACCTTCACCGGCGGCGTCTACCGTACCGAGGTCAAGATCCCGGCTGTGCTGCCGCCCGGCGCGGGCTACACCTGGTACCCGGCCGGCGCCGGCACGCCGGTGGTGCAGGGGCTCACGCTCGAGCAGGGCCGCGTGCTCGGCCTGAACCTCACCGTGGCGCCGGTGGTGGGTTCCGACGTCTGGGAGTACTCCGCCGCCTGGTCCGGCCTCTTCGAGACGCACTCCTACGTCGACTTCACGCTGGCCGGCGCGGTCACCGGCGTGGACGACTCCCCGGCGAACGGCCTGCCCGCGCGCAGCGCGCTGACCGACGTCTTCCCGAATCCCTTCAACCCCAGCGTGACGGTGCGCTATGATGTGGCCGCCCCCGGACGCGTCCGCGTGTCGGTCCACGACCTGGCCGGCCGCGAGGTGGCCTGCCTGCTCGACGGCCAGAAGCCCGCCGGCCGCCACGCGCTGGTCTGGACGGGCC
>DYDD01000294.1 GCA_020718045.1 Fibrobacter sp. | reverse complement strand
GGCGTATTTCCGGGCATAGGCTTGGAGCAGGCCGACGGAATACGGCAGGTAATCGGCGCCAGAAAAACTGTTGTTGATCTGCACCAATCCCAGCCGCACGCGCTTGCTACTGTTGCCCGGCTTCATCGCTGAGTTCCAAGTTGGCTACGTTACTGTCGGCCAAATGCTTTTCAAGCGAATTACCGCCCCGCATTGACCCGCGCCCGCATCGCCCAACCCGTGGCTGCGGACGTAAGTCCGCGGCAAGCGCCCGGCGAGAAGCCCACCGCGCTCTCACGAGCGCAGCCACCGCCGAGTGCTCTCCTCGACACCCGCGTCATCTACTGCGGCGACTGCCTCTCGTGGCTCCGCCTTCTTTCTTGGTCGCTCCTCACCGGCACGCTTCTCTGTCCGCAACGCCCAGAAAAGTGTCTGTGTTCGCCGCGCTTCTGCGGTAGGATGATGGCCGACGAATGAAGCCGTCCCTGTCAGACAAAGTGGTGATCGTGACCGGCGCTTCCAGCGGCATCGGCGCGGCGGCGGCGGCGGCGTTTGTCTGCGCTGGCGCGCGCGTGGCGCTGGCGGCACGGAATGCAGACAGGCTGGCGGCGCTGGCGCGGGAGCTTGGCGGGCCGGACCGCGCGTTGGCGGTGGCGACGGACGTGACGCGCGCCGAGGATTGCGAGCGGCTGGCGCGGCTGACGGCGGAACGGTTCGGAACCATAGACGTGCTGGTCAACAACGCCGGCATCGGCCACCACACGCGATTCGACGAACTGACAGATGCGGACGCGCGGCGCATCATGGACGTCAACGTAGTCGGCATGATGAACGGTGTGCGCGCGGTGTTGCCCTGGATGCGTCAGCAGCGGCGGGGCGTGATCATCAACATCGCCTCGGTGGTCGGTCACATCGGCACACCTCTCCTGAGCGTTTATTGCGCCAGCAAGTTCGCCGTGCGCGGCCTCTCGCAATCGCTGCGGCTCGAGTTGGCGCCGGAGGGCATCCAGGTCGTTTGTTTCTGTCCGGCCTATACCGAGACGGAGTTTTTCGAACGGGCCGTCTCCCCGACGGGCAAATGGCGCCCCGGCGCGGTCAAAGCAATGACGCCGCAGGCGGTCGCCGAGCGGATCGTTGCCGCCGCCGTCCGGCCGCGGGCGGAGATCATTCTGAGCTGGGACGGGTGTCTGCTGGCGTGGGGCGTTCGTCACTTCCCCCGGCTGACGGCCTGGGCGGCGCGGAAATTTTTCGATTTGCGCGCCCGGCGCGAGGGCGCACAGGGGCGTTGACTTTTGGGGCTTTTCTGGCAGCTTGTCGCCCGAATTTCGTGAAAAGGCAGCACTAATGGTTTCGCGTCAAAATTTCCGGTTGCTGGTCAATCTTCTCCGGCACAAGTTCTTCGGCCACCGCTTCCCGGCGCACGTGGCGATTGCGGTGACCAACAAGTGCAACCTGAAGTGTTCGTATTGCTACTCCCAGGCGGCGGGCGTGTTCGGCAACGACATGACCACCGCGCAACTGACCGGGCTGATTGATGAGCTGTTTGCGGCGGGCACCCGCTACATCGTGCTCACTGGCGGCGAACCGCTGGTCCGCAAAGACATCGGACAGATTGTGGACCACATCCTTGGCAAGGGCCTCAAGTGCGGCATGAGCACCAACGCGCTGCTGTTTGAGAGCCGGCCCGATGTGCTGGAGCGGCTCACCTCGGTCAACGTCAGCCTCGACGGTGACGAGGAACTGCACAACCGCAATCGCGGCACGCAGGACTACCAGAAGATCATCCGCGGCATCGAGCTGGCCATTGCCAAGAAGGTCCCCGTCTCGATCGGCTGCGTCCTGACCCACGCGAACATGGGCTGCGTGCGCTTCATTGCCGAACTGGCGAAGGCGAAGGGCTGTCAATGCTACTTCCACATCCCCTATTGGCGGGCCAACTCGGACGAAGGCGAGCGCGGCTATACCGAGTGCCGGCCGATGAGCATGGAGGAAACCGGCCGCGTCATGGCCGAGATCGTTGAATACAAGAAGGCCGGCTATCCGATCTCGTATTCCAACCGGATGCACGCGTATCTGCGCGACTGGCCGTTCCCGACGCCGACGGTGCACCGCAAAGAGCTGGCGGAGGGAATGGCCAAAGGCTTCAAGCCTATCCATTGCCTCGCCGGCGACTGTTATTGCATCATTGACGCCGACAGCAGCGTCTTCCCCTGCGCCAGCATGATCGGCCAGGTCAAGGCCCTCAAAGCCACCGAGGTCGGCTTCCGCAAGGCGTGGGATTTCCTGCCCGCCGTCCGCTGCGCCGCCTGTCATTTCTTCCTCCAGAATGAACTGAATCTGCTGTTCTCTCTGGATCCGCCGACCTGGCTGAATCTCGTCAAGTCGTGGCCGCACTTGCTGCGGCAGAAGAAGCCCGCCAAATAGGACTGCCAGCCTTTACGCCGGATCGTTCGGGTAGTTGCCTTCCTTGCGCCAGACATCGAGCATTAGCTCGTAGCGGGACAGCCGCAAGCCGGTGTAGATGCAGTTGCTGGTAGAGAAGATGTAGCCGCCGCCGGGCATGCCGTGGCGCAACGCGTAACAGACCGACTCGCGCACGTCGTCTTCGGTGCCGGTCTCCAGCGCGGCGCAGTTGACGTTGCCGATCAGGCAGACGCGGTCGCCGTAGCGGCGCTTGACCTCCGCGATGTCCACGCCGCCCTGCGGATCGAGCGAATGCAGCGCATGCGGCTCGGTTTGCACCAGTTGATCGAGGATCGTATTGATATTCCCGTCGGTGTGCTTGATGACGTAGAAACCCATGTCGCGATACGCCTTGGTCAACTTCGCCAAGTAGGGCGTCACGAACTCGCCGAACAGGTCGGGACTCAGGAATGGTCCGCGATTGTCGCAGTAGTCCGTGTTCAGGCAGAAACCGTCCAGCCCGCCGTGTTTCCGCAACTCCTCGGCGCGTCGCAACGCATGGTCCACCATCTCCTCGGCTTCCGCCTTGACCTTCTCCGGCTCGTCCACCAAACGGTAACAGAACGCCTCCAGTTGGTTGCCCGGCGGAATACCAAACGTCGCGTCGCCGCCCTTGGCCAGAAAGTAGCGGCCGCCGCTGCGCTCGCGGATCAAGTCCACCAGCCGCATCGTTTCCTCGCCGCTGCGCGGGTTGGGCCGCAGGAAGATCGCGCTGTGCTCGAACCGCTCCGCGATGGCGATGTAAAGCTCCGCCATGTCGCGGCGGTGGAG
>DYDD01000035.1 GCA_020718045.1 Fibrobacter sp. | reverse complement strand
ATCTGTCCCATCTCCAGGCGGCGGCAAGGGGTGCCGCAGTTTTAGACCGGCGCGGCAGGTGCCGCACTTTTGCTCCGGCGTTTACACGCGGACGCGACGGCGCTTCCGCTGCCGGAACTCTACCGTCGCATCTGGCGCGGCGCGTACCCGGCCCTGACCCGCGACCCCGACCTGGACCGCGACCTCTACTTCAGTTCGTATGTCCAGACCTACCTGCAACGGGACATCCGCGACCTGGCCCGCGTCGGCGACGAGACGGCGTTCCTGCGCTTCGTGCGGGCCTGCGCCGCACACACCGCCCAGCTCCTGAACGTGGCCGACCTCGCCCGGGATGCCGACGTGGCGCCCAACACCGCCAAGCACTGGCTTTCGGTGCTCGAGGCGTCGGGCATCGTGTACCTGTTGCAGCCCTACCACACGAACGTCACCAAGCGCTTGGTCAAGACGCCCAAACTCTATTTCCTGGACACGGGCCTTTGCTGCTGGCTGACCGGCTGGACCAGCCCGGAGGCGCTGGAGGCCGGCGCGGTGTCGGGGGCGATGCTCGAAACCTGGATCCTGGTGGAGATCCTCAAGTCGTGGTGGCATCGTGGCAAGTCGGCGCCGTTCTTCTTCTATCGCGACAAGGACCGGAAGAAGATCGATCTCCTGATCGTGCAGGACGAGATCATCCATCCCCTCGAATTCAAGAAGTCGGCATCGCCCGGGCGCGATAGCGTGCGGCACTTCGGCACCCTGGCGCGGCTGGACCGACGGATCGGACCGGGCGGCGTGATCTGCCTGGCCGAGTCGTCGTTGCCGCTGGCCGACGGTGTCGTGACGATCCCGGTGGGGGCGGTGTGATTGGGTTCGAGGGGGGGAGTTTGGGGGTCGGTGGGAACAGTCAGGGGTCACGACCGGACCCCGGTCGGCGGTAGAAAAACTCTCCAAGTCTCCGTTTCACGACCCCCACTTCGCAATCGAAATCACTCCGCAGGATTCTGAACTGATCACTGATCCAAGGATCACTCAAGGAGCCCAGTCCCTCGCCTCCCTCTCCAGGCGCATCCTGATTTCCGGCCATCCGGTCTTCGACAACATCTTCGGCATGGGCTCGGTCTCGGCATCGTCGAAGTAGACCAGGCTGCGGAGCAGGTGCATGACGTTGAATTCCGTGTTCCGGTAACGTTGCTGCACCAGGGCCATCAGGTCGGGGAAACTGGCCCCTGCCTCGAGATAGGCGTGAAGGTCGATGAAGTCCTTCTTGGCTCCCCTCCCGGCCACCGCGATCACTTTCATGGCGGCGATGTCACGGACATCCGCCAGGTGGAGTCCACGGTAAGGAACGGGTTCGTAGAGGAAAGGCACCTCCGAGCGCAGGAAGGTCAGGCGGATGTCATCCAGGCGGCAGTGAAGCGTTCCCGGCGCCATGGCCGTAACCTCGAACTTGCCGAGGCCGGCGAGGGCCTCCCTGAGCGGGGGCACTTCGAAATCTTCGTGGCGGAAGAAGTCCAGGTCGACCGACACGCGATGACCCAGCTGCAAGGCCAGCGCAGTACCACCAGCGAGGATCCAGCCATTCAGCAGGTCCGTATTTCCAAGCGATTTGACCACCGCCCAGGCTTCGGCCGGCAGGACCTTGGGATTCATGCCCCGACCTTCCCTTGCTGGAGGATGACTTCCCAGAATCGACGAACCCGTGGGTTCAGGCTGCGATGGTACGCGGCTTCAGCGACTGCCTCATCACCGAAGTACCTCCTTGCCAGACGGTTCTGCTGAAGGTCGCCGTACTCCAGGACGCGGCGCAATACCCACTGTGGATTATCCAGAAGATGCTGGGCAACGAGGTCGACGTCCCAGAACAGCGGGGCGAAGCGAGCCGCCAGATCTCCTGGGTCTGGTGAGGATTCCACGGCTTGGCGGGGCGTCAGGCGGATTTCCAGGTCAGCATCCAAGGCCCGTGCCAACCGGCGAAGGGTGCGGAGCTCGAAGCGATCCCAACCGCTCTCATAGCGATGGATTGCCGATTCGCTTGTGCCCAGAATCTCTGATAATTCCTTTAGAGACAGATTTTTATGCGTTCGGAGCCGTCTCAGGAACGGACCGAGGGGGGTGACCGGTGATTCAAAGTAACTTCTCATATATGTGAAATTAATCAAAGTCTCCAGCAATGTCAAGTTGGTGCTGACCGATGCGAAACCTGACCCTATGCAAAACCCCATTGAGCCTCCTCAATATTCCGTTTGCTTTGATATATAATGAGTTAGTGTCAGCAAGCGATTGTTGCGTTCTGGAGCCCCCAGGGCGCGGGCTTCTCGGGCTGGTTCCACAACGCGGAAATGGCCAGCCAGCACGAAGCCGTCATGATGTACACGGAAGCGACCGGCGCTCCGTCGCTCGTGGAGGTTGCGGATCACGATCGCGTCCTGGCGGGAGTCGAACACCTGGGCGTTGTCGTCGGCGAAATAGCGGTCGGACCGGACTTCTACCATTTCGTGGTCAAGACGGAATCCGGCGGCTCCCTCCTGGTTGTTTCCCGCGACGGAGTGGTCGCCGTCGCCGACGACAACGTGTTGCCCGGCGGTCTCGCCGGCAGCTGCGACCGGGTGCTGTACTTCCGCAAGACCGCCGAACAGGCGGTGCCCGAAGTGCGCGTGTTCGATGCGCTCAGCGGCGAGATCTGCGCGCTGGGCGCCGGCGATTATTGCTACCCCTACCTGGCGGACGCGGGCGGCATCGCCTTGGTCGCCAGCATCGATTGGCAGGCCATGACCCTCACGATGTGGCGCGCCGAGGTCGCGCCCGGCTGCCGGTTGCAGCCGGTGTTGGTCACGGCCGGCATCGGGGCCGTTCGTGTATCCGGGGACGGTCGGGATCTGGCCTATCTCGGCCCGGATGGGCTCTATTGTGGGACGACGACGGCGACGGGCATCGAGTCCGAGACGTCCGGCATGTTGCGCCTGGTTCAGAACCGCCCCAATCCGTTCAATCCGCTGACGACCATCAGGTGCGAGGTTCCAACAGGCTGTCGGGTGACGTTGAGGGTCTACGATATCAGGGGTGCCCTGGTCTGCACCCTGATCGACGCCGACCTCCCCCGTGGCGGCCACCAGGCTACCTGGGACGGCCGCGACGCGTCTGGCCGGGGGATGGCGTCGGGGAGTTACTTTGCGCGTTTGGGAGCTGGAGGAAAGTTCGAAACGGCGAGGATGAGTCTCGTCAGGTGAGTGTCCAGTAGGCGGTGATCGGGTACCGCAGGATTCGACCGGCTTTCGGGTCTCACGGACGGAAGGGCGATCATGAAGCGAATGACCGTCACGTACCTGGTGGTTGCGACGATTCTGATTTCAGTCAGCAACGCATACGGAGGAGGGTATATTCTCTTGACCGCCGGCTGGGGAATGGGCGGGACGTCTTCTGCCGGAAGCTTCGGTGGAGAAGGTGGGTGGCAAGGGAGCAGCATGCTTCTGGGCTTGGGGATGGCAGTGATTGCCACCGGTGGTGACTGGGAGCTGATCTCGGACAACCCCCTCATGTCCTATGAGGAAAAACACATTGCTGATGCCGAGTTCAACGGAGCCGTCGGTGTGGCAGTCACTAAAAGCTGGTCACTAATCGGTACCGTTGGCCGGTCCTATAAGAACACGAAGGGCAGGTCGACGGTTCAATCAGGTACCCCGGTCGAATGGCAAGGTGATTTGCACGGTGGCCAGTATACCTACTCCGGCCAGATGCAGCACGAACAAGATCATTTTATCATCGGCGGCGGATATCACAGCAGCAGAGGAATTGTGGGGAGAATGGGATTTTATTTTTAAGCACGATGACTTGCGCTCACGCGTCAGGTATCAATGGCCGAGCCTTCAGGACCGGGAGCCCTGGCCTCCGACCTCCGTCCCCACCTGCAACAGATCCATGTAGGCCGCATAGCTGAACACGCGATCCCTTCGCCGCCCGCTCGTCTCGGCCAGGATACCCGCACCGCAAAGGGACTCGACGGCCTTGGCTGCGGTCGGCTTCGTGGTGGCGCAGATGTCCGTGACGGACTTGATCGTCACGACCGGGTGGCGCGGCAGGTGCTCGAACAGCCGCGCGCCGACGACGGTCGCGCGTTCGGACTGCAGGTAGCGATGGCGGTCGTGCTCGACCTGGGCGAACAGGGCACCGATCATGGCCACCGCTTCGTCGGCCACGACGGCGACGCCTTCCAGGAAGTAGTTCAGCCACCCTTCCCAATCGCCTTCGGTGCGCACGGCTTCCAGGCGGTCGTAGTACTCCCGCCGGTGGGTCTTGAAGTAATGGCTGAGATAGAGCAGGGGCTCGCTGAGCAGCCCCCAGCTCTCCAGGCACAAGGCGATCAGCAACCGCCCGACGCGGCCGTTGCTGTCCAGGTACGGGTGGATGGTCTCGAACAGCACGTGCACCAGGCCGGCGCGGACCAGGGGGGGCAGCGCCGACTCCGCGTGCAGGAATGAATCCAGTTCGCTGAGCAGTTCGGGCACCCGATACGGCGGCGGCGGGACGAACCGGGCGTTGCCCGGTCGTGTACCGCCGATCCAGTTCTGCGAACGGCGAACGGCGCCGGGGCTCTTGTCCCGGCCGCGCACGCCCGACAGGAGACGGCGGTGGGTCTCGTTGAGCAGGCGGGTCGACAGGGGAAGCCCCTTGGGCGTTCGCAGTTGCGCCAGCGCAAGGTTCAGGGCGTCGAGGTAGTTGCAGATCTCTTCGACGTCGCCGGCCGGGGCGCCGCTCGAAGCAGCGGCCTCGGCCGCGAGCAGATCCGCCAGCGAGGCCTGGGTGCCCTCGATCTGCGAGCTGATGACCGCTTCCCGGCGCACGAACGCGTAGACGAACCTGTCCAGCGATGGAACCATGCGCCCGGCAGCCTCCAGGCGTGCCAGAGACGACTCGGCGGCTCTCAGGCGGTCGGCGAGATCGCCGGAGATCGCCAGCGCAGGCCGCTTCGGAGGCAGGGCGTAGGGTACGAAGGCGCGGACGATTTCGCCGGCCACGCTGATCGACTCGTAGGTTCCGGTGTTTCGCGGCATGGATGCCCTCTTCACTAGGAAAGGATTGTTGCATAATATGGGCCGGTGGTAAACTATTCTTTCCTTGATGACGAGCTTGGTAAAGGGGCAGGCGTGAGTTGGCGGCGCGCGCGGGGAGCCAAAAATATGCAATGATTGCAACAAGACACAAGTGGATAAGATCAAATAGGACCCAATTCACTAACTCATTGCTGGAGAATATATTATCCTGTGGCGGGACTTCATGGATCACGACGGTCTCGGCCCGCGGCGCGTTGCAGAGTTCCTGACCAACGGGCCTGACGACGCCATTCAGGCAGACGTTGTCGGATTCGTCAGCCGGCTTCTTGAGCACTGCAGATGATGACAGATCCCGGCCGCTATTCGCGGTTTGGGAACCACGCGTCACAGAGGCGGCCCCAGGATCTCTGACAGTGCGCCGGCCGGTTCAAGCCAGCCCGCGTCAGTCTGACTCCGGTTCGTAAGGCAGGAACAGCAACCCCCCATCTCCCGGAAACGGAAGACAGTGGTCGTGTTCTCCGACCAAAATCTCCATCGGGATGCCGCCGGGGAAGGCGTCGCATCCGACGGCCCCCCGGTGCTTGCGCCGGCAACCGGCACACATGCTGACCTTGATCTCGCCCTCGCCCCAGGAGAATCGATCGGAGCGGTCCTCGTTCATGGTCGCCTCCTCGTTCCGGCCTCGCCGCCGGCATCATGCTGCAACGTCTTGATGTCGCGCAACGGCGGCGCGCCGAACAGGCGCCGGTACCCGCGGCAGCACCCCCCCCGGCCTGCCGAAGTGCGGGACGGCATCGCCGGGCTTCTCTTCGTCCGGGCACACGAAGGCATCCCGCGAGGGCGACCAGTAGAGGCAGCCCGCATCGCGAGGCGGCTGCGTGCGCACGAAATGCTCCGTTTCGACCAATGCGGCGAGCCAGGCCTCTTTGACCTGCTGCAGGTCCACCGGACCGGCCAGGTCGAGCGGATGCAGCTGGTAGCCGAACTCCTCGCTGCGGATGACCGGCAGGAACCGCCAGGTCGAGTCCTGGGCCCACTCGATCTTGGTGCGCTCCCGTCCTCGACCCACCACGGCGCGGATGTAGCCGGGCTGGCTGAATTCCAACTCCACGCCATAGCCGTGGCCCGCCAGCAGGGCGCGATCGGCGTCCCAGGCGGAGGCCACCCGCGCCGCGCTGTCCTGGAAGTAGCCGAGATCGTGGCTGTACCGGAGCGTGTTGGGGGCGGCCAGGATGGCCGCGCCTCCGGCCAGATAGCTGTCCTCGCTGCGGTTGGCCGCGAGCAGTCGTCCGATCGCGGACTGGAACCCGGTCAACGGCACAGGCTGGCTCCCTTCTCCCAAGCTTCCCGGCCACCATGCCCCATCAACTGCTCGGCGACCCAGGCGACATCCGACCGCTCGATCCTGAACTCGGGCGGACTGGACCAGAAGCAGTGCGCGTGGAATCGCAAGTAGGCGCGCCGCGCTTCGCGCAGACGGACCATCTCGCGGGCCATCTCCGGTTCCAGCCGCCGACGGCTCTTGCGGCCGCCGCGGCGGCCGATCTCGGCCAGATATCTGCGGGTTCGACGGTCCATTTCATCATCGTATGCTGCTTATGATCTAATATCAATGATGATAACACTCTACGCTGTATGCTGATTGGTCTTCCCGCCCGGAGCGACCGCACCACCTGCAGCACCACGACCCCGCCCTCGACGACCAGGCTGTGGCCTATGCACCAGGCGGGCGGCCACGTTTCCAGTCAAGCCGTCGACCGTCGCGCCGAAGCAGTACGGGGGGATCGTAGCCGGTCGTATTCCGGCGTGGGTCGCAATCCTGCCGTGAGGTCCAGGGGGTGGACTCGTGGTCACCGTCGCACGCAAGAGATCGACTCCGAACCCGCACCGAGTTGTCCCGGACCGGTCCGGGCAGAGCGGGGCGAGTTTGATCGAGATCGTGGTCGCCACCCTGATCCTGAGTTTCGTCGCCATCGGGATGGCCGAATTCTTCGCCCGTGGACGGGCCGGGATCGATCAGGAGGAACACCTGCGGGTCGGTATCCTGCTGGCCCAGGAGGCGCTCGAGCGCACGGTGGAGCAGCCGTATCCCCAGATCGTGCCATGGGGCGAGCAACGCACGATCGGCTCGGTCGTGTACGTGATCGCGGTGACCACGCAGACCGACGTTCCGGAGACCGACATCAAGACGGTCCGGTGCGACGTCACCTGGAACGCGACGCAGACGGCCACGCGGGCCGCGTCGTTGGCGACGTACGTCTACGACAACTGAGGCGGGTGGTGACGATGAAACGCATGACCCGAGCGGAAGGCGGCGAGGCGGGATACGTCCTGGTCGTGGTGATGGTCCTGGTCTTCGTGATCGGCATCGTCGGCTCCGCGTTCTTCTCGATGGCCGGGCGGGAAACCGTGGCGTCGCACAGGAACCAGAATGCGCAGCGTGCCTTCTGGCTGGCGGAGGGCGGCAAGGCGCGGGCGATGCGCTACCTGTCGGAGCTGGGCAGCCCGCCGGTCGCGGATCTCTTCATCTTCCAGGACGTGGCCGGGCCGGACGGGGGCGCCTACACCGTCCACTGCGCCGTCGATACGAACGCCTTGTGGGCCACCGAGAAGGCTTTCATGCTCGACTGCATCGGGAATGTGGGCGGGATCGAGCGGCGGATCCGTCAGCGGGTCCGCATGACCTCGTTCGCGCAGTACGCCATGTTCACCGACAACGAGTCGAACGGCAGCACCCGGATCTGGCACATCACGGGCGACATGATCGGGGGGCGCCTGCACACCAACGGGACCCTCAACATCTCGGGCAGCCCGCAGTTCCTGGGCCGGGTCACCACCGCCTCCGACCACATGATCGGCTACCGGACCCTCTGGGTCGGCGACATGAACGATTGGCCGGTCGGCGGGAACAACCCCACCTTCGCGGAAGGGGCCGAGCTGAACGCGCCCCAGATCCCGATGCCCGCAGCGACCACGGATCTCAGGCTGCAGAGCCAGGTCGGCGGCGTCTACACCGTGCCGGAGTCGGACCTCGAGCTGGGTGTCACGGGGGTCCAGGTCGGCACCCCGACACCGGGATGGCTGCGCTACCGGAACCACAGTCCTCCGAACGGCGACTGGACCTCGGTCCGGATCTCTAGCCTGGTGAACTCGGTCTTCTACTGCGGCGGCGACCTCCACGTCCAGGGCGTCCTGGATGGGGAATTGACGGTCGTGAGCCACCAGAACCTCAGGATCGTGGACGACATCAGGTATCAGGCCAGCGACGCGCAGGGCGTGCCACAGCCCGGATGCAACGACATGCTCGGCCTCGTGGCGGAGAGGAACATCATCTTCGCGGACAACGCCGCCAATCAGAACAACCTGGTCGTCGACGCGGTGCTGATGGCGCTCGACACCTCGATCCAGGCGGAGAACTACACGACGGGCCTGCCGCGAGGCACGCTCACGATCTGGGGCGGCCTGGTCCAGAGGTTCAGGGGCGCGGTGGGCCAGTTCCGCGGCAGCACGATCATCCACGGCTACCGGAAGAACTACCACTACGATCCGCGCGTGACCGGCCGCGTGCCGCCGTCCTTCCCCCTCACGGGCGTCTACGAGGAGACCGATTGGGAGGAGACCTGGGATGAATCCTATCCGTTCTGAGAGTCGGCAGCGCGGCCTGACCCTGGTCGAACTGATCATCTACATCATGCTGGGTCTGGTGATCATGCTGGCGGCGGGCGCGGTCGGCATCAGCGTCAACAGCAGCTTCAAGGTAGGCGCGCGTAAGCTGGTGGTCCAGCAGGAGACCAGCCTGCTCTCGCACGCGCTCAGCCGCCGGATTCGGCTCGCGTCGAACTACATGATCTATGACGTTCCCCATCGGACGGCGCCGGCCGATACGGGCAACGCCTTGGCCTTGATCGACGGGAACGGGATCGTGACGCATCGGTTCGAATGGGACGCGGCCAACGCGACGCTGGCCGACAGCACCGGCGACCCCGTGACGGCCCTGAGCCTCCAGAACCTGCAGTTCCGGACGGACCCGGTCTCGCCCCGGACGGTCCACTACCGGTACCAGGCGGTCGACGGGATCGGCAACCTCGTCGACATCGAGAGCGCCGCCACCCTGCGCAACTGAGGGGCGGGATCACCGCCCCGCCCCGCCTCGCCCCGCCCGCCCAACCGGGTGGCGACAGGATGCCGACGCCGGTCTACCATCAGGGACCGGCGTCATCCTGCGGCATCATCCGCCAAGGAGCCACCATGAAGCGCTCGACCCTGATCCTCTTCGTCGCATTGCTATGTGCCTTGCCCGCCGCCGCCCAGACCGACAAGGCCGGATGCGCGGATCACCCGCTCTTCCCGACGCGCATGCCCGGCTACTCCATCCAGGCCTGCACGGTCGAGGAGTACGGGGTGTTCGACTTCTCCATGGCGCCGCGGGAGAAGCTCCCCGTCGAAGGCAAGTACACCTTCCTCACCTACAGGATCGCCGACCGGTCCCAGGAGCCCTCCGCGCTCGCGGTGGTGCGGAACTACGAGAGCGCCATCCAGAAGGTCGGCGGGTCGATCCTCACGTCCGACCCGAAGCGCCGCGTGAACGGCAAGATCGTCCAGGACGGCCGGGAGATCTGGGTGCAGGTCGAGAAGGGCAACGGCACCATCTGGCTGCGCGTCGTGGAGAAGGCCGCGATGGCCCAGTACATCGTCGCCGACGCGGCGTCCCTGGGCAGCGACCTCGCGGCGACGGGCCACACGGCCCTGTACGGCATCCATTTCGATCGCGACAAGTCCGAGGTGAAACCGGAATCGGAACCCGCCCTGCAGGAGATCGCCAAGCTGATGGCGCAGGATCCGGGCCTGACGATCAAGGTGGTGGGCCACACCGACATGACGGGCGCGCGAAGAACCGCCGCGTGGAGCTGGTGAAGGGCTAGCCCCGCAGGAGGCCCCGCGCGGCGCCGACATCAGCAGGACTCGCGCCGCCTCCCGTGCCTCGCCGGCGACACGTCGATGGAGAGGGCGATCACGAGCCCGATGATCGGCCACAGCGACCAGCGCCCGTCGAACCAGTGCTGGACCGCGGTGTACCAGAGCAGCGTGGTGGGCAGGAACAGGAACCCGAGGACCGGCCAGAGCGCCAGCTTGAAGAGGCCGTGGAACCACTGCGTGAACAGCCACAGGACCACCACGACCAGACGCGGGGCCGAGAGGGCGATCAGGGTGAAGAGGCAGGGCATCGGCATCCTTCCGGGTCGGCATCGAACGATCGACGGAAATCTATAACCCATCGGTGCGCTCACGCCAACCGCGATGACGGCAGACCGACGAGGACAAATCAGGACATGATCAGTCACTATTGATAACATTATTGCAAAAACGGGACAATGAGGGAAGCCTCCCTGGGTTGCCCGCCCACAACTCTCGGATTCCGTGGAGGTTCCCAATGAAACCCACAGCCAAAGCCCTGCTCCTGTTGGCATTCCTGCTCCCCGCCATCGCCTTTGCCGGCCCGCCGCTCGAAGGATACTGGCAGACCACGGATCTGGGCGGCCCCGTGCCGCTGGGCCGTTACACCGAGGGCTGGACCGACGGCGGCGGCGCGCTGCTGGCCGGCACGGCCTTCAACGCCGCGTCCTGGGACGGCGTGTCCCTGGGCTCGTCGTGGCGCTACACCTGCGCGGTCGAGGGCGCCGACGGCGTCCTGATCAGCGACACGGTCAACGGCATGGGCTTCGGCACCCGCACCTGGCTGAAGACCTTCAGCGGCGGGACCGTCTGGCTGAGCGGCACCGGCCCCTGGGCCAACGGCGAACCGCAGTACACCGGCACGATCCTGTCGTACGTGGAATACGAGACGGTGACCTACGTCGCCGGCTCGCCCATCGCGGCGAGGACCAACGTCACGGCCACCGCCACGATCGACGGCTACGACGAGGTGTGCCTGGGCTTCACCGTGGGCAACGGCGCCAAGATCGGCGACACGTCGGGCGGCACGCCGCCGGCGAACTACCCGGCCTTCCTGGCGTCCGACTGCAGCCCGACCGCCCCCTACGGCGCCTGGTGGAACTTCGCACAGATGACGTTGTACATCGACAACTGCACCGTCTCCGAGGAGAACGCCAGCTGGGGTGCCGTGAAGTCGCTCTATCGGTGATCGGGAGCGACGAGGCGAACGTGACGACGAGTGGGCGGGTCCGATCGGGCCCGCCCTTTTCCGGGACGATGACGTAGATTCGTGACCACCGCCATCGGAGGCCGCCATGCGATCGATCCCTGCCTGCCTGTTGTGCCTGGCGATCCTGTCGGGCGCGATGCTCCTCGGCTGCAACGACAATGACACCACCGGCCTGCCCCACACCGGCACGATCGTGATCGATCCCGAACCGGACGACATCGACGCGCCGTGGCGGATCCTGGGACCGGAAGGGTTCGACCGGTCGGGCACCGGCGACACGACGCACCTGGACCTGGCGCCGGGCGACTACGCGCTGACCTGGGGCGAGGTCTCCGGCTGGTCCCTGCCGAATCCGGCGACGGAGACGTTGGACTTGCCGCTGGACGGAACGGTCACGTTCGAGGGTTCGTACCTCGATCGGTACCCGATCCCCGACACGGCCGACCGAGTCATGGCGAACTTCAGGAACGCCTACGACGAGATGCTGGCCGACGAATACGCCGGGACGTGCACGCGGATTTCATCTTCGTCTTCGCCGAAGGCAGCAGCATCGCCCCCCCGAGCGGCTTCTACACGCGCAGCGAGGAGCTGCTGACCTCGATCTCGATGTTCTCGGGCGAGCAGGGCCACAACGAGGTCGGTGACGTCAGGCCCGGCGTTCTGGATGTCGATTTCCGGCACCTGGCGCGCCTGACGGAATGGGAGATCGCGCCGGAATCCGATCCCCATTTCCCGGGTGTCTTGCGTGCGCTGTACGACGCGGAGGTCGTGTTCCACCTGGACGACGGATTGTATTCGACGATGACCGTCGATACGCAGCAGCTCTTCTACGTGACGTCCGTCGGCGGGAAACAGCGCGACTCCAGCGAGCAGCCGCATTACTACCTGGTCGGGCAGCTGGATCTCGACAGCTGGGCCGCCTCTTCGCCGCTCGCATCGAACGAAGACATGAGCTGGGGAACGGCCAAGGCGTTGTACTACTCGCCACCGGATCCCGTCCGCTAGTCGGCAGGATGGACGACAGCGGCCCGGCCCCCGCCAGGGAGCCGGGCCGCCGCTTTCCGCGAAACCCCCGTCAGCGCCCGCAGCTCAGCGGGTAGGTCCCGCTGCCCGCGGCCACGGTGCCGCCGCTGCTGTTGTACAGCGTGTGGGTCGCCGTGGACGAGCCGTCGAAGACCACGTCCAGGTGGTAGGGCTCGAAGGTGTAGCGGATCGTGCCGCTGGGGCAGCCGCCGGGAGCGACGGTGACGCCGTCGCCCAGGGTCTCCCAGTCCACGACGTAGCTGGCGGTCTGGTCGTAGCTGGGGCCGACGATGTGGTAGTCGATGTCGTAGCCGCCGTTGCCGGTCATCGCGTACAGGGCCGTGCCGATGCCGGTGATGGTGACGTCGTAGTCGTAGACGTAGTTGTACGTGATGTCGTAGCCGGACTGGCTGGACGAGTAGTCCATGTCGCCGTGCATCGTGTGGGTCACGGACGCGGCGCCGGCGGCGGCCTGCTGGGGCGTGCCCCCGGCGTCGAGGTATTGGGCGGTGTAGGTCCAGTCGTAGTCGTAGCCGGCTCCGGCGTAGACGTAGTGGTACTCCCAGCGCATCGTCTCGGCGTTCCAGGCGTAGGTGCCGTCCTTCGCACCGACGCCGTCGGCGATCGAGGTGATCGACTGGGCCAGCGCCGCGGCCTGGGGCGCGGCCACCGAGGCCTGGGTCGCCGCGGCGGTATCGTCGAACGAGTCGCCGGTGTTGTTGCCGGGGTTGGTCGGCTCGTCGCCGCCGCAGCCGCCCAGCGCGAACGCGGTCGCGGTCGCGAGGAGCAGGGCGCACAGCCATCGCTTGCTCGTCATCGGGATCCTCCTGAAAGGTTCGGGTAGTCCAGGCGTGGTAGGGTCAGGCGCTTGGATGGCATGACGTTATCATATAAGACTGAATTAGTGTTGATAATAGTGAGGGCGGATATTTACCTTGTAATAAGATTCAGCCCCGCTCCCACAACCAGACCACCTGCGTGGACATCACGACGGCGAAGCGATCCCCGCGGGCGATGACGCGATCCCATTCGACGGAGGTGTAGACCAGGATCTCGGCGGGCACGGGCAGCGTCGTGAGGTCCCAGGTGCGGCCGCGCTCGACGAATGGGCGGTCATCGTCATCGACGATCGCGACCAGGTCCAGATCGCTGCCCACGCCCCAGTTCCCGACGGCATACGAACCGAAATAGCCCAACCGCCTCAGGCCGGGCCGCGCCGTCGCCTGATCGGCGGCCCAGCGCAGCGCCGCCGCGGCGACCGAGGCCTTATCGGGCCATCTGAATACGGACGAAGTCGACGATCTGACGGGCATGGTCGCAAGCCTCGCTGCTCTGGATCCTGCCGAAGTGTTCGAACGGGGCTCCGTCCGGATGCCCGTTCGGGTAGCGGCTCGAGACGTAGAAGTTGTCCAGCACCATGGCGCGGTCAGGGCGGACAGCGCGCCGCCGACCGCCCGCAAGCGCGATCAATGCTGCACGACCACCCCGCGCCCCTCCAGCGCGGGCACCTGCACCGCCAGCGCCTGCGCCGAGAGCGGGTTGTTCCTGAGGTCCACGGCGTCGCCCGTTCCCAGACCCGTGTTGTCGAGAAGCGGCTGCAGGTCGGCCACGAGGTTGCCGGCCAGGTTGAGGTTCCGCAGGTTCGTCAGTCCGGCCAGCGGCGCGAGATCCACGATCCCGTTCTGCATCAGGTCGAGCGACTCGATCATGTCGTGGTACCGGAGCGCCTCCAGCGACTGGATGCGGTTGATCTCCAGGTTGAGGGTGCGCAGCTGGCGCAGGTTCACCAGGAAGTCGAGGTTCTGCAGCTCCATACCGCCGAGGTAGAGGTCGTTGAGGTACCCCAGTAAGGTCAGCGGCGTGTAGTCGGCGATGATCGTGCCCGAGAGGGTCAGCTGCCGCAAACGCTGCAGCATCACCAGCGGCGAAAGGTCGGTGACCGGGTTCCAGGTGAGGTGGAGTTGCTGGAGGTCCAGCAGGTCGGCGAGCGGCTCCAGGTCGCTCACCTCGTTCGCGTCCAGGAAGAGCCCGCGCAGGTCGATCAGGTGCCGCAACGGCGCGAGGTCGGCGATGTTGTTGTCGCCCAGTTGGGCGGTCCGCAGCGACAGGCAGGACTGCATCCCCGTCAGGTCGGCGATCCCGGCCCCCGCGGCCGTGAAGTGCAGGATGGTGTCCACGTCCGACGAGGTCAATCCGCCGGCCGGCCGGTTGACGTGCGCGCGGATCGCCTGCTCCAGGCCGGGGTCGGGGAAGCTCACGGCCACGGGCGTCGTGCAGTCGACGTGGGGGCAGTCGGAGACGGCGCTCCAGTTCCCCTCGGCGTCGCGCGACCGCAGCGAGAAGTGGCTGGTGGCGCCGGGCGTCAACCCGGACACGATCATGTTCTGGATCAGTCCCGGCGTCGCCGGCGCCGGGACGCCGCCCACCGCCCGGGCCTGGTCGAAATCGTCGTCGGTGATCGCCGCGTCCGCCACCCGCAGGTCGTAGGCGACGACCGAACCGTCCGCGCCGTCGTCGCGGCGGTCGGCGGGGGCGGTCCACTGCAGCGTGGCCGATTGCGAGGTCGGGTGCAGGGCCATCAGGTCGGTGATCGCGTCGGGTGGCGTCGTGTCCGTGTCCTCGTCTTCGACGACGGGCGCGCCGCCGGAGCAGGCGAGAAGCAGGGACAAGCAGCAGGTCGGCAGCATGCGCGTGGACCACGAGGGGATAATAGACATGGAAACCTCAGACCCTCCCGCGTCTTGACCGGTTCCATCGCCGCACCGCGCCGGGGAGCCTCGCAGGAGAGGGCGATGTTACCCGACGGGAGCGGCGATGCCAATCGCCGAGCCGTTGCACGGCCGGTGCGGTGTCCCCGCGGTGCAGCGTTTCTTAACAGGCCAGTGATCGGCTGTGCAGATTTCCATGCAATCGGTGCTGGTCGTTCTGATAGAGTGGACACATCGCCTTCCCCGCCCTCATGAGTGGACAGTCGTGAGGGTCCGCCCCAAGCGCACGACCCCTTGCCCGTCGATGGCGGGAACAAGGAAGCGGGAGGTTGCCGACATGCGGAACAGAGTCACTCCTTGGATCCTGCTGCTGCTCGCAGCGGCCGCGGCCCCGGCGCTTGCCGGCCCATTCTACGCCCGTGGTTCCTACTACGCCGGCTCGGGCGGGATCTGGAGCTCCGACGCCGGGAACGAGCTGTTCGACGACGGCCTGCACGGCGACGGCGCGGCGGGCGACGGTGTGCACGGCGCCTTCGTGACCGCGGACCAGGATCCCGGCGGCCACGGTTGGAAGATCGCCACGGCCGACTGGTCCGAGAGCTACCCGTTCAACGCGATGCACCCGTTGGCCAACGCCATCCTCTACCTGGAATACCCCGGCGACGTGATCCACTTCCGGCTCGACACCAACACGCTGGGCGGAGGCTGGCAACCGGCGACCAACGCCGTCGCCTGCGACCACATCGATTTCTTCCCCGGTTTCGAGTTCGAGCTGATCGGCGGCGCGCCCGAACTGGGCGACTGGCAGACCGGCGTTCCGGTCGAGACGGGGGAGGCGGGCTGGTTCGCCGACGTGACGATCGGCGCCCCGGGCGTCTACGAGTACAAGTTCCGCGTCGTCGGCACCTGGGACTACTGCAACCTGGGCCTCCACTACAACATGTTCGTCGGCGACAACTTCAGCTTCGAGACGACCGCACCGCAGACCAAGTTGCGGTTCGAGTTCAACCTGATCGACGGCCGGGCGCGGGCCGCGCCTGCCACGGACGTCCGTGAGGACACGGCGAGCTGGGGACTGCTCAAGGCGCTTTACAGGTAGGCATGGAGTGGCGCATCCACTCCATGTCGCGGCACGACGTGAAGCGGCCCGGTTCCCCGTCGGGGGCGCCGGGCCGCTTGGCTTGGCAGGAGCCGACGTCAGTTGCCTCAGCTCAGCGGGTGGGTCCCGCTACCTGCAGCCACGGCGCCGCCGGCGTCTTGTCCTATAATAAAGATTAATTTTATCCTCTTATGTCCTGGAGGTGTTAGACTGCTCCTGCTCCCGCCCGTCCGTCTTCGTCGGGAGTCGCTGATCCGGTCTCGGGACTGGTCCTACCTCCGGGGGGTTGTGGCCATGCCGTCGTTCCTACCCCGCCGGCGCCAGCGGCAACACGAACTAGCCGGTCCAGTCCACGACGCCCAGCGACGCCGTCAGGAGCACCACCGCGCCGAACGCGATGCGGTACCAGGCGAAGACGGTGAAGTCGTGCCGCGAGACGAAGCGCAGCAGCGCCTTCACGGCGATCAGGGCGCAGACGAAGGACGCGACGAAGCCGGCGGCGAGCAGACCCGCCAGGTCGGCGTCCAGCAGTTCGCGGTGCTTGAGCAGGTCGTACAGGGCCGCGGCGCCGAGCGTCGGGATGGCCAGGAAGAACGAGAACTCGGTGGCCGCGCGGCGGGACAGGCCGAAGAACAGGCCGCCGATGATCGTCGAACCGGATCGCGACATACCGGGGATGAGCGCGAAGCACTGGGCGCCCCCGATCTTCAGGGCGTCCCGCCAGGTCATCGCGCCGATGTCGGCGATGCGGACGGCGTGCCGCCGGCGCTCCGCCCAGAAGATCAGCAGCCCGCCGACCACGAAGGCGGCGGCCACCGGCACGGGCGAGAACAGGTGGGCCTTGATGGCGTCGCCCAGCAGCAGCGCCAGCACGCCGGCCGGCGCGAAGGCGATCACGAGGTTGCCCGCGAACCGGCGCGATGGTGGGTCGCCGACCAGCCCGGCCGCGACCGCGCACAGCTTGCGGCGGTACTCCCAGCAGACGGCCAGGATGGCGCCGAGCTGGATGAAGATCTCGAACACGCCCCGCTGTTCCTTCGACAGGAACTTCAGGAGGTTGCCGGCGATGATCAGGTGGCCGGTGCTGGAGATCGGCAGGAACTCGGTCAAGCCTTCGACGATCCCCATGATCAACGCCTGGAGCATCAGATCCATGCCGCCCGATCCTCTCGTGACTGGTATGGTCGAACTGTCTGCGGGGCTGGAAGATAGGCCGATTCGCGGGGAATGCCAACGCCGGCGGGTGCACGGGTGGTCCGGGACCGGGAAAGCGGATCATTTGATGCCGCATGCGGCCGACGTTGTGTGCTATGATGCGTTTCGGAACCTGTTCGGCTTGCCCATGCCGTCCGGTCATCGTCAGGATGCGGCATCATGAATTCCGTGGTCATCCGACCCTTCCTCGACTTCATGATCCTCTGTTCGCAGCACCCGCTCTGCACGGGAGCCGTGCTGCTGTGGCTGGCGGCGCGGCGCCGGCCGTCTGCCGCGCCCGGCGTCGCCGT
>DYDD01000293.1 GCA_020718045.1 Fibrobacter sp. | reverse complement strand
ATCTAACCAACCCTAACCAATTGTCCCTCTTTGACTAACGTTGGGACAGTAGTGAGATCAGATCATCCGAAGGCCCCGGCATGCAGGATTCCTCCATCGGAGAACGGAGATTTCGAGTGTCGACGATGAGAGCGGGTTGCCTCAGCAGGAGTCGGGCCAGGAGCCCTATCCCTTGGCGACGGGCAGCTGATCCCACCGCGTCGTGTACGCCGGCGACCGCCGCTCCTGCTTCATCCGCCACGCCTTGCGCAGCCCCTCGGCCGCGTAGCGGACCGTGCCGGTCCCCTGGTCGCGGTTCACGCCGTCCAGGACGTGCATCAGGCGCCGCGATTCGCGGCGCTTCGCCTCGCCGGGCGCGCCGAAGAGCACGGCCTGGTCGGCGTCCTCGGGCACCAGGTCCAGCAGCATGACGCCGGCCTTGAGGTAGCGGTGGTCGGGCTTCCAGATGCGGTCCAGGGCGTCCATGGCGGCGCGGATCAGCTCGCCGGTGTCCTGGGTGGCCCGCGGCAGCGGCACCGTGGCGGCGTTGCTGTACTGGGGGGTGCGGTGGTCGTGCTCGCTGGTCTGCAAAAAGACGGTGAGGGCCTGGGCGCGGGCGCGGTCCTCGCGCAGCTTCTCCGCGGTGCGCGCGGCGAAGGTGGCGACGGCCTCGCGCATGTCCTCGTAGCGCTCCACGCGCGTGCCGAACGAGCGCGAGGTCAGCACCTGCCGGCGCGGCGGCGCGGCTTCTTCGAGGGCGAGGCAGGAGACGCCGCGCAGCTCGTGGACGATGCGTTCGACCACGACGCTGCAGCGGCGCCGGACGAGGGAGGGATCGGCGTCGCGCAGGGCCGCTGCGGTGCCGATGCCGAGCTGCTCGAGCTTCTCGGCCCAGCGCTTGCCGATCCCCCACACGTCCCGGACCGCGATCCGCTCCAGGTGCGCGTCGACGTGCGGTCCCAGGGCGGCGAGGTCCAGCACCCCGCCCGTCTCGGGGTTCCGCTTGGCGATGCGGTTGGCGGCCTTGGCCAGCACCTTGGTCGGCCCGATGCCCACCGACACGGGGATGCCGGTGGACCGCCGCACCGTCAGGGCCAGTTCCCGGGCGTACGCGCCGAGGTCGCGCCGCGCGTGCCCGGAGAGGTCCAGGAAGGCCTCGTCGATGGAGTAGACCTCCAGCGACGGCGTGTACTCCTGCAGGATGCGCATCACCCGGGCCGACATGTCCCCGTACAGGGCGTAGTTCGAGGAGAAGACCTCGACCTGGCGGTGCTGCGCCAGCCGCCGGAAGCGGAAGAAGGGCGCCCCCATGGGGATGCCCATCGCCTTGGCCTCGTTCGAGCGGGCGATGACGCAGCCGTCGTTGTTCGACAGCACGACGATCGGCCGGTCGCGCAGCCGCGGCTGGAAGACCCGCTCGCACGACGCGTAGAAGTTGTTGCAGTCGACCAGGGCGAACACGCGCGGCACGTCGGGCCTCCCGTCTCAGACCTTGTGGATGACGCTGGTGACGACGCCCCAGATCACGAACTCGGTGTCCTGCGTGATCTCGATGGGGGGGAAGTCCGGGTTCTCGGGCATCAGGTAGACCCGCGCCCGCTCGGTGCGCAGCCGCTTGACGGTCAGCTCCCCGTCGACCGCCGCCACGACGATCTTGCCGTCGACCGCCTTCTCGGAGCGGTCCACGACCAGGATGTCGTCGGGCCGGATCCCCGCCCCGATCATCGACTGCCCCTCGACCCGCACGAAGAAGGTCGCGGCCGGCTTCTTCACGAGGTAGTCGTTGAGGTCCAGGCGGTTCTCGAGGTGGTCGTCGGCCGGGGACGGGAAGCCCGCCGCCACGCGGTGCGAGAACAGCGGCAGCTCCAGCCGTTCGGCCGCGAAGTCCGGCACCAGCACGTTGTCGGGCAGCTCCCGGTCGCGGGTGTCGGCCGCGCCGTCGACGCGCCGCTGCAGCAGGTCCCGCAGCGGCACGATCAGGCTCTCGGGCACCCGCACCGGCACGGTGGGCTCCCCGTAGAGGCCGGTGCCGCGGGGGCGGCCGGCGCCGGGGCGCGGACCGCCGTGGCTGGGGGCGGAACCCGTTGATTTGTTTGAAGATTTGCGCATGGCGACCTCCTGGGCCGGGATGACTTGATATCGGTACTGTAATAGAGAGGGAGGGGGGATGCAAGGGGAAAATGTGGGGGCGTTCCACGGACGCGTGCGCTGGTGGACAGGCGAGAGTGGAGGCTGTAGGCTCGGACATCGATGGAACTGGAGATAGACTCCCAGCTTGTATCAACGTGGACCATGGAACACGAGGATTGATCTGCTGCAACCCCACACAAGGTCACGGGGTGGCGTTTCGGGAGTGACGTCTGTCCGATTCTCTACTGCTCGTCAGGAGTGTGGCCCGATCATGTCGACACAACGGTATTCCGTCACCCCGCATCCGATCGAAACGCTCCTGACCTGGGTGAAATCGGGAGAAATCGCCATACCGGAAATCCAACGCCCCTTTGTGTGGGAAGCGACCAAGGTCCGCAATCTGCTCGATTCCCTCTACAGGGGTTACCCAGTCGGTTACCTGATCGCCTGACGCAATCCCACGGTGAAGCTCAAGGACGGGACCCCGTCCGCCGGCAAGCGCATCCTCATCGACGGACAGCAACGGGTGACGGCGCTGATGGCGGGGTTGCTCGGGCGCGAAGTGCTGACCAAGGACTTCGAGACTCCCGCTCGAGGTGCAACTGGAGTTGCCCGGTCGCGAATCCGTTGTCCCACCGTCTTTTACATAGGGTGAATCCCCATCCATGCACTATCATGGAGGGGATGCGCCCGGACCATGAGGACCGGCCCCAGCACGCGCACCAGGGAGCTGACATGCCGACGATCGATTTCGCGGGACGGACGCTGGAAGTGAACGAAGAAGGGTTCCTGCTGCACCCCGAGGAGTGGGACGACGACCTGGCGATGTTCCTGGCCAGGACCGAGGAGGGCCTCGAGACCTTGAACGATGAGCACTGGTCGGTGATCCGGTTCATCCGCGGCCACTACCAGGAGAAGCGGGGCGCGCCCATGGTGCGCGCGGTCTGCAAGGCCACCGGCCTGCCGCTCAAGCGCGTCTACGAGCTGTTCCCGTCGGGCCCCGCCAAGGGCGCCTGCAAGCTGGCCGGGCTGCCCAAGCCGGACGGCTGCGTGTAGCGCGATGGAGGCGCTGCGCATCGGCGTGGTGGCCTGCGGCCTCGGCGCCGCCGTCGCCCTGGCCGTGCAGGCCGCCCGCGCCCGCGCCTAC
>DYDD01000034.1 GCA_020718045.1 Fibrobacter sp. | reverse complement strand
CGCCGCTGCGCAGCAGGGACGACTGGGCCGCCTGCATCATCTCCAGGGCATCCGCGTTGCCGGGCTCCAGCCGGACGGCGACGCCCAGGTCGCGGCACGCCTCTTCCCAGCGCCGCAGCTCGAGGTGGTGCAGCCCGCGGTTGTACCAGCCGCTGATCTCGTAGGGGTCGAGATCGACGGCGCGGTCCAGGACCGAGTCCGCCTCGGCGTGGCGGCCCAGCTTGGCCAGCGCGACGCCGTGGGTGCGCCAGGCGCCGGCCAGGCCGGGCTCCAGGGCGACGGCCTCCTGCAGGCAGAGCTGCGCCTCGGCGGCCTGGCGCCGGTTGAGCAGGATCGTGCCCAGCACGAGGCTGGTCGCGGCGTCGCCGCGGCCTTCGGCCGCCAGGGCGGCGCGCGCGGCGCGCAGGTCCGTCAGCGCCTCCTCGTCCTCGCCCAGGTAGTAGTGCATGCGCCCGCGCAGGGCCTGCGCCAGCGTCGGGCGGTCGTGCTTGCGCATGCAGATCGACAGGGCTTCGAGGACGGCCCGGCCGCGGCGGGGCCGGCGCGCCTCGTCGTCGAGCGTCCAGTAGCGGGCCATGGAGTTGGCGGCGAAGGCGAAGAGCGAGCCCGCGAGGTAGTGCTCGCCCCAGGCCAGGTAGACCGGGACCGTGGGCGAGGGTTCGCCGAGGATCACCGGGGGCACCGAGCAGCCGTCGTAGGGGAAGAAGGCCAGCAGCGGGAAGCGGCCCTTCAGGGAGCGTGCGTAGGTGGCATCGGATTCGGCGTCGCTGCCGACCGTGTCCAGGATCAAGGCCACGTCGTTCCAGTACCGCGCCGACTGCTGCACCGCGCGGTGGGCGTAGATCTCGCCGAGGGCCTTGCGGGCGAAGGCCGGCTCGCCGATGGCGAACCAGGCCATCGCCTCGATCCAGTTGTTGCCGTGGCTGCCCGCGGCCATGCCGTAGCCGTAGCGGGGGTACCGCAACGGCGGCATCTCCTTCGCCACGGCGACGGCCTCCTGGAAGCGGCCGGCCCCGGCCAGCAGCAGGCCGCGCAGCAGCTGGTCCCGGTCATCCGCCCTCGCTGCGGACATCCCGTCCCCGCGCTCGAGCAGGGCGAGCCCCTCCTCCCAGCGCGCCGTGTCCCGGCACAGCCAAGCGTGGGCGTGAGAGATCCCTCGCGCGGTCTCGGCGCGACTCTCCAGCCTGAGATCGTGGGGGCAGGCCTGCCAAGCGGCCGTGAAGGCGGCGTCGGCCCGCGACCAGTCGCCGTACTGGGTGAGGTAGTTGGCCATCCTGTACCAGGCCTCGGTGCAGGCGGGATCGATCTGCACGGCGCGTTGCAGGATCGGCATCATGCGGTCGAGGTCGTCGACGGTCAGGCGGCCGTCGGCGAGCAGCCCGTTCCCGTCGAAGAAGCTGAGGGCGACGCCGCTGCGGCGCAGCAGGCTGGGGATGTCCTGCCACCACCGGTGGAACCGCGCCAGTTCCTCGTCGGCCAGCCGGCGACGCCGTTCCTGGTCCGCGACGGGCAGAGCCCGGAAACCGGCGAGATCGACCGGTGCGACCTCGGCGGCGATCGCCGACGCTCCGTCGGTGAACGGCGGCGGCGGCGCCGTGCTGCGGCAGCCGGCGACCAGGACGAGGACGAGGATGGCCGCGACGGTGGTCGAATACCGCATGTCACGCTCCGGGCTATGGGATGGTCATGGTGCCGAGGGTACGCCGCCGATGATGGCTGAACGTAGGGAGATCGCCGGACCGCCGCCACTCAATCCGCGCCGCCGTCCACCAGCTGCCAGAGGTACCACGCCGCCAGCGAGCGGTACGGCGCCCAGCGCTCGCCGATCGCCGCCATCGCCTTGGCCTTGGGCGTCTCGGCGAGGCCGAGGTGCTGCTGCACGCCCTTCTGCAGACCCAGATCGTCGACCGGCCAGACGTCGAGCCGACCGAGGTGGAAGATCAGCATCATCTGCGCGGTCCAGACCCCGATGCCCTTGACGGTGCAGAGCGCGGCGGTCGCTCCGGCATCGTCGAGGCGCCGCAGCGCGCGCAGGTCGAGCCGGCCGTCGTCGAGGCGCGCGCCGAGGTCGCGCAGGTAGCCGAGCTTCTGCGAGGAGAGGCCGGCGCCGCGCAGCTCCACGTCGGACAGCTGCAGCAGTTCCCGCGGCGAGGGGAACGCGTCGCCCGGCGTGAGCGCGCGCACCCGCCTGGCGATGGTGGCGGCGGCCTTCAGGGCGAGCTGCTGGTGCACGATGCTCGTGACCAGCACGTCGTAGGGATCGCGCTTGTCGCCGAAGGCCGGCAGGTAGGGGCCGGCGCGGCGGATCACGCGGCCCAGCGCGCGATCGGTCCGCGCCAGGTGGTCCATCCCGGCCTGGAGACGCGGGCTGAGCACGACCCCCTCGCGGTGCAGCAGCCGGACCTTCAGGTCGGTGCCGCCGGGGGCCGAGAAGCCGCCCAGCGCGCCGCCCGCCGCGAGCACGCGGTGGCAGGGCACCAGCAGCGACAGCGGGTTGCGGGCCATGACCGTGCCGACGGCGCGCGAGGCCCCGGGCGACCCGGCGCGCTTGGCGAGCTGCGCGTAGCTCACCGTCGCGCCGGGCGGGACCCGGCACAGGGCGCGCGAGACCTTGCGGGCGAAGGGCGGCAGGCGCTCGAGATCCAGGGGCACGTCGCGGAAGTCGTCGGGCTTCCCGGCCAGGTGGGAGCGTACGCGGCGCGCCAGGTCGCGCACGGCGGCCGGGGGCCGCGCGGGGTACTCGCGGCCGGGCGCGGCGCGCTCCAGCAGTTCGCGCACGGCGGCCTCCGTGAGATCGGGCAGGGCGAGGGAGTCGACCCCGCGGCGCGTCCAGGTCAGCCCCCAGGGGCCGAGCGCGGAGTCGAAGACGGCGGCGCCGGGGGCGAGGTCTCGGAACATGTCGGCCTCCGGATGCGTCACGCGGCGCGGTAGCCCGCCCGCGGGCGATGGGTTAGCTTGTGGGTCGGCTCGGCCGCGCGCATCGTACCCCGGTGGGTCGCATGGGCGCAACCAGGACCCCACAGCGGTGGAGATCGCAGATGAGCGCGACGACGACCCCCCACCTGTTCGCACGGCCGCCGCACCGGCCCGGCCTGGCGCCGGCCCCCGTGCTGCCGATGTCGCGGCCCGAGATGGAGGCGCTCGGCTGGGACAGCTGCGACGTCGTGCTGGTGACCGGCGACGCCTACGTCGACCACCCCAGCTTCGGCATGGCCCTGGTGGGGCGCCTGCTGGAGGCCCACGGCTTCCGCGTCGGGATCATCGCCCAGCCCGACTGGCACACGGCGGAGCCGCTGCGCGCCCTGGGTCGGCCGAACCTGTTCTTCGGGATCTCGGCCGGCAACATGGACTCGATGGTCAACCGCTACACCGCCGACCGCAAGGTGCGCAGCGACGACGCCTACAGCCCCGGCGGCGAGGGCGGCCGGCGGCCCGAGCGCTCGGTGCTCGTCTACGCCCAGCGGGCGCGCGAGGCCTACAAGGACGTACCCGTGGTGGTCGGCGGCATCGAGGCCAGCCTGCGCCGCATCGCCCACTACGACTACTGGTCCGACAAGGTGCGGCGCTCGGTGCTGCCCGACGCCAAGGCCGACCTGCTCGTCTACGGCAACGCCGAGCGCGCCATCGTGGAGCTGGCGCACCGCCTGGCCGCCGGGGAGCCGATCGGGACGATCACCGACCTGCGCGGCACCGCCCACCTGCGCCGCGGCGTGCCCGACGGCTGGCTGGAGCTGGACTCGACTGGGATCGATGAACCGGGACCGCCGTGCGTCCATCCCGATCCCTACGCCGCGGAGCCGGACTGCGCGAACGTGCCGGCTCCCGGCGCGGCGCCGCGCCCCGAACCGCACCGCGGCCGCATCGACCGCGCCCGCACCGTCATCCGCCTGCCCTCCTACGAGCAGGTGGCGGCGGATCCGGTGCTCTACGCCCACGCCTCGCGCGTCTTCCACCTGGAGACCAACCCGGGCAACGCCCTGTCCCTGGTGCAGCAGCACGGCGACCGCGACGTCTGGCTGACGCCGCCGCCGGTCCCCCTGGAGACCGACGAGCTGGACCGCATGTACGAGTTCCCCTACACGCGCCGCCCGCACCCCGCGTACGGGAAGGCCCGGATCCCGGCCTGGGAGATGATCCGCTTCTCGATCTCGATCATGCGCGGCTGCTTCGGCGGCTGCACCTTCTGCTCCATCACCGAGCACGAGGGGCGCGTCATCCAGAGCCGCTCGGAGGCTTCGGTGCTGCGGGAGATCGCCGAGGTGCGCGACCGGACGCCGGGCTTCACCGGCACCATTTCGGACCTCGGCGGGCCCACGGCCAACATGTACCGCATGCACTGCAAGACGAAGGAGATCGAGAGCGCCTGTCGGCGACCGTCGTGCGTCTACCCGGGGATCTGCAACAACCTGGTGACCGACCACGCGCCGCTCATCGCGCTCTACCGCAAGGCCCGCAAGCAGGCGGGCGTCAAGCGCGTGCTGGTGGCATCGGGCCTGCGCTACGACCTGGCGGTGCGCGACCCCGACTACGTCCGCGAGTTGGTCACCCATCACGTGGGGGGCTACCTGAAGATCGCGCCGGAGCACACCGAGGCGCGGCCGCTCTCGCACATGATGAAGCCGGGCATCGGGTCCTACGACCGCTTCAAGCAGCTCTTCGAGCGCTTCTCGAAGGAAGCGGGCAAGAAGCAGTACCTCATCCCCTACTTCATCGCCGCCCACCCCGGCACCACGGACGAGGACATGCTGAACCTGGCGCTGTGGCTGAAGCGCAACGGCTTCAAGCCGGACCAGGTGCAGCAGTTCCTGCCCACGCCCCTGGCCTCGGCCTCGACCATGTACCACACCGGGCACAACCCGCTGCGCAAGGTGCGCCGCGAACCGCCGAACGTGACGGTGCCGCGCGGGCTGCGCCAGCGCCGCCTGCACAAGGCCTTCCTGCGTTATCACGATCCGGAGAACTGGCCGCTGCTGCGCGAGGCCCTGCAGAGGATGGGACGGGCCGACCTGATCGGGCCGGGACGGGAGCAGTTGGTGCCGGCGGCCGGCGCCGCCGCACCCAAGGGACCGCCGCCGCGCCGGCCGCCGCGACCGAAACCGCCCCCGAAGCGGCACTACGAGGAATGACCGGGTCTCCAAACGAAGCGGCCCCCGCCCGAAGGCGGGGGCCGCTGGCTTCTCGTCACGTCCTGTGCGGGACGATCACTTCACGGTGGTGAAGCTCTTGTCCGCGTAGACGCCTTCCAGCGAGTAGCGGGGCTGGAACGCCTGCACCGGCGTCACCGTCACGGTGGTGCCGTCGACCGTCATGTCGAAGACGTGCCACCAGCCGGAGAGGTCGGCGCCTTCGACGGCGACGTCCACGGCGTTCCAGGTGCGGATGGTGCCGCCCACTTCCAGGCGCACCTGGGCGCCGGAGTCGTGGGTGCTCTGGGAGTTGTGCATCGAGAAGTTGTGCACCCAGTACTGGTAGGTCCCCTGGTACAGGTGCGCGCTGCTGATGATCTCGGGGCCGTAGGAGCTGGTATCGTCGGTGTCCAGCATGGTGTAGGGGTTGTCGCCCATGTTGCCCATGCTGTAGTAGGCGATGTTGTAGTAGTCGTAGTCCACGCTCCAGGTCATCGGGATCAGCAGGTGCGAGTCCAGGTCGTACGGGCTCGCGCCCCAGGTCAGGGTGACCGCGAACGCGGGCTCGAGCAGCATCAGCGGCGTCTCGACGACGACCGGGCACGCCTCGGCCACGACCACGCGGATCGTCGCGCTGGCGAAGCTGCCGCGCAGCGCCCAGATGTCGGTGGACGCGTTCTTCATGGCGCGCACGCTGAAGTGGCCCTCGGCGTCGGAGAAGTCGTCGTCCATGATGGCGTAGTCCACGCCGCGGCTGAACACGCGGGCGCCGGCGACCGGCTCCTCGTTGGTGTTCAGGACCGTGCCCTCGATCGTGCAGACGTCGTCGATGGGCAGGTCCCAGTTCCAGGTCGTGAAGTGGGAGACGTCGGCCACGAAGCTGCCGTCGACGTAGTCCGCGGCGCCGTCCTCGCGCCAGACGCCGGCCGTCTCGTCGAACCACCACATCGGGATCTGCTCGACGACCCTCTTGGAGTCGTCGGCGCGCAGGCTCAGCTGGGCGGTCACGCCGTTGGCCAGGCGAACCTCGGCCGACTTGTCGGCGTTGAACATGTTGACGCCCATGAAGCCGAAGCTCACGAACTGGGTCGTGGTGCCGTCCTCGCGGATGCCTTCGAAGTCGCCGGGGAAGGCCTCGTAGAACTCCTCGTCGCCGGGCATGACGGTCGTGACCTCGAGGTTCACCTCGCCGGTGTAGGGGTCGCCGTCGGCGTCCACGAAGGCATTCTCCCCGAAGGTGACCGTGCCGTCGCCGTCGGCGGTGCCGGCGACGCCGCCGGCCGCACCGTCGATGACGAAATTCTCAGCCGCGGGCAGGTAGATGTCCGGCAGATGCACGTTCTCACCGGAGACGACCTGGACCACCCGCTGGACCGAGAGGTAGCCGGCCTGGGCGATGTTCACCACGCGCTGCCCCGTCGGCACGTTGGCCAGCGAGAAGTAGCCCTGCTCATTGGAAGTCGTGGAAAGGGTGCCGACGGTGATCGTAGCGTTGCTGATCGCGGACTTGGCGGGGGCACCGTCCACGATGCCGGAGATCGAGCCGTACGTCGTCGCGGGCGGATCGCCGCCGCCGCCGTCATCGCCCCCGCAGCCCCAGAATGCGAGCGTGCCAGCCATGAGCAGCAGGACCAACCATGAATACTTCTTCATATTCCACCTACCTGTTGTAAGGATCGGACTCGACGTCCCTGTCGTCGATCACTCGGAGCGCAGTCTACCAGATCCGCATGATGCGTCACCCCGAAAAGAAGGCGTTTATTCAGGGGTAAATGCTCTTATTTCGCGTCCTGCTGGTGCCTGTTCTCCCGTAGAGCGATTTTGTGCTGTGCAACGATCATGCCTGTACGATCTTGGGAGCCCGGAACCGCGCCGAAACCCCGCGAGGAAGCCATGGCCCTGCTGACCCTGAAGGACGTGACCCTGGCCCACGGCGGCCCGCCCGTGCTCGACGGCGTGGACCTGCGTTTGGAGAAGGGCGAGCGCGTCTGCCTGCTCGGGCGCAACGGCGAGGGCAAGACCACCCTGCTGCGCGTGCTCGCCGGCGAGGCGCCCCCGGACGGCGGCGAGGTGATCCGCGCCGCCGGCCTGCGCGTGGGCCTGCTGCCCCAGGAGATCCCCGCCGACCTGCGCGGCCGCGCGGCCGACGTGGTGGCCGGAGGTTTGCCGCCGGACGTCGAGCCCTGGGAGATCTCCCACCGGGTGTCCGGAGTCCTGGACCAGGTCGGGCTGGACGCGGACGCCGAGGTCTCCGAGCTATCGACCGGCCAGCGCCGCCGCGTGCTGCTGGCGCGCGCCCTGGCCGGCGAGCCCGACCTGCTGCTGCTGGACGAACCGACCAACCACCTGGACATCCCGGCGATCCGCTGGCTGGAGTCCTTCCTGCTGCGCTGGCACGGCACGCTGCTGTTCGTGACCCACGACCGCGCCTTCCTGCGCGCGCTGGCGGGGCGCATCGTCGAGCTGGACCGCGGCCGGCTGCGCGACTGGCGCTGCGATTACGACACCTTCCTGCGCCGGCGCGACGAGGACCTGGCCGCCGAGCGCCGCCAGCGGGCCGAATTCGACCGCGTCCTGGCCCAAGAGGAGGCCTGGGTCCGCCAGGGCGTCCGCGAGCGCCGGACGCGCAACGAGGGGCGCGTGCGCCGGTTGCTCGAACTGCGCGAGGAGCGATCCTCCCGGCGGGAGCTGGGCGCCGCGGCCCAGATCGCGGTGCAGGACGCCGAGCGCAGCGGCAAGCTGGTGCTGCGGGCCGAAGGCGTCGACGCCGGCTACGACGGGCGCGCGGTGGTGCGCGGCCTGACCACCACGGTCCTGCGCGGGGACAAGGTCGGCGTGCTGGGTCCCAACGGAGCCGGCAAGACGACGCTGCTGCGGGTGCTGCTCGGGGAACTGGAACCGCTCGCCGGCCGGGTGCGGCAGGGCGCCAACCTGAAGATCGCCTACTCCGACCAGCAGCGGGACACCCTGGACCCGGCGCTCTCGGTGCAGGAGAACATCGCCTCGGGCCGCGACCACGTCGTGATCGACGGGCAGCACGTACACGTCATCACCTACCTGCAGCGCTTCCTGTTCCCGCCCGAGCAGGCCCGCGCCCCCATCACCCGGCTCAGCGGGGGCGAGCGCAACCGGCTGCTGCTCGCGAAGCTCTTCACCCAGCCGGCGAACGTGCTGGTCCTGGACGAACCGACCAACGACCTCGACCTCGAGACGCTCGAGCTGCTCGAATCGCTGCTCGTCGACTTCGAGGGCACGGTCCTCTTGGTCAGCCACGACCGCGAGTTCCTGGACAACGTGGCCACCTCGACCCTGGTGGTGGGCCACGACGGGAGCGTGCTGGAGTCGGTGGGGGGCTACAAGGACTGGGAGCGGGTCGAAGCGGCGGCCGCCGCGGGGCTCGCCGAGTCCCGGCCGGCCCCGCGGGAGGGGCCGCCGGCGCCGCGGACCAAGCCCCGTCCCGAGTCGCCCCGGCGGCTGACCTGGAAGGAGACCCGCGAACTCGAAGCCCTGCCCCAGCGGATCGAGGACCTGGAGCGGCGCCGCGACGAGTTGCACGCCGGTCTGGCCGACCCCGCCCTCTACCAGCGCGCGGGGGGCGAAGTGCCGGCCATGCGGGAGGAACTGGAAACCGTCGAAGGGGAGCTGGACGCAACCTACTCCCGCTGGGAGGAGTTGGAGTCCATCCGCGAAGCACAGGGATGACATTTACTTCATAATGTGAAGTCCAATCGCATGACGACATGATTTTATGCTTGACCGCTCCCGAATCTTGCCGATACTTCCGATCATGAAGCAAATGACGACTCGCCGGGCCGGAAGACGTCGCGATGCCGGAGTTTGACGCCACCTTGGCCTCCCCGGCCCGCCTGGCCATCGTCGCCGCCCTGATCCAGGGGCAGCCCAAGAGCTTCATGGAATTGAGAAGCGAGACGGGATTGGCCGACGGGAACCTGCACGTGCAGACGCGGCACCTGTCGGAGGCGGGATTCGTGGGGATCCGCAAGACCCAGCAGGGGCGGCGCACGATCACCACCTTCCAACTCACCGAGGAAGGTCTGGCCCGTTTCCGGCGCTTCGTCCGACAGCTGCAGGCGGTCCTGGACTCGGAATCCGGCGAGAACCGCGCCACCCCCGGTGGTGCGCCGGGTGCTCGCGAGCGGGTCTGGTAGGGAGGTTGACGGATGAAGATCGCCATCGGCGCCGACCACGGCGGGTTCGACCTCAAGACCAAGTTGGCCGTCCACCTGAAGTCCCAGGGGCACGAGGTGCTCGACCTCGGCACTTCATCTCATGAAGCGGTCGACTACCCCGTCTACGCCCTGGCCGTTGCCCAGGCCGTGGCCGAGGGGCGGGCCCAGCGCGGCGTCATGATCGACGGCGCCGGCATCGGTTCCTGCATGGTCGCCAACAAGGTCCCCGGCGTGCGCGCCGCCATGGCCTACGACCTCTCCAGCGCCCGCAACGGCCGCGAGCACAACGACGCCAACCTGTTGACTCTCGGCGCCGGCCTGATCGGCGCCGCCCTGGCCGTCCAGATCCTGGACGCCTTCCTGTCGACCGATTGCAAGGAGCCCCGCCACCAACGGAGGGTGGCGATGATCGACGACGTCGAGAAGGGAAGCGCCCCGGCCGGCGGCCGCCCCGCCGCCGCCCCCGACGCGCTGTCCCCGGAGGATCTCGACCGCATCGTCGCCAGGCTGGAACGCCTGGTGGGCTCGACGACGGGGGCCGCGTGCGAAGGACCGTGCGTGGCCTCCGCCCCCGACCGCGCGCGGCGCCTGGTGGAGCTGGGCGCCACCCGCCTCGGCCACGGCCCCGGCTCGCCCGGCGAGATCCCGCGCGACCTGGCCCGCTACATCGACCACACGATCCTGAAACCCGACGCCACGCGCGAGCAGGTGCTGGCCCTGTGCGCCGAGGCGCGCAAGTTCCTGTTCCGCTCCATCTGCGTGAACGCCTGCTGGACCAAGACCGTGAGCAACGCCCTGCGGGGCACGCCGGTCTTGACCTGCACGGTCGTCGGCTTCCCGCTGGGGGCGACGCTGCCCGAGATCAAGGCGGCCGAGGCGCGCCGCGCCATCCGCGACGGGGCCCGCGAGATCGACATGGTCATCAACGTCGGCGCGCTCAAGGGCGGCGACGACGACCTGGTGCTCGGCGACATCCGCGCCGTGGTCGAGGCCTGCCGCGACGGCGGCGCCGTCTGCAAGGTCATCATCGAGACCGCGCTGTTGACCGACGACGAGAAGCGCCGCGCCTGCGAGGCCTCGCGCCGCGCCCGCGCGCACTTCGTGAAGACCTCGACCGGCTTCGCCAAGGGCGGGGCCACGGCCGAGGACGTCGCCCTGATGGCGTCGGTGGTCCAGGGCGCGGGCATGGAAGTCAAAGCGTCGGGCGGCATCCGCAGCTACGCGGACGCGCGCCGGATGATCGAGGCGGGCGCCACGCGCATCGGCGCCAGCGCCAGCGTGGCCATCATGGAGGAAGCCGGCGTCGGCGCCGGCGGCAAATAGCAGAGCTTGGGCAAGGAGCGCACCATGGTCGACCTGAGGGCCTTCGTCGTCATCGACAGCCTGCAGCCGCAGTTCGCCGCCTTCCTGGCGACGGTGGCGCAGGGCTTCCTGCCCCGCACCGGCCAGGCGAGCCTGTTCGTCGAGATCGCGCCGGGCATGGAGATCAACCGCGTCACCGACATCGCCCTGAAGAGCACGCGCGTGACGCCCGGCATGCAGATCGTCGAGCGCCACTTCGGCATGCTCGAGGTGCACGCCGACAGCCAGGCCGACGTGCGCCAGGCCGGCGCCGCCATCCTGTCTGCCCTGGAGCTGACCGAGGAGCAGCGGCTGCGCCCCCGGGTGATCAGCGACCAGGTGGTGCGCCACCTCGACGACCACCAGTGCATGCTGATCAACCGCATGCGGCACGGCAACATGATCATGGCCGGCCAGACCCTCTTCATCCTCGAATGCGAGCCGGCGGCCTACGCAGCGCTCGCGGCCAACGAGGCGGAGAAGGCGGCCGACATCAGCATCCTCGAGGTGCGGGCCTTCGGCAGCTTCGGCCGGGTCTACATCGGCGGGGAGGAGAAGGACGTGGAAGCGGCGCGGCCCGCGGCGGTCCAGGCCCTGGCGGCCCTGACCGGACGCGAGCACGCCTCGTAGGAGGCAGGACCCCAGCCCCCGAGGGAGGCTCGTGATGTCGGATGCTCTGGGTATGATCGAGTGCCGCAGCTTCGCGGCGATGGTCGAGGCGGCCGACGCGATGGTCAAGGCGGCCCGCGTCGAGCTGGTGAGCTACGAGAAGACCGGCGGCGGCTACACGACCGTCGTGGTGCGCGGCGACGTGGCCGCGGTCAAGGCGGCCTGCGACGCCGGCCAGACGGCCGCCGCCCGCGTGGGCGAGGTCGTCGCGGTGCACGTGATCGCGCGCCCGCACGCCAACGTGGACCTGATCATCCCCCTGGGCCGCCAGGTGGAGACAGGCAAGAAGTGACCCCGCGCTGCGGATCCGGGAGGCGGCCATGAACCTCGCGAAGGTGATGGGCACCGTGGTGGCCAGCCAGAAGGACGAGAAGCTCGACGGCCTGCGCTTCCTGCTGCTGGCCACGGCCGGCCCCGACGGGCAGCTGTCCGGCGGCTCGGTGGTGGCGGTCGACGCGGTCGGGGCGGGCCCGGGCGAGTACGTGCTGTACGCCTCGGGCTCCTCGGCGCGCCAGACGCGGGTTACCGACGGGCGTCCCGTCGACGCCGTGGTGATGGCCATCGTCGACAGCTGGGAGGTCGAGGGTGAGGAGCGGTATCACAAGGGCCGCGACGGCTAGCACAGCGAGGGAGCGGCCATGAGCGGGTTGAGCGACCGGCAGGTCGACGAGATCGCCCAACGGCTGGCGGCGCGGCTGCGCGGCGGCGGGGGTGCGACCTCCGCGGCGGTGCACGAGCCGGCGGCGGCCAAGGAGTCGCTGGGCGACGGCGTGTTCCCCGACGTGGACCACGCCGTCGAGGCGGCCGCGACGGCCTTCCGCCGCCTGGGCGAGGCGTCGCTGTCGCTGCGCGAGTCGCTGATCGCGGCCATCCGCGCCACGATGCTGCGCGAAGGCGAGGCCCTGGCCCGCCACGCCTGGGAGGAGACCGGCCTCGGCCGTTTCGAGGACAAGGTCGTCAAGAACCGGCTGGTGACGCTCAAGACGCCGGGGACCGAGGTGCTGCAGCCCCGCACCTGGACCGGCGACCGCGGCCTCACGCTCGCCGAGTGGGCGCCCTTCGGCGTCATCGGCGCCATCACCCCGACCACCAACCCCACCTCGACGATCATCTGCAACACCATCGGCATGGTGGCCGCCGGCAACAGCGTCGTGTTCAACGTGCACCCGAGCGCGCGCAGTTGTTCGATGCGCACGATCCGCCTGATCAACCGCGCCGTGGTCGGCGCCGGCGGGCCGCCCGACCTGGTGACCGCGGTGGCGACGCCGACGGTGGCCTCGGCCCAGGAGCTGATGCAGCACCCCGGGGTGCGCCTGCTGGTGGTGACCGGCGGTGCGGCGGTGGTCAAGGCCGCGATGCGCAGCGGCAAGCGCGCCGTCTGCGCCGGGCCGGGCAACCCGCCGGTGGTCGTGGACCGCACCGCCGACGTCGCCAAGGCCGGCGGCGACATCGTGCGCGGCGCCTCCTTCGACAACAACGTGATCTGCGTGGACGAGAAGGAGGTGTTCGTCGAGGCCGCGGTGGCCGACGCCCTGGTCGCCTCCATGGTGCGCCACGGCGCGCACCGCGCCAGCGCCTCGGACCTCGCCCGCCTCGAGCGCACGGTCTTCAGCGAGACCCGCGGCCCCGGCAAGCCGGGCGTGATGGAGAAGACGCTGATCGGCAAGAACGCCGGCGAGATCCTCGCGCGCGCCGGGATCGCCTATTCAGGTGATCCGCGGCTGGTCGTCTGCGAGGTGCCTGAGGACCACCCGCTGGTCTGGACCGAGCAGATGATGCCGGTGCTGCCGGTGGTGCGCGTCGCCGACGCCGAGCACGGCATCGAGCTGGCGCGCCGCGCCGAGCACGGCTTCGGCCACTCGGCGGCGATGCACAGCCGCGACATCGACGCGCTGAGCCGCATGGCCCGCGTCATCAACACCAGCATCTTCGTCAAGAACGCGCCCATCTACGCCGGCCTGGGCGAGGGCGGCGAGGGCTTCACGAGCTTCACCATCGCCAGCCCGACGGGCGAGGGCCTGACCGGGCCGCTCACCTTCAGCCGCCAGCGGCGCTGCTCGCTGGTGGACCACTTCAGGATCGTATGAAATCCACCGACGCCCTCGCCCTGCTCGAATACGACAGCCTGGCGCTGGGCATCGCCGCGGTGGACCGCATGCTCAAGGCCTCCCCCATCGCGCTCTTGAAGTGCGGCTCGGTGCATCCGGGGCGTTGGCTGGCGCTGATCGGGGGTACGGTGGCGAGCGTCGAGGCGGCTTATAACGCAGGCGTTGAGGAGACCGACGACGCGGTGCTGCTGCGTGACCCCCATCCCGCGCTGCGGGCGGCGCTGGCGGGGCGGCCCGCCGGGCTGCGGCCGGACTTCGCGCTCGGCGCGCTGGAGACCGGGTCCGCGGCGACGCTCGTGAAGGCGGTCGATGCGGCACTGAAGGCGGCGCCGGTCGGGCTGGCCGAGCTGCGCCTGTGCGACGACCTGGGGGGACGCGGGCTGGCGCTGTTGCATGGCGAGCTGGCCGACGTGCAGGCGGCGCTGGCGGCGGGGTGCGAGATGGCCGCGCCAGCGGGGCGGTTGAGCGGACGCACGCTCACGCCGCGACTGGACGCCCACTTCTGCGGGGTGCTGAACGCCGGGACCTCGTTCCGCGACTGCATCGCCGCGGAGCCGGCCGGGGCGGAATATCCGGAGGGGCGCTGATGTTCCTGGGCAGGGTGATCGGGTCGTTGGTGGCCACCACGGCTTGCGAGGGGATGGCGGGGGTGCCGCTGCTGTGGGTGCAGCCGCTGGGGTCGGACGGGGCGGCGAAGGGCCAGCCATTCGTCTGCGCGGACGGGACGCGGATGGCGGGGCCTGGAGAGACGATCTACTGGGAGGCAAGTCGGGAGGCGGCGCTGACGCTGGAGCCCAGCTTCGTGCCGGTGGATCATGCGGTGGTGGGGATCGTGGATGATCGGCAAATCGATGCGGTGCCGGCTCGCCCCGGAGGTCGGAAATGATCTTGGGGCGTGTGGCGGGGCGCATCGTTTCGACGATCCATCATCCTTCGATGGCGGGGCGCAGCTTGCTGATCGTGGACAAGGTCGGGGCTGACGGGGAGTTGGCCGGCGGCTACGTCATCGCGGTGGATGCGATCGGGGCGGGGTGGGGGGAGACGGTGTTGGTGCTGGATGAGGGGAATGGGGCGCGGCAGATTCTGCGGGCGCCGGGGGTGCCGGTGCGGTCGGTGGTGGTGGGGGTGGTCGACCAGATCGATGGATAACTTGTTTATATCACCGATCTGCCGCTCGATGACTTCCGGCAGGCTCACCAGAATCTTGGATCCTCAAGCAACGCTGCTGCCCTTTTCCCTCCAAGATCACTTGACCAAGCAGCACATCTCCATTGCTGATCCACACGGTGGCGTCATCATGCTTATCGAGTGCCCAGCTTCCTTTACCGGGATCGAGGCACGAAATCAGTATGTGTGAAACATCGTACTGAGGCGAAAACATCCCCAAAGCTGCCCGAAGAACTCCGCATCCATAATAATAGATGAACAGCAATTCGTGATTCCCATCATGGTCGATATCCGCTAAACACATGGAAGAGGGCACCACACTCGTACCTGTCGCCAGGGACACCGCCTCCCTGTCGACGATTGCGTACCAACCGGGCTCGTAAATTCCATCGTTGATCTCGTAGATCTGCGCCCCCAGTCGTTCCCACATTTCGTCCGTGGTCAACTCATGCAACGGAAAGGTGGCGGCCGGGTTCATGGCAGTTATCGTCTTGAAGATATCCGCTCGCACCAGCGCTTCAGCTTCGGAGAGATCCACCCGCGTCGCCGCGGAGCCAACCGACGACAGGGCCGCCATCAGGGCAGTGCAGAGAAGCGGCCTTCGATAATTCACCCCATCCCCTCCCTCGACACACGAACAGTTTGGCGATTCGCTCGGAGATCGTCAGGCCTGCGCCCTCTCCAACAACCGATCCAAATACCGAGATTGCAACTGCTCCCCCGCCATCGCCCTCTTCACCGGCGGCAGCTTCAACACCGCCCCGAACACCGCCGCCATCGCCCGGTGACTCCACATCGCCCTCTCATCCCAGATCAGATCCTGCAGCTTCCCCCGCTCCACGGCCATCGCCACGTAACGGTGCGCCGAAGTGACCGGCGTGATCACCCGCGCCCCCCGCGGCTTCAGCCTGATCCCCTCCCGCGAACAGTTGCGCACACACACGCCGCACCCCAGGCACCGCTCGGCATCGAGCACCGCCTTCGACCGCCGTGGCGCCGCCTCGTCGCTCGCCGACGCCAGGTTCAGCGCCTCGACGGGACAGGCCGCCACGCACTTGCCGCAACCGTTGCAGTTGCCTTCGTCGATCTCGGGCAGCCAATTCGTAGTGTGCACGGGGTGCAAAAACGCGAAGCGGCGGGCGGCGATCATGGCCTCGCAGCAGCAGCCGCAGCAGTTGCAGATGAACCCGACCTCGCGCTGCACGTTCTCACCGAACTGCACCAGGTTCGCCTCGTGGGCGCGGTCCAGCAGTTCCAGGCCCTCGACGCGGTCGACGCGGCGGGCGTGGCCGTGGCGGATCAGCGAGTCGGCGGTCGGGCCGAAGGTCATGCAGATGTCCAGCGGGGCGTCGCAGGCGCGGCCCAGGTGCTGCATCTTGTGGCGGCAGTAGCAGAGGCCGACGCCCATGTGCTTGGCGCCGCGGACCACCTCGCTCGCGCGCTCGTGGTCCAGGACGTGCAGCGCGTCCTCGGAGGTGAGCACCGGCTCGTGCACGAAGACCCGGCCGAGCTGCGTCTCCCCTTCCGTGAAGAGGGCCTTGATGAAGTCCTCCTCCACGTTCAGGTACTGGTAGTACAGCTCGCTGAGCAGCTTCTGGTCGAGGTCGTCGCGCACGCGCATCAGGGAGAACTCGAAGAAGCCGGCCATCGGCGGCGGCAGGGCGTAGCGCACGCCGCGCTTGCCGGGCATGTCCACGAGCATGGCCCGCGACGCCAGCTCGTCCAGGACGGCCTGCGCCTCGACGGGGCCCATGCGCCAGAGGCGGGCCGCCTTCGCCGCCGTGAAGGGCTTGATCGGCAGGCCGGCGATCAGCTCCGCTTCGCGCTCGGAGACCAGTTCGCGCAGGATGCGCTCCAGCAGCACGGACGGCGGCGCGCCCTGGGGGAAGCGGTTCAGGCGCTCGACCATGCGGTCGTAGCCGGACTTCAGGGTGTGGTGGGCCAACGGGTCTCCATCTGTTCAACAAGCATCTCAGCGCCCGATAGCCCCGGGCGGAAATACTGTAAAGAGAAGCAGGACGAATCCCAAACTGGCCGTGAACGTCATGAAGACTGACTTGCTGAACGAGAAGTCGAGCGCTTCCACGCTCGCGATCCGCCCGTACGGGAGCACGACCTCGGTCCCTATGCGGTCCGCGCCCTTCCGCACGACGATGCGCAGCGAGTCGGCTTCGGCGGCCCGCACGGTCCCGTGCAGCTGCCCGCCGTCGATCAGCGCCAGCTTCACCCGCTGGCCCGCCGGCAGTTCCTCGCGGATCCGCTCGCCCCAGGTGCGGGCGTCGTGCATGAGCAGGTACCCCTTGGACGCGCTGCAGCCGTTCAGGACCAGCAGGAGGCACAGCGCGGCGACGATCTGTCTGACGTGGTCGACGAAGACGCCCATGCACACCACCAGTCACTTAATCGGATGGTCGAACCGACTTCGCATTGTACGGCAGCTCAGCATTCGCCGATACCTCGGCTTGGGTCGCCCGGACCAGACCGGAACCGAATAGGGATTGCTTTACTCCTATATATCCGCATGGTAGAATCATCGACGATGCCGTACTGGCCCAGGTCGTTCACCTTCAGCCCGGAGGCCCCGCCGTGACCATGAGCCCGAAGCGCAACGCGTTACCGCACAATCTGTTGATCCTGATCTGCCTGCTGTTGGCGTCCACCGCCGCGTGGGCGGCGGACGGGGACCTCGACGGCGTCGATGATGCCGTCGACAACTGCCCCGGCGTCTACAACCCGACCCAGGCTGATACCGACATGGACCAGATCGGCGACCTGTGCGACCCGGACGCCGACCCGGATGCCGACGGCCTGCCCAACGACATGGACAACTGCCCGAACGTGTCCAACCCCAGCCAGGTCGATGACGACGCGGACGGCGCCGGCAACACCTGCGACAACTGCCCGAACATTCCGAACGTGGACCAGGCCGACCTCGACCACAACGGCGTCGGCGACGCGTGCGAGACCGTGTCCGGGGCCGACTCGGGCTGGGGCATGCTCAAGAGCTGGTATCGGTAGGCCGTCACGAGCCTGCGGCCGGCGCCGCCGCGATCGGTTCCCCGAACTCCCGGAGTCGTCATGCTGACGGACGACGGCGCGGCTTGACTGACCTGCGCCCCCCGCAGCTACCTGAGCAGGACGAGCTTCCCGGTCGCGACCCGCCCCGCTGTCACCAGCCGCGCCAGGTAGGCGCCCGACG
>DYDD01000292.1 GCA_020718045.1 Fibrobacter sp. | reverse complement strand
GGGATTGAGGATCAGCGCCGCCGTCTCCATGCCTGCTCCGTGAGCCGCGCGGGCAGGCGCGAAAAACGCGGCTCGCGCCGCGTCGCACGCCCGGTGGCCGGTCTGGCGGGAATGTGTGGGAATCGAACCCACCTCGGACGGTTCAACGCGCCCGACACAGGGATTTGAAGTCCCGGGAAGCCACCAGGCCCCATCCACTCCCATGCACGATCGACAGGATACACCAGAGTCCCGGCCGGACCCACCGAAATCAGCGCGTCGCCGCGATCATCTCCACCTCGACCAGCGCGCCGACCGGCAGGGCGGCGACCCCGACGGCGGAACGGGCGGGGAAGTCGGCGGTGAAGAACTCCCGGTAGACCTCGTTGAAGGCCGCGAAGTCGCCCATGTCCGTCAGGAACACGGTGACCTTCACGACGTCGGCCAGCGTGGCGCCGCCGGCTTCGACCACGGCCCGCGCGTTGTCCAGGGCCCGGCGGGCCTGCTCGACCACGCCGCCGGGCACGAACTTGCCCGTGGCGGGGTCGAGGCCGATCTGGCCGGCCGTGAACACGAGCCCGGCGGCGGCGACTCCCTGGCTGTAGGGACCGACGGCGGCCGGGGCCTGGGACGTCGCGAGCACCTTGCGGGACATGGCGGATCCTCCTTAGGCGTCACTCGACGGTGACGCTCTTGGCGAGATTGCGCGGCTGGTCGACGTTGCAGCCGCGCATGACGGCGATGTGGTAGGCCAGCAGCTGCAGAGGCACGACGGCCAGCAGCGGCGACAGGAGCTCCGAGGAGGCGGGGATGCGGATGACGTGGTCGCTCATCGCGGCGATCTCCTCCTCGTCCTCGGTGACGATGCTGATCACCTTGCCCGAGCGGGCCTTCACTTCCTGCACGTTGCCCTTGATCTTCTGGTAGCTGCCGTCGCGCGTGCAGATCACGACCACCGGCATGTCGGGGTCGATCAGCGCGATGGGCCCGTGCTTCATCTCGGCGGCGGGGTAGCCCTCGGCGTGGATGTAGCTGATCTCCTTCAGCTTCAGGGCGCCCTCGAGCGCGATCGGGAAGTTGTAGCCGCGGCCGAGGTACAGGAAGTTGCTGTGGTCCTTGTAGACGGCGGCGATCTCGCGGATCGCCTCGTCGCGGGCCAGGATCTGCCGGATCTTCTCCGGGATGCGCTGCAGGTCCTCGATCAGGCGCATGCCCCGCTCGCTGGAGATCGAGTGGCGGCGGCCGAACATGATCGTCAGCAGCACCAGGATCGTCACCTGGCTGGTGAACGCCTTGGTCGAGGCGACGCCGATCTCGGGCCCGGCGTGGATGTAGATGCCGCCGTCGGTCTCGCGCGCGATCGTCGAGCCCACGACGTTGGTGATGCCCAGCACCTTGGCGCCGCGCCGCTTCGCCTCGCGCATGGCCTCGAGCGTGTCGATGGTCTCCCCGCTCTGGCTGATCGTCAGGCAGAGGGTGCCGGGCTCGATCACCGGCGAACGGTAGCGGAACTCCGACGCGTACTCCACCTCCACCGGGATGCCCGCGTGCTCCTCGATGAGGTACTCGCCGAGCAGGCCGGCATGGAAGCTGGTGCCGCAGGCCAGGATGATGATGCGGCGGACGTTGCGCAGCTCCCAGTCCGTGAGCCGCAGGCCCGACAGCTTCACGTCGCCGCTGTCGGGCAGGATGCGCCCGCGGAAGGCGTCGACGATGGTCTCCGGCTGCTCGTGGATCTCCTTGAGCATGAAGTGCGGGTAGCCGCCCTTCTGGATGCGGTCGAGGTCCCAGGTGATCTCCTGGATCTCCTTGGTCAGCAGCTCGTTGCGGATGCCCAGGACGCGGACGTCGTCCGGGGTCAGCACCGCGAGCTCGCCGTCGTCGAGGTAGATGACCTGGCGCGTCTCGCCCAGGATCGCCGCCACGTCGCTGGCCAGGTAGTTGGTGCCCTGCCCCACGCCCACGACCAGCGGCGAACCCTTGCGCGCGCCGACGATCTTGCCCGGCTCGTCCGCGTGCATCACCGCGATGCCGTAGGTCCCCTCGGCCAGCGACAGGGCCTTCTGCACCGCCTCCTCGAGGTTCCCGTGGTAGTGGTGCGAGATGAGGTGGGCCAGGACCTCGGTGTCGGTCTCCGACTTGAAGACGTGGCCCTGCTTGACCAGCTGCGTCTTGAGCACCGTGTAGTTCTCGATGATGCCGTTGTGGACCAGCGCCAGGCGGCCGTCGTCGTCCTGGTGCGGGTGCGCGTTGACGCGGTTGGGCGCGCCGTGCGTCGCCCAGCGGGTGTGGGCGATGCCGCACAGGCCGCTGAGGTCGTGGCCGGCCGCCTCGGTCTCGAGCGCCTTGATCTTGCCCTGCTGCTTGACGACGCGCAGGGTGCCGTTGATCACCGCGATGCCCGCGCTGTCGTAGCCGCGGTATTCCAGCCGCTTGAGGCCCTCGATCAGGATGGGCGCGACCTGCTTGTCGCCCGTGATGCCGACGATCCCGCACATGGCTGCTCCTTCGCCGTCAGGCCCGCTCGCAGAGGGTGCGCGCGCGGGAGACGAGGTCCCGCGCCAGCGCCTCGCTGGCGGCCTCCGCGATCACGCGGACGATGGGTTCGGTGTTCGACGGGCGCATGTGCACCCAGCCGGCGGGGCCGGACCAGCGCAGGCCGTCACGGTCGTCGACCGCGCCCTCGCCCAGCGCAACTCCAAGTCCCGCTTTGATGTCATCGGCCGCGAACGGCCCTTCTTGATCGAACTTGTCCTTGATCATGAACACCGGAGGGTAGCGGTCGACGAGTTCCGCCAGGGACAGGCCGGTGTCGGCCAGGTGCTGCAGGACCATGGCGATCCCGACCAGGGCGTCCCGCCCCGGGTGCAGCGCCGGGTAGATGACGCCGCCGTTGCCCTCCCCGCCCACGACCGCACCCTCGCGCAGCATGGCCTCGACCACGTTGGCCTCGCCGACGGGCGTGCGGGTGACGCCGACGCCGTGGCGGGCGGCCACGACCTCGACGAGCGAGGTGGTCGAGAGGTTGATCGCGACCGGACCGGGCTCGCGTCCGAGCAGGAAGTCGGCCGCGACGGCGAGCGTGAGCTCCTCGTTCAGCACGCGTCCCGACGCGTCGGCCAGGACCAGGCGGTCCACGTCCGGGTCGACGGCGAAGCCGAGGTCGGCGCCCTCGCGGCGGACCGCCGCGCTCAGGTCGGCCAGGTTCGCGGGCGTGGGTTCGGCCGGGTGCGGGAACCGGCCCGTCAGGCCGCAGTGCAGGGGCACGCAGCGCACGCCCAGCGCGGCGAGCAGCTCCGGCACCAGGGCGCCG
>DYDD01000291.1 GCA_020718045.1 Fibrobacter sp. | reverse complement strand
TCGCGGCGCTGCGGGCCCACGGCGTCGAGCCCGACCAGGACGAGCGCCGCCGCATCGTGCGCGAGGGCGGGGAGCGGCTGGCGCGCGAGGCGGGCGGCCGGGTCGTCGAGGACGAGGAGCTGCTGCAGGAGGTCACCGACCTGCTGGAACACCCCACGCCCTTCCTCGGCGCCGTCCCGGAGTCCTACTTCGCCCTGCCGGACGAGGTCGTCGTCACGGCGCTGAAGGCCCACCAGCGCTACTTCGCGGTGCGCCGCGAGGGCGACGGCGGCCTGCTGCCGGTCTTCTTCGCCGTGCGCGACGGCGACGGCACCGCCCTGGACAACGTGATCCGCGGGAACGAGAAGGTGCTCAACGCGCGCCTGAACGACGCCCTGTTCTACTGGCGCTGCGACCTGAAGCTCACGCCCGACCAGCACACCGCGCGGCTCGCGGACGTGACCTGGCTCGAAGGCTACGGCACGGTGCTGGACAAGGTCGGGCGCGTGGGCCGCCTGGTGGAGCTGCTCTGGTCCGCGGGCCTGGGCGACGGCGGCGCACCGCCGCCGGAGCTGCTGCGCGCGGCGCGGATCTGCAAGTTCGACCTCGTCACCGAGATGATCCGCGACGGCAAGGAATTCACGAAGCTCGAGGGCACCATCGGTGCGCGCTACGCCGCGGCGGCGGGGGAGGCTCCCGCCGTGTGCTCGCTGCTCGAGGAATACTACCGCCCCCGCTCCGCCGCGGACGGGCTGCCCGCCGGGGCGGCCGCCGCCGTGCTGGCCGCGGCCGACCGCCTGGACACCCTGGCGGGCTGTTGGCTGGCCGGGTTCGTCCCGACCGGCGCCAAGGACCCCTACGCGCTGCGGCGCCACACCCTGGCCGTGCTGCGCATCCTGATCGACCGCACCGCGCGCTTGGACCTCGCCGCCGCCGTCGCCGTCGCCCTCGCCGGCTACGCGACCCTGGCCGACGAGACCGGCCGCGGCCGGGCCCTCGGCGAGATCCTCGCCTTCGCCCGCACGCGACTGGAGGGACAGCTGGTCGCCGGGGGCATCTCCCAGGAAGCGGTGCGGGCGGTCCTGCCCGTGCACGGGAACGACCCGACCGACGCGGCCGCCTGGGCCCGCGCCCTCGACGGCTTCCGGGAACAGCCGGACTTCCTGCTGCTCGCCAAGGGCGTCAAGCGCTGCCGCAACATCCTGGAAGGCCGCACCCTCGAGGCGGGGGACCTGGCCGGCTGCGTGGACAGGTGGCGCGCCGGGGGCGGCACTCCCGGGGGGCTGGGTTTCTCGGGGCTGCCCGAGCCGGCCGAGGTGGCTCTCGCCGCGGCCGTGGCGGCGGCCGTTCCCGGCTTGTTCACGCTCCGGGAGGCGGGGGACTACATCGGGGTCTTCCGCGCGCTGTCCGGCCTGGGCCCGGCCATCGACGGGTTCTTCGAGACGGTCCGGGTCAACGCCGACCAGGCCGAATTGCGGGAGCTGCGGCACGCCTTCCTGCGCGAGGTCCATGGCCTGTTCGCCCAGTTCGCCGATCTCGGCGAGGTGGCCCCCCTGGAGTCGGCACCCTGACTCCTGAACCGGCTGATTCCCGACCGGGAGCCCCGCGGGGGGCTCCCTTGATTTTTGACATATGCTATTGACTTGCCGGGGGGTGTTGGGTATGCTCACGCGTGCGACTCAAGGGCAAAAGCCTTTTCCGAAGTGACGTTGCGCCCGACTCCACTCCAAGTAAGTCCCTAATTAACTTGACACGCTTGCTTGATTCGCGAGTCAACACGTCACGGTCACAGAGGAAAAGACCCCTTCACAGCAAGCCCCCTGAGGCCAGTGACTGGAAGAGCTTTTGCCTGCACTGCTGGAGCCTTCGATCTTCCTTCGGGAACTCGGGGGCAATGCCTTTCACCTGCACCATTTGTTGACTTGTTCAACGATGGGGGGAAAGTATGAGGAAACTCACTCTCGTGTGCTTGGCCCTGCTTTTGACGGCTGGCTCCGCCTTCGCCGTCGGCAGCTCCCAGCGCTTCGCCGACTACAACCTGGTCGACGTCACCAATACCATGGCGCTGACGTCCGGCGGCTCGACGGCCAAGCAGGACACCGTGTACCTGATCGGCGGTCCCGCCCGCAACGACGGCAAGTTCCAGAACAACGTCAACCCCAACCTTCCCGACGCGGAAGGCTGGACCGGCGTCGACCTGACGGCGCCCGCGTACTCCCGCTGGAACGTCAACACCTACCACAGCCCCACCGGCACCCCTGCCATGTGGGCCGGCGAGTCGTTCCCCAACGACTGCGGCACCGGCGACTTCCAGGGCTACTCGAACAGCTTCCTCGAGTACCTCGACTGGGTCGGCACCGTGGCCAACCCGCTCGCCGACACGGTGGTCCGCGTGACCGCGGTCATCAGCTACGACAACGAGCCCGGCTACGACTTCCTGTCGCTGCGCTACGAGACCCCCGCGGGCATGGTGGAGCATACGGTGTGGAACGGCTACGCCGTGGCCACGCCCGTCGACGTGACGTTCACCCTGACGTCCGCCGACTACGTCAACACCAACCAGGTCCACCTGCGCTGGCAGGCCGACGCCGACGGCGCCTGGTCCGACAGCGACTGCCTGTACCCGTCCGTGGGTCACAGCCAGCTGGACAACATCAGCGTCTTCTTCGGCGGCGTCCTGCAGACGTTCGACGACTTCGACGCGGGCATGGGCCCGAACTGGTTCACCGTCGTGCCCCAGGGCTACGGCGACTTCTCCAAGGTCTGGCCGCTGCTCGAGGATGTCGATCCTTGCGTGACGAACGAGACCCCCCAGTTCGGCTTCATCGATGACGGCATCGTCGTCCCCGGCGTCGGCCCGTCCTCGAACCTGCTGTACACCTACGGCCCCAGCGGCTACACCCGCAACTGCACCGGCGGCGCCCTGGGCGCGAACACGGACGACAACCTGCTCTCCAACGAGATCTGGTCGCCGCCCCTGGCCTGGCCCGCCGGCAACTACGTCGGCGCCGCGCTGACCTTCGGCCAGTTCATCCACTCGCCGTACGGCACGGCGACGTTCGACGGCGTCTTCCAGGTCTGGCACGTCCGCTGCTCGACCGACGGCGGCAACACCTGGTACGGCTGGGCCGATCGCAACACGATCTACTACAGCTCCCAGGGCCTCTACGGCCGCAACATCTTCGTGGTCACGGACCTGCTCGAGCCCGGCACGACGCACGTCCAGGTCGCGCTGGGTGTGACGGAGGATTCGCGCTACAACATCGGCACCGACGGCACGCCCGCGTCGTACTTCGACAACGTGGCGTTCTACGTCTACGGCTACGGCGGACCCGCGATCTCCATCAGCGGCGCCTGGGACCTGCCCAAC
>DYDD01000290.1 GCA_020718045.1 Fibrobacter sp. | reverse complement strand
GGCCGGGATCCCGGTCGGCGGCGAAACGGCGCAGCAGGACCGCCGCCGCGGCCGTCAGCAGCACCAGCGCCTGGATCTGGCCGGCGTGGATCCAGGGGCCGCCGACGGCCCGACGGGATTCGTTGAGCCGGCCGGCGACGTCGTGGGCCGCGCCGAGGGCGCGGGCGGGATCGGCGTGCAGGAGGTCGTCCCCCGCGGCGGCGAGGCCATAGGGGTCGCCCAGGACGCAGGGCGGCAGTAGGTCGCGCAAACGGATCCGGTCGGGCATGCAGGCTCCCATCGGGGTCGGTCATCGGACGGGTCCTAGGGTAACGGACCCTGCGCCGAGTGCAAGCGCGGTTTCGGGTCGGTTCCAGATCGGGGCCGCCAAACCCGTGTGCGTCCGCCTGTTCCCGACGGTCGTTCCCGGCCGGCCGGCATTGCGGTCCGCCCCCGCTGGAGCTGGCATGACACAATGGCAGGTCGCTGGCGGAGCGAATGGCAGATGTCGGAATTCCGAGTTGCAGGGCTTGCGGTGAGTGCTATATTCCCGCCCTGGCAATCACGGGCCGAGAGTGCTAACTGGCGGCCCTGTTCCCCAAAGGCAGAAGGAGGCGGAGAAGATGGCTCTCAGCATCAAGCCCCTTGCGGATCGCGTCATCGTCGAGCCGATGGAGGCCGAGACGATGAAGGGCGGCATCATCATCCCCGATACGGCCAAGGAGAAGCCCCAGCGGGGCAAGATCGTGGCGGTGGGTCCGGGCCGCGTCGCCGAGGACGGCAAGCGCGTGGCCCCCGAGGTCAAGAAGGGCGACGTCGTGCTGTACGGCAAGTACTTGGGCACCGAAGTCACCGTCGGCGACAAAGACTACCTGATCCTGCGCGAGGGCGACGTCCTCGCCATCCTCTAGGCATACGGACGACCGCAAAGGAGATTTCGACATGGCCAAGATGATCAAGTTCGACGCCGATGCGCGCGACAAGCTGAAGAGGGGCGTCGACCAGCTCGCCAACACCGTGAAGATCACCCTCGGTCCCCGCGGCCGCAACGTGATCCTCGACAAGAAATACGGCTCGCCCATCGTCACCAACGACGGCGTGACCATCGCCAAGGAGATCGAGCTGGCCGATCCCTTCGAGAACATGGGCGCCCAGATGCTGAAGGAAGTCGCCAGCAAGACCAACGACGTGGCCGGCGACGGCACCACCACCGCGACCCTGCTGGCCCAGGTCATCATCCGCGAGGGCTTCAAGAACCTGGCCGCCGGCGCCAACCCGATGTTCATGAAGAAGGGCATCGAGGCCGCCACCAACGCCGCCGTCGACTCGCTGAAGAAGCAGTCGAAGGTCGTGCGCGACAGCGCCACCATCGCCTCGGTCGCCTCGATCTCGGCGAACAACGACGAGTCGATCGGCAAGATCATCGCCGAGGCGATGGAGAAGGTCGGCAAGGACGGCGTGATCACCGTCGAGGACGCCAAGGGCACCGAGATGGAGCTGGACGTCGTCGAGGGCATGCAGTTCGACCGCGGCTACCTCAGCCCCTACTTCATCACCAACCCCGAGACGATGAAGGTCGAGCTGGACGAACCGGTGATCCTCGTCCACGACAAGAAGATCAGCACGATGAAGGACATCCTGCCGATCCTCGAGAAGGTCGCGCAGATGGGCCGCCCGCTGCTGATCGTCTCCGAGGACATCGACGGCGAGGCCCTGGCCACGCTGGTCGTCAACAAGCTGCGCGGGACCCTGCAGGTCGCCGCGGTCAAGGCGCCCGGCTTCGGCGACCGCCGCAAGGCCATGCTCGAGGACCTGGCCGTGCTGACCGGCGGCCGCGTCATGTGCGAGGACGCCGGCCTGAAGCTGGAGAACACCACGACCGCCGACCTGGGCCGCTGCTCGAAGGTCACCATCGACAAGGACAACACCACCATCGTGGGCGGCAAGGGCAAGTCGGCCGACGTCAAGGCGCGCATCCAGCAGATCCGCGCCCAGATCGAGGACACGACCAGCGACTACGACCGTGAGAAGCTGCAGGAGCGGCTGGCCAAGCTGGCCGGCGGCGTCGCGGTCATCCGCGTCGGCGCGATGACCGAGTCCGAGATGAAGGAGAAGAAGCACCGCGTCGAGGACGCCCTTTCGGCCACCCGTGCGGCGGTCGAGGAGGGCATCGTCGCCGGCGGCGGCGTGGCGCTGCTGCGCGCGGCCAAGGCCATCACCGACCTGAAGCTCGAGGGCGAGGCCGCCGTCGGTCGCGACATCGTGGCCCGGGCGGTCGAGGAGCCGGTGCGCATGATCGCCGAGAACGCCGGCGTCGAGGGCTCGCTGGTCGTCGCGCACCTGCGCGCCGAGAAGAAGCCGAACGTCGGCTTCAACGCCGCGAAGATGATCTACGAGGACATGTTCGAGGCCGGCATCATCGACCCGGTCAAGGTGACCCGCTCGGCCCTGCAGAACGCCGCCTCGATCGCGGCGCTGCTGCTGACCACCGAGGCCTGCGTCACCGACGAGCCGGAGAAGGACAAGCCGATGTCCGGCGGCGGCGGCATGGGCGGCATGGGCGGGATGGACATGATGTAGTCCGTCACGCACCGCGCGACGCGAGGGCGGCTCCCGACGAGGGCCGCCCTCTTCTTTTTGTGCTGGCCGGCCCGCCGCCATCGGCTACTGTAGGTGGACCATGCGCATCCTGCAGATCGGCAAGTACTACCCGCCCGCCAAAGGCGGGATGGAGACGGTCCTGGCCGCGATCACCGAGGGCCTGCTCGCCCGCGGCGAGGCGGTCGACGTGCTGGCGGCGTCCGCGGACCGCGCCACGACCCGCGTCGCCCTGACGTCGTCGCCGGGGCCGGGCGGCGAACTGGTGCGCTGCGGCGTGTCAGCGACGCTGGCTTCGCAGCCGCTCATGCCTGGCTTGGCGGCCGAGCTGCGACGCCTGCTGCGGCGCCGCCCCGACGTCGTCACCCTCCACTGGCCCAACCCCCTGGCCGCCGCGGCGCTGCTGCTGCTCGGGCGCGAGCTCGGCGGGTCCCGGCTGACTGTGTGGTACCACGCCGACATCACGCGCCAGCGGCTGGGCGGCGTCCTGTTGCGCCCGCTGGTCCACCGCCTGCTGGAGCGCTGCGACGGCATCGCGGTCTCGACGGCGAGCCTGCGCGAGCAGTCGCCGCTGCTGGCGCCGCACGCCCCGCGCACGGCGGTCATCCCCTTCGGCATCGACCCCGCCCCGTGGCGCGCGTCGTCGCACCCCGGGCGCGGTCCCCTGCTCTTCGTCGGCCGGCTGGTCTACTACAAGGGCGTCGAGGTGCTGCTCGAAGCGGTGGCGCGCCTGCCCGACGCGGAGCTGGACAT
>DYDD01000289.1 GCA_020718045.1 Fibrobacter sp. | reverse complement strand
TCGTCGGCGGGCTGGTGCTGTTCTTCGTCCGCCAGCGCGCGGGCGACTTCGACCACGGGGACCGCCTGTCGCTGCTGCCGCTGGCCGACGACCCGCAGGGCGATCCCGAGCCGGAAGCGAAGACGCAGGAGCCCTGAGCGGGCTCGTCCACCCAAGGAGAGGAGGCTCCGCGACTCATGCAAGCCACGACTCCCGTCACCAAGCGCGTGGTGTACGACGACGACGTCGTCCGCGCATTCTCGCTCGCGACCATCATCTGGGGCGCCGTCGGGCTGCTGGTCGGCGTCCTGGTCGCCACCCAGCTCTCGTTCTGGCAGGCCAACCTCGGCCTGCCGTGGACGACGTACGGGCGGCTGCGCCCGCTGCACACCAACGCGGTCATCTTCGCCTTCGTCGGCAACATGATGTTCGCGGGCGTCTACTACAGCACCCAGCGCCTGCTGAAGGCCCGCCTGGCCTCGGACCTGCTGAGCTGGGTCCACTTCTGGGGCTGGCAGGCGGTCATCGTCGGGGCGGCGATCACCTACCCGCTGGGCCTGACCCAGAGCAAGGAGTACGCGGAGCTGATCTGGCCGCTGGACCTGCTGGTGGTGCTGGTCTGGGTCGCCTTCGCGGTGAACTTCTTCTGGACGCTGGCCCGGCGCAACGAGCGCAACCTGTACGTGGCGATCTGGTTTTACATCTCGACGATCATCACCATCGCCGTGCTCTACATCGTCAACAACCTGCAGCTGCCGACGAGCGCGACCCACTCCTACTCGATCTTCACCGGCGTGCAGGACGCCCTGGTGCAGTGGTGGTACGGCCACAACGCCGTGGCCTTCTTCCTGACCACCCCGATCCTGGGCATCATGTACTACTTCCTGCCCAAGGCCGCCGGGCGCCCGGTCTACTCGTACCGGCTGTCGATCGTGCACTTCTGGTCGCTGATCTTCATCTACATCTGGGCCGGGCCGCACCACCTGCTGTACACCGCGCTGCCGGACTGGGCGCAGACGATGGGCATGATCTTCAGCGTCATGCTGTGGGCCCCGAGCTGGGGCGGCATGCTCAACGGTCTGCTGACCCTGCGCGGCGCCTGGGACAAGCTGCGCACCGACCCGATCATCAAATTCTACATCGTCGCGGTGACCTTCTACGGCATGAGCACCTTCGAGGGCCCGTTGCTCTCGATCAAGAGCGTCAGCGCCCTGGGCCACTACACCGACTGGATCATCGGCCATGTCCACGGCGGCGCCCTGGGCTGGAACGGCTTCATGGCCTTCGGCATGCTGTACTGGTTGGTGCCGCGCCTCTGGGGCACGACGCTCAAATCGGTGCGCCTGGCCGAGGTCCACTTCTGGATCGCGACCTTCGGCATCCTGCTCTACGTCGTCTCGATGTGGATCTCCGGCGTCAGCCAGGGCCTGTTCTGGCGCGCCCTGGACGCCGAGGGCTTCCTCAAGTACCCGGACTTCATCGAGGGCCTGCTCGCCTCGCGGTTCATGTACCAGATGCGCCTGATCGGCGGCCTGGCCTACTTCGCCGGCTCGCTGCTGATGGTCGGCAACCTCTGGGCGACGATCCGCAGCGGCCGCAAGTCGACGGTCGAGATCGAAGTGCAGGGCTACGCGCACGACGGCCCGGGCTTCTGGGCGCTGATGCGCGGCGCGCCGGTGCTCTACTCGCTGGCCGTGATCGTGCTGTCGCTGGTGCTGTTCTTCTCCGGCACCCTCGGCAGCGCCATCGCGCTGGCCGGCTTCGGCGTGCTGGTGATCGCCGGCGCCCTGTCGATCGGCAGGGAGAAGTCGCGGCGCAGCTGGCACGACCTGGTCGAGGGCCACTCGCTGGCCTTCACCGTGCTGGTGCTGGTGGCGATCCTCGTGGGCGGCCTGGTGGAGATCGTGCCCCTGGTCGTCGCCAAGAAGGACGTGCCGGCCCAGGTCGCGCACGCCGATTCGGTCTGGGCGGCGAAGGGCGAGTACGTCTTCGTCCAGATGCCCTACAGCCCGCTGGAGCTCGAGGGCCGCGACATCTACGTGCGCGAGGGCTGCTACGTCTGCCACAGCCAGATGGTCCGCCCCTTCCGCCACGAGACCCTGCGCTACGGCGAGTACAGCCGGGCCACCGAGTTCATCTACGACACGCCCTTCCAGTGGGGTTCCAAGCGTACCGGCCCCGACCTGCACCGCGAGGGCGGCAAGTACGCCAACGTCTGGCACTACCTGCACCTGATCGACCCGCGCTCGACCTCGCCGGGTTCGAACATGCCGCCGTACCCGCACCTCAAGACGCATCGGGTCGACCTGGAAGCCACCGCCGGCAAGATGCGGGTCCTGCGCAAGCTGGGCGTCCCCTACGACGAGGCGCAGATCGCCGGCGCCTCGGCGACCGCGCGCGACCAGGGGGGGCTGGTCGTCGCCGACCTGGCCACCCAGGGCATCACGCTCGCTCCCGACAGCGAGCTGGCCGCCCTGATCGCCTACCTGCAGCGCCTGGGCCGCGGCCCGCAGCCCGTGGCGCCGCCCCCGGCCGCGGTGGCCGCGCGGGAGGTGGCGCGATGAGCGAGTGGTTCTTCCGGGACAACCCGCTGCTGGCCTGGCCGCTGGTCGGCCTGGGCATCTTCGTCGCGGCGTTCCTGATGGTGATCCTCTACGTGACGGTCGTGCTGCGCCGCGACCGCGAGCTCGAGCGGATGGCGGCGCTCCCCCTGGACGACGGGGCGACGCGCGCGGCCGAGGAAGGAGTCGTGCGGACATGAGCGAGCACAAGCCCGACGAACTGCGCGGCCACGCGTACGATGGCATCGAGGAGTACGACAACAAGCTGCCCAACTGGTGGCTGTTCATCCTGTACGGGTCGATCGTCTTCGCGATCGGCTACTGGCTGGTGTTCCACACCTTCTCGATCGTCGACCTGCCTCGCGCCCGCTACGACAAGGAGATGGTCAAGGCCAACGAGGAGCAGCTGGTCCGCATGGCCAAGCAGGGGCTCACCGACGAGAGCCTGGCCCTGATGGCCGCCATCCCCACCCAGGTGGAGGAGGGCCGGCAGCTCTTCGCGACCTATTGCGTGGTCTGCCACGCCGACCGCGGCCAGGGCCTGGTGGGCCCGAACCTGACCGACGGTTTCTGGATCCACGGCGGCCGCCCGCTGGACATCCACAAGACCGTCACCGACGGCGTGCCGAGCAAGGGCATGGCCGCCTGGGGCCGCCAGCTCGGCCCGACGCGCGTGCAGAAGGTCGTGGCCTACGTGTTGACGCTCAAGGGCACCGAGGTGCCGGGCAAGGCGCCCGAAGGCGTGCCCGAGGCGGCGGCGGCCCCCGCGGCC
>DYDD01000033.1:1164-17965 GCA_020718045.1 Fibrobacter sp. | reverse complement strand
TGCCGGGCAGCACCGTCTCGACCAGCGCGCCCCGGGCCTGCCCCCCGCCGTCGGCGTCGCTCGTGACCGCGCCCAGGTAGCCGCGGACGACGCGGCCGTGCGCGGCGATCTGCTCGAAGACGCGGCGGGCGTAGTTGCTCGGAATGGCGAAGCCGATGCCCTGGCCGGCGCTGTTGATCGCCGTGTTGACGCCGATCACGCGCCCGGCGAGATCCAGCAGCGGGCCGCCGCTGTTGCCGAAGTTGATGGCGGCGTCGGTCTGCAGGAAGTCCTGGTAGCGGGGCGCGCCGCCGTGGATGGCCAGGTCGCGCCGCCCCTTGGCGCTGACGACGCCCACGGTCAGGCTGCCCTCGAGGTTGCCGAAGGGGTTGCCCACCGCGATCGCCCAGTCGCCCACGCGCACGCGGTCGGAATCGCCGAAGACCAGCGGGGTCAGGCCGTCGCGGTCGATCTTCAGCACCGCGAGGTCGCTCGCGGGATCGGTCCCGACGACTTCCGCGACGACCGCCTGCTGCTCGCCGCTCAGACGCACGGTCACCACGTCTGCGCCGTCGACCACGTGGTTGTTGGTCAGGATGTGGCCGGCCCCGCTGACGACGAAACCGGTGCCGCTGCCGGGGGGCGCGAAGGGCGTTCCCTCGCCCGGTCCGCCGGGGAAGAACTCGCGGTACATCTCCTGCATGGGATCGAGGTCCAGGCCGCCGCGGGGGTCCCGCTCGACGCGGATGTTCACCACCGAGGGCCGCGCCCGGTCCGCCGCCGCCGTGAACGGCGAGTCCGGCGGCGGCCCGGCGTCCAGGCGCGACAGCGCGCGGTCCTGCGCCGTCGCCCGGCCGCCCGGCGCGACCGGCAGGCACAGCAGGCACGCCACGGCGAGGGCGGCGATCCTGGCGTCATTCCGAGTGGCGATGTGTCGAAGTACGTTCACGCGGGCTCCCGGGCTGCAAGGACGTCGCGGGCCGCCGGTTCAGGAATCCGGGGCGGTACGCGGAACGCGGCAGTGCCGGTCGCTTCGTGGGGGGAGCGGCTGGGTGGGACCAGGGTCGGCGGGTCTCCGGGCGACCGGCCTGTTGCAGGGATGAACCGATCCTACAGCAACAGGATCGAGGTGGTCAAGGATTTTCGCAACTGGATGTTCGCAACTTCTCAGTACGGGGACGGGGCCCCGTCGTCGGGGTCGCGGTCGGCGGAGGCGTCGCGGCGGTCCTCGCGGTTGCGGCGCCGGTCGGCGTCGGCGGCCCCCGGCCGGCGGCTCTCGCTGGCGCGGATCTCCTCGATCTCGCGCCGCTTCGCCTCCAGCTCGGCTTCCAGCTTCTGGATCCGGTCCACGAGGTCCAGCACCGCGGGGTCGGCCCCGAACTCGGTCCGTCCCTGCAGGATGCCCTCGTGGACGAGCTTGCCGATCTCGCTGCGGTGGCGCTCGATGTCGCGGCCGATCCCGAAGATGTCGTAGCGGCGCGACCCGACCCGCGCCATCTCCCCGGTCTTCTCGGCCGCGGTGTCGTACCACGCGCCCATGCTCTTGCGGAGGTCGTCCCAGAGGCCCATCGCGTACTCCCGGACTGCGGTCGAAAACACCTTGCCGCGATCGCGTCATTCATATACTAACATCCGACCATGTTCAAGCACGACGAGCGCACGATCCTGATCGCCGGCGACACGCACTTCAAGCTGCGGCCCGACCCCGCCGAAGTCCGCCGCCGCGACCTCTTCCTGGCCTTCCTCGAGTCGTCCCGCGACGCCGACGAGCTGGTCCTGCTCGGCGACGTCTTCGATTTCTGGTTCGACTACCCCCACTTCCGGCTGCGGGGCTACGAGGAGCTGCTGGCCGCCCTCGACGCCGTGCGCGACGCCGGCGTACGGCTGCACTTCGTGGGCGGCAACCACGACATCTGGGCCGCCCGCTACCTGCACGAGCGCTACGGCACCTCGCCGCGGGGGGAACCCTTCACCTTGGACGCGGACGGGCTGCGCATCCGGCTCGTCCACGGCGACGGCCTGCTCGCCCGCGACTGGATCTACTCGTCCTTCCGCCGCCTCGTGCGGCAGCGCGCCGGCGTGCTGTTCGCGAAATCCCTCCATCCCGAGGTCCTCTACGCCTTCTCACATTGGCTGAGCCACGCCAGCCGCCAGGTCTCGCGCGACGAGCGCCACCTGATCGAGAAGCGCGCGCGAAGGCACTTGGCCCGTGCGCGCGGCGACTGGGACCTGCTCCTGATCGGACACGTGCACCACGCCTTCCGCGTCGCGGAAGGCGGGCGGGAGATGGCGGCGTTGGGCAGCTGGTTCGCCGGGGAGGCGAGCTACGCGATCGTGCAGGGGGGGCGGTTCGAACTGCGCGACTACGCCGTCGATACCCGCTCCCCGGCCGCGGATCCCCGCTGAAGGAACCTCAGTAGTCGGCGCGACTCAATAACCTGCTCGACCCAGCGCCAGTTCCAGGGCGAAGCGGTGCCAGTCGCCCAGGTCGTTGGTGGCCTGCTCGAAGGCGTACCCCAAGGTCAACGGCCCGCGCGCGAAACCGGCGCCCCAGGTGTAGCCCTGGGATTCGTAGTTGACCCGCGTGCCCAGCCGCAGGGCCAGGGCCGGCACCAGGCGGTACTCCGCTCCCAGGTGCGCCTTCTCGTTGCCGTCGTTCGGGAACAGGACGTCCGCGGCCAGCGTCAGCCTGCCCGAGAAGAAGTCCTGCTGGGGGTCGAAGGCCAGGCCGAGCCGGGCGGCCTGCGGCAGGGCGAACGGTCCGTCGTCGAGGTTGAGATCGGGTCCGACGTTGGTCAGCGAGGCGCCGAACCACAGGCCGGGAATCTCGCCGCGGTGGGCGATGAACAGGTCGTAGGCCAGACCCGTGTCGCCGTGCACGTCGATCTCGGTGTGCAGGAGCTTGACGCCGGCGCCGACCGCGAAGACCTCGCCGATCATCCGCGCGAAGTTGACGCCGAGCGCCACCTCGTAGGGGCGGAACGTGCCCAGCGGCACGCCGACGCCGTCCTCCTCATAACGCTCGATCTCGTCGGCGTAGAGGCCGGAGAAGATGAAGCCCAGCGAGCCGTGCGGCGTGCGGTGGGCGACGGCGGCCGTCTCCTTGTCGAACAGCCCCCACAGCCGCTGGTGCTGCAGCAGCAGGTCCGTGCCCTCCTGCGTGAAGGCCAGGCGCGCCGGGTTCCAGTACACGGCCGACGCCCCGACGGCCGAAGCCACGCCGGCGCCGCCCATGGCGGCCTCGCGCGCGCCCACGGGATTGCGCAGGGACAGGAACCCCGCCGACCCCGGGGTCCCGGCGCAGGCGGCCCCCGCGAGCAGCAGGGCGGGCAGGAGCGCGGCGAACGCGCGGCGGCGCGGCGAAGCAGACATCATGACGATCCTTTCCGGCGCGACGGGCGCGCCCAGACCCGCGGACGGCGACCGCGGCGGCTCATCGCGAGACGGCCACCGGCACGACGCTCGTTTCGGAACGGCCGCCGCCCTCGGCGACCAGCCGGCAGAGGTACAGACCCGAAGCGAGGCGCGGCAGGCCCAGCCGGACCTCCACGGGTTCGCCCGCGCGGGCGTCGGCGGCGGCCGCGACGGCCACCTCCTCCCCCTCCAGATTGTACAGGAAGACCCGGACACCGCAATCCCGCAAGACGTCGGCACGCACATGCAGGACCACGCCCGTCAGCGGCGACGGGTAGCAGACGTGGCTGCCGGCGGCGAGCAGGCCCGCGCCGGTCAAGCCGGCGGGAGGCGCCGGCAACGACGCTTCGCGGTCGGCGCTCCCGCCGTACATCGGCCAGACCGCCTGAGCATCCGAGGTGCCGGCGAGGCTCCAGACCGCCAGACGCGAGACGGGTTCTCCGGTGAATCCCCCGCTCGTCGCGACACCGGCGATCCGGGCGAAACTGCCGGCCGCGACCAGTTCGAGGCCCGGGCCATCGTCGAGGTCCATCAGCAACGGCGTCCCCGCCGTCTCGCCCGCCCCGGACAGCGGCCAACCGGGAACCGGCACGCCGTCCTGGCCGAACAGGAACAGGCGACCGTCGGGGCTCGTGAACAGATACCGGCGCGCCTCGTCGAGGTCGAAGGCCAGCGGCTGGGGGCTAGCCCCCGATTCGGCTGCGGCGGCGGATATTGCCGGACGTTGTGGCCAACCCAGGCGCGGCGCGCCGGCGCTGCTGGCGCAATGGAAGTCACCATCGCGGGTGGCGTGGGTGAAGTCGGGGCCGAAGGGGGTCGCCACTCCGGCCGTCGCGGGCCAGAGGATGGGCGCCTCCAGATCCGACAGGATCATGGCACCGCCGTCACCCGTCGCGACCGCCATCACGTAGTCCGGCTCGAGCTGGAACTCACCGAGCTGAGGCACCGCTCGGAACTGCGGCAGGTACGAGGCCGGCTCTGCGGGCAGGACCCGCACGTGAGCGAATTCGCTGTCGTGGAGCCACATCACTCGTTCCCAGCGGTCGTCTTCGTGGTTGTTCACTAGCAGGGCGAGGCCGGCGGGAAACACGCGCCGCACCGGGGGCGCCACGATACTGCAATGCTCCTGCGGCAGATCGACGACGGCGCCGCCCGGCCAGACGCGCAACCGACTGCGATTCCCGTCATCCCAGGTCTCGGCGACGACGACGTCGTTGGTATCCGGGGCCAGGACCGGCGGCCAGGCGCAGCCGGTCAGCTCCAGCGCGAGGCCGTTGCTGATGGAGTCGACGTCGACGGCCTCGCTCCCGTCCTCGCCGTTGAAGACGAACAAGCCGGTGGGCGCCGAGAGCGCGACCTCCGGCCGGCCGTCGCCGTCGACGTCCGCCACCAGCGGCGGTCCCGTCCAGTCGGCCGTCGAGCCGTCGGCGTTGCGACCGACGGCGAACAGGCCGGGCTCGAGGGTGATCTCCTGGAAGTCCGACAGGTCGCTGCGGAAGGCCAGGACGCGCCCGCCGTCGGCGGCGGTCACGATCTCGATCGTGCCGTCGGGCGGCCAGTCCAGGTCGGCGGCCACCAGGTGCATGCCGCGCAGGTCGCGGCCCGGCAGGTCGCGCACCGCCGCGGGTTCGGCGCTCCCGGACAGGGGCTCGCGCGAACAGCGGAACTCCATCCACGGTGCGTAGCCGATGACCGGTTCCGTCTCCCCGGGCACGACGCGGACCGAGTCCCGCACGACGTCGGTGAACCCGTTCAGCAGGATCCCGGTGGCCAGGCCGGACGCCGTGACCGTCGCGGGCCGGGTGTCCGGCCCGAACCGCGTCGCCCCCTCGCCGCGGTAGCTGTCGTGGTCGCCGCCCAGGAACCAGGCGCTCGGCGCGTTGTCGTCGAGATCCTGGATGCCGTCGGCCTCCTCTAGGTCCACGGACTTGTGGGCCGGATCGGCGTTGTAGAGGTTGCCTTCGGCGCCGGCGACTGCGCGGATCACGGACTCGTCGATGTGCCAGACGTAGAGCCCGCTGCCGGCGCCCTTGACGCCGTCCGCGCGGGCCTGGTTCTCGCTCATGAAGAAGTCGAACTCGGCGTCGTCGAGCCACTCGCGCTGGTCCGTCACGGGGTCGAACCAACCTGTTGGTGTGCCGTCGAGAGAGTCGGAGTCGGCATCGAAGAAGTCCGGGATGTGGTTCCCGTTCAGGTCGCCGGGGAAGGAGAAGATGCGGTTGCCGTCGGGATCCTGTCGGCGGTACTCGACCAGCCAGTACTCCTGCGGCGAGATGTCCACGCGGGCCAGCGTGGAGTCCGCGGCCGGATGCTCGGCGGGGTACAGCCGCAAGACGTCGCCAGCATCGTGATCAACGTGGAACGGATCGAGCCAGCCCATGAGCATCTTGTTGAACGCGCAGGGATGTGCCGGGATGTAGCCGGCGGCCGTGAAAAGTCCGTATCCCATCAGGCAGAACTCGCCGACGCCCTGGCTGTCCGGCCGGCCGACCGGTGTGAAGTCGCTCAACGAGAGCATGCCCAGGCGCAGTCCCACCTCGAAGCAGTAAACGCCGAGCGAGCCGAAATAGCCCTGGAAGCTGCCGACCGGATCCTGAAACTCGTTCTCCGGCAGGATCAGCACATGGTCGACGAGGGCGAAGCCGCCACCGGGCAATTCATCGTCCGTGAGCAACCCGGCCTGCGGGATAAGACCCTCTTCGGCGGCGAGCGCGAAGTCCTCGGGACCCAGGTAGCCGCTGTAGATCTGTTCGGGCGAATCGCCCAGGATGTCGGTCTCCTCGCCGGCGCCGGCGTGGACGATGACCACCGTGTCATAGCGCGAGAAATCGATGTCGGCGTCCAGCGCAGCGACGACGTCTCGCGCCAACAGCACCTTCTGTTCACCCTCTTCTGGATGATTCCCGTACCAGGCCATGGGCGCCGCCAGGTTGACCACTTCGGGGTGGACCCGGTAGCGGAATTCGAAGCGGCCGCCGCTGACGTCGTCGAAGTAGGACCGCACGTCGGCGAACTGATGGTCGAAGTAGAGCGCGTCGTGGGCCGTGTAATAGAAGTCTCTCTGGCGAGGCGACGGGAAACCTTCCAGGTCGTGCCCGTAGAGGAGGCTGTCGGCGAAGTCGCACATCAGGACCGCGGCCACCAGGCTGTCCGGGGCCGCCCTGCCGGTCAGCCGCGCGGCCTGCAGGGCCGGTGAACCGTCGCGTCCCAGCCGCGCCGCCTTCTCGCCGACGAGGCGCTCGACCACCTGACGGTCGGCCGCGTGCGCCGACATCGGTGCGCCACGGAACGGAGCGTCGGCCCGCGCCGGCCCGGCGCCGGCGACGGCGATCAAACCCAGGCAGACGCACAGCAGCGATCGGGTCAACCCGACCGACTTGCCGGAGGCGACGTGGCGATCGACGGCCAGGCTCATGAGGTTCGACTTTCGCCTACGGGTTGGCTCCGGGAACCGGCAGGGCCGGCGGGAACGCGGAGTATAGGTGCGCGTGACACAACCGTCAACGAACGGCCCCGCCAGAAACACGGCGGGGCCGGGGATCGAACGCCGCCACCCCTGATTGGCATCGTCGTCACCCCTGCCCCGCCGTTCGACGTCGGTGATCATCGGCCGACCGGTTCGGATACCCGTTCCCCTTCAGGCGCCAACCTCTTCAAGGATCAGGCCCTCGCCGGTCTGCCGACACGATGGGGGGATCCGATCACCTCCGACATCCGCGGGCGTCAGCGCCCTTTGCTCCTCGACTTGCTCGACTGTCCCGACTGGCCGGACGTACCGCTGCGCGAGCCGCCGTCGCCCCCGCCCTGCTGCGTGCCGGACCGCGAGTCCTGACTCTCGCGCGCGGGGCGCGACTGTACGCTGCCCGCGTCCCGGGAGCCTTCATCGCTCTTGCCCGAAGGGCGTTCCCTGACCGTCGGCGGCGGATCGGAACGGCTCCCGCTCGAGCGCGGCGTGACGGTCGAGGCGGGGCGGTCGGGCGCTTTGCGCTCCTCGGTGCGACCGCCGCTCCACAGGCGGGGGCCCTTGGTGCGGGGTTCGACGGGACGGACCGCACCCTGGTCCGCTTCGCCTTGGTCGCGGCGCGGCACCGGCCGGACGGCTCGGTCGCCGGCATCGTCGCCCTTGCCACGGACCGCCGGCGCCGTCCGGACGTCGCCGGTCGTGCGGCCTTCCCGTCCGGTCTGGGGGCGCACCTGGGTGCCGGCCGCGCCGCCTCCCGACGCGCCGGGCCTGGTCACGGCTTCCCCGCGGCTGCCCGTCGTGGCGCCGGATCGGCCCGGCACGCGGATGCCCGGCGTGCGATCCTCGCGCGCCGGAGGCACGAAGGTCTGGGACGACCGCTCCATCGGCGGCACGTCGCGGAACCGCGTCCCGTCCCGGTCGCCGTCCCGTACCGTCGCCGAGCGCGAGGCCATCCGGTCGCTCACCTCGCGGTCGGGCCGCGGGCTCTTCACCAGGCCGGAGGGATGGTGCTCGCCGTCGTCGCTCTCGCCCCGCTTCAGACGCAGATCCTTGCCCAGCGGGCGATAGCGGCGTTCGCCGTCCTTGTAGCGCGTCCAGACGTCGCCCCGGCCGCGGGGGGAATAGTTCCAGACGTAGCAGTCGCGATCCCAGCCCCAGCCCTGGTAGACGGGCCACGAGTACCAGGGACGGTACCAGTAGTTGATCCAGGGATTCCAGGTCCAGGGATCGACGTAGTAGTACACGGGGTAGTAGTAGGCCGGGTAGTAGCCGTAACGGACGTACCAGTCGTTGTCCCAGCGGTAGTCGTGGTGGATCGTGACCACGCAGGTGTCCCGGTACGGCTCGTAGCTCTGCCCGCCGTCGTGGCACTGGTTGCAGAGGTACCGCGGGTGCTCGACGCGCCGGTGGACGTACCAGCTCACGTAGTTCGTGGCCACGTAGTCCTCGGGGTTCTCCAGGCCCGTGACGGCGAAGTTCACCTCGTTCATCGCCAGGAAGGGGTCGCCGGCGACGAAGTACGCGAACTCGCGCGCGCGGTCCGTCTCGTTGTGGAAGTCGACCTCGAGGTCCCGCAGATCGAACGGGTAGGCGGAGACGACGGCCTCGACGTACTCGACGCCCTCGTCGTCGGCCGCGAGGATCCGCGGCGAGCCCGGCCCGGGCAGGTTGTAGGTGTGGGTGCCGAACACGAAGCCGTCGTCCAGCCGGCTGCGCGGCCAGAGGATCGTCACCAGGCCGTCGGTGTCGATGCGGTAGACCACGACGTACGCGTCCTGGTTCGTCTCGAAATGGACACGCACCGACTCGCCGCGCTTGTAGACCTCGTCCTGCTGGCGGTCGTGCCAGACGTTCACGCGCAGCGACTGCTGCTCATAGCCCTGCCAGCCTTCGGCGGCCGCCGGCGGCTGGGCGCGGGCCGAAGCGAAGCCGATGGCGAGCGCCAGGGCGCCCAGCAGCCAGAGCAACGCCAGCCGGGGGGCGCGATCCTGTCGCGCCGCCGTCCGCACGTCCGTGTTGTTCGTCTTCCTTGTCATGACCGGACCTCCTTCCGGGTCAGCGCCTTCAGAAACGGATGAGCTCGCCGTGGGGAGCGCCGGTGCGGCGCCCGCCCGTAACGACCTTCAGCTCGGGATTCCCCTCGTCCACCTGGTAGGCCCAGTCGATCTCGACGGCCGTCGCCGTGATCGCGTAGACGTAGAACTTCGCGTAATGGACGTTGTCCTCGGGATCCACGACGATCGCCACGGCATAGACGTGGCCCTCGATCAGCTCCGCGATGCCGATGGCGGAATATCCGGACGTCGGGGCCCGGTCGACGGCGGCGAAGGAGACCGTCCCGAGATCCTGCAGGTAGACGATGTCGGGCCGCGCCGTGTAGACGAAGGGCACGCCCCCGTCGTAGGCCACGAAGATGTCCGCCGTCGGCGAGTCCCAGTCCGTCCGGCCGTCGTCCTGCTCGCTGAAGTCGAAACCGCTGCGGTCGGGGTAGGAGCCGTAACGGTCGTAGAGCAGGACTTCGTAGCCTTCGGGCCGCGGCGTGTCGTCGATGGTTTCCCAGCTGAGCGAGCTCTCGTTCCCGCTCGTGTCGTACGCGAGCACCGCGTAGTAGTAGGTGCGGCCGTCCACGACGTCGCCGTCGTCGAACCAGTGCAACAGGCTGTCCTCGTCGAAGTTCTCGTCCCAGGCGACGTCGCCCAGCCAGCGGTAGGCCCCGTGCACGGGGTCGTCCCCGTCGTGCCGGTAGACGGCGTAGCCGGCGAGATCGGCCTGGTCCAGGTCGTTCCAGTAGACGGAGACGACGCCTTCGCCGGTGACGGTGAACACGCCGGTCGGGACGGCAGGGGCCTGGGTGTCGACCGGATCGTCGCCGCAGCCCGGCAACGGGAGCAGGAGCGCCAGGACGAGGACGGAAACGACGGCCTGCACGGCCGCGTTCGAGAAGCGTCGATCTTCGTTGCGCATCCGATTCATGGCCCCACCTCCTCGAGCCGGCGTCACGCCGACCCGCAGTTCCCTTAAGGCAGGAGGCATGCCAAGCTGGACGCCGGACGGCCCCAGCGACGACCAGCTTCCTATCATGTTTCCATGTATATGGTTATCGAATTCGGCGCAGGGTCCAGGCGAGGATGCCGACATGATCAGGACCGTTCCCGGTGTCCCCCCCGAGGTGCAGGGCTTCCCCTAAATGGGACGGATCGGTCAGCTACGCGGAGGGAGGATTCCTACCAAGAGAAAAGAGCCAGCGGTCCTGGAGTAGACCGAGGATCCCGAGTCTCGCCTCTGCGGGATCTGCTGGCTCTTTCTCTGATGCTGTCGGATGGCCGGGTGATCGGAGGGGAACGGATCCACGATTTTCTTCACACGTTGTCCGTCCGGTCCGGGACCCCACATCCCTCGTCGGCCGCCACGAGCCTTTTCGTTGAAAATACCTCCAGCATGCCGGTTGATGCTGGAAGTTGTGGATCCGGTTCCCCTTCCGAAGTCTCTTCTTCTCGGCCGGGTTGGTCCAGGTTCATCCCTGCAACTGGTCCCACCCACGTTCGGTTGGGCAACTGCAGTCGATGTGCCAGCCGGCACGGCGGCGACTGATTTCTTAATTATTTCATATTCAACAGGTTACATATGCCGTGAGCTCGGCGCCGCCGTGCGGGGACGCGTTGGGTGGCAACAACGTTGCCCCTCGGGGGTCTGTTTGTTCATCTCGTTGGAATCAATCAAGATACGGTGTAAATATTATTAATAGCGGCGATGCCGGTTCATCCTGACGTTGCCGACATCGGAGGTGAGGGGAAGACCATCCGTCACTCGGCTTCGGAACCGTAGAGTCGGATCTTCTTCAGGAGGTTGGGATAGCTGATACCGAGCAGGCGGGAAGCCGCCGCCTTGTTCCCCCCGGTCGTCGCCAGCACCCGTGCGATCTCGCGGGCTTCGACGGCGCCGAGGACCTCGCGCAGAGTCGACGGTGAACGGGAGGCGGCGGTGTCGCCGTTGGCGGGGACGATCTCCGCCGGGAGGTGGTCCGGACGCAGCATCGGTTCGCCGTGGGCCAACACGATGGCGCGGTTGATGGCCTTGACGAGTTCCCGCACGTTGCCGGGCCAGGCATACCCCGAAAGGGCGTCCATGAACGACGCCGTGTAGCCCGGTGGTTCGATGCCGCGCGCCGCGGCGTAGCGGGAGATGAAGTGCGGAACGAGCAGGCCGATGTCCTCGCGGCGATCGCGCAGCGGCGGCACGGCGAGCGGGAAGTCGAGCAGCCGGTAGTAGAGATCCTCGATGAACTCGCCGCTCGCGACCCTGGCCTTCAGGTCGCTCTTGGTCGCGCAGATGATGCGCACGTCGATGACCTGGTCGATGTTCGCGCCGACGGGCCGGATGGTCATCGAATCCAGGAACAGCAGGATCTTGCCCTGCATCCCGAGCGGGAGCTTGCCGATCTCGTCGAGGAACACCGTGCCGCCGGCGGCTTCGGCCAGGAGTCCCTTCTTGTCGCCGTAGGCGCCCGTGAAGCTCCCCCTGACGTGCCCGAACAACTCGCTCTCCAGCAGCGCCTCGGGAATGGCGGCGCAGTTGATGGCGAGGTACTTCCGTCCCGCGCGGGAGCTGAGATCGTGGATCGCGCGCGCGAACAGGCCCTTGCCGGTGCCGGTTTCGCCCTGCAGCAGCACGAGCAGGTCGCTGGCGGCGACCTTGCGGACCACGTCCAACAGCCGCAGCATGTCCGGGTGGCCGGTGACGATGCCGGCCAGGGCGCTCTCCTTCTCGGGTGCGGCCTGCGCGGCGGCGGCGGGACGGTTGCGCTCGAGTTCGGCCACGTTCATCGCGAGGAAACCGGCCGTGGTGGCGAGGAACTCCAGGGCCGGCCTGAAGGCCGACGCGCCGGGGTGATTCGGGCAACCCGAAAGGAAAAGCAGGCCGAAGAGCTGGTCGGGCAGGGCGATCGGCACGAACAGGTTGATGCCCGTCGCGCCGGGAAGTCCGGCGAGGATCTTGGCGACGGCGGTGCCGGGTTCCGGCCGGGAAATCAGGCGAGGGGCCGGCGAGCCGTCGTAGAGCTTGTCGGCGAACCAGGCGGTGAGCTTCCGCGCGACCGTCGCCGGCATGCCTCGACTGGTGGCGATCCGGTCGGACATCGGATGATCGGAGAGCGGTGTCAGGGTGACGAACCCCTCCCGTGCACCCGTGCGGGCGATGGCCGCCTCCAGCAGTCCCAGCAAGGCGGCCTGCACCGCTGCGGAGCCTTCGCCGGCGCCCCGGATCGACAGCCGTTGCGGATCCAGGAGGGGCTGGTCGCCCACCATGGCCCGCTCCAGCCGGTTCCGCAACGCCGCGGCCTGTTCCGCCAATTCCGGCGCCCCGCTGGACGCCAGGGCCAGGTCCAGCTCGCCGACGGCGATCAGGGCCTCGTCGTGTTCGCCGAGCAGCAGCAGGACTTCGGCGAACCCCCGCAACAGGTCGCCGCGGAGGTGCTCGTCATCGCGCACCACGTCGCTCTCGACCGCCTCGCCGAGCGCGCGTCGCAGGATGATCAGCTCCTCGCGCGAGGAGACGGCGCCGCGTTCCTCCAGATGCAGCAGGACGGAACGGGCGGCCTGGACCGGCAGCTGCTGCGTGCGGAAGGTGCGAGCCGCGAGCTTGAAGTGCGAAACCCCGCCGGCCGCGTCGCCGAGGCGCGTCAACGCCCGGCCGAGGACCTGGTGGCAGAACCCGATCTCGAACAGTTCGCCGCAGGCGAGGCAGATCTCCAGGGCCGCTTCGGCGCTCGTCGCGGCTTCCCGCCAGCGTTGCTGGCCGGCACGGGCTTCGGCGATCCGGCGCAGGAGCTCGCCCTCGAGGTCGGTGGACTTGCCGATGCCGCGGGCCTTCGCCAGCCCGAGCTCGTAGTTGTAGAGAGCGCGGTCCCACTCGCCGCGGTGCGCCTGGATGTCCCCCATGTACTCGTCGGCGATCGCGGCTTCGCGCGGGTACCCGGCCTGCTCAGCGTGGTGCTGGCCCTCCATCACCAGTTCCTCGGCCCGCAACAGGCGGCCTTCGAGCAGATCGAGTTGGCCGAGCGCGAGGCAGGCCTTGGTCCTGCGGTCGAGGTCGCCGAGGCTCGTCGACAGACGCAGGCACTTCTCGAAGCTGGCGCGGGCCTCGCCGCGCCGCTCGGCCTTGCGCAGGATGATGCCCTCGTTCAGGTGGAGGCGCGCCATCAGGTGGGTGGCGCCGTGCGCCGCCGCCAGCTCGAGCGAGCGCTGTTGGAAATCGAGGGCGCGGTGCCAGCGGCAGGCGTTCTTCTGCAGCAGGGCCAGGTTGTTGTAGAGGATGGCCATGCCGAGGTCGTCGCCGATCCGGCGGAAGGTCGCCAGCGCATCGGTGTAGAATTCCTCCGCCTTGTCGAGGCGGCCGAGGCGGTGGTGGCAGACCCCCATCGTCACCTGGAGGTTGGCGACTTCGGTGTGGTTGTCGGTGACGGCCAGGACGGCGAAGGCTCGCTTGCAGACCAGCAACGCGTCCGCGTAGGAGCCCCGCTGCACCAGGAGGCTGGCCTCCCGCCCCAACAGGGGGGCGGCGAGCTGGCGCTTCTCCGCCTCCGGCAATCCGACCGCGGCCTGCACCTGTGCCTGGGCCCGCTGCAGGAGCCCACGGGCCAGGGAGAGGTCGCCCAGGTTCAGGGCGGCGTCGACGGTCTTGCGCTGGAGAGCGAGGGCGTGTCCGAGGTCGAGCCCGTCGAGGGCGCCGCCGTCGAGGATGCGTCGGTAGTATTCGAGGGCCGAGGAATAGGCGCTGGCTTCGAAATGGAGATCGCCGACCGCCTCCAGGCGGGCGCACTCGCCCCCGTCCGGATTCCGGTGCGGGTTCGGGTCCTGGCGGCGCTCCTGGCGCCGATGTCCGGAATCGCGATCCATCGAATGAAACCCCTGGCGAGAAAGTGGGCTATTCGAACTGGACTCCCCTCACCTCTTCACGGCTCCAGCCATTGCGGTGCGACGTCGACCGGTCTCCGGGCGGCCGACGTCAGAGCGACGGGACGACCTGCACGATCAGGGCGATCAACCAGGCGGCCAGCGCCGACGACGGTGGCGTCGAACTGGTCGGCGAGTAGATCGGCGATCCGCCGGTCACGCTGTTGCCCCGGTTGCCCGTGATGGCGTCGTCGGGATCGCCGTACTCGTGGACCAGGTCGTTCGCGGGCGGCGCGACCGGCGCCTCCGTCGCGACGACCGTCCCGGACGTCGATCCCGCCGCCTCCATCGACGACGTCGCCTGGGCCGACAGGGCCGAGACGAGGATCAACAACATCGCCACTGCGTGCATGGCCCTTTTCATGGTCCCTCTCCACTTCACTGTTGCCCGGTCGCGTCGTCGCCGGGCGGATCGGAAACCCAGGTGCGCTGGGCGGGTGGGTCGGCACCGATCGGCGTCCGGATCCGGAACCTACACTACAGTCTACAGATCGGCGTCGGCGGTGTCAATGGCCCCCGGGCCGGACGCCTGGGTGCGCAACCCGTACTTGGCGATCTTCTTGTAGAGGTTGCTGCGCTGCATCCCGAGGGCCTCGGCCGTCCGGCTGACGTTGTAGCCGAATTCCCTCAATTTCGCCTGCAGGTACGCCGTTTCGGTCGCGGCCTTGAAGTCCTGGAAATCCGGGATCCCGAGCCAGGCGGCGCCTTCCGGAGCTGCGGTCCGGCCGTCCAGCAGCGGGGGCAGGTCCCCGGCCCCCACGACGTCGCCCGGGGACAGGATCAGGACCCGCTCGACCAGGTTGCGCAGCTCGCGGACGTTGCCCGGCCAGCTGTGCCGCCGCAACGCGGCCAGGGCGTCGGGGCCGAAGCGCTTGGGCGGGCGGCCCAGCTGGGCGGACAGCGTGGTCATGAAGTGGGCTAGGAGCAGGTCCACGTCGCCGGCCCGCTCGCGCAGGGGCGGCAGGTGGATCGCCAGCACGTTCAGGCGGAAGAACAGGTCCTGACGGAACCCGGAGCCCGGGCTGGCCAGGTCCCGGTTGGTGGCGGCGACGATCCGCACGTCGACCTGGCGGACTTCGCGCCCGCCAACGCGCTCGAAGCGGCTTTCCTCGACGGCTTTCAGGACCTTGGCTTGGGCCTCCTCGCTCATGTCCCCGATCTCGTCCAGGAAGAGGGTGCCGCCGTCGGCCTGCTCGAACTTGCCGATGCGCAGGCGGTCGGCGCCGGTGAAGCTGCCCTTCTCGTGCCCGAAGAGCTCGCTCTCGACCAGTTCGCGGGGGATGGCGGCGCAGTTGACCTCGACCAGGGGCTTGTTGCGGCGCGGGCTGGCGGCGTGCAGCGCCCTGACCACCAGTTCCTTGCCGGTGCCGTTCTCGCCCGTGATCAGCACCGTGGCGTCGGTCGGCGCCACGCGGGCGATGAAGTCCCGGATCTCGCGCAGGCCCGCGCACTCCCCCACCAGCGGGGCGTAGAAGCCGGCGCGGACGCGCAGCCCCTCCTTCTCGGCGCGGACGCGGTGGTGGTCGAGACTGTTGCGCAGGGTGAGCAGCAGGCGCGAGCGGTCCAGCGGCTTTTCGAGGAAATCGTAGGCGCCCTTGCGGACGGCCTCGACCGCCGTCTCGATGTTGCCGTGCCCCGAAACGACGATCACCGGCACGTCGTGCCCTTCGGCGGCCATGCGCTCCAGCACCTCGAACCCGTCCATGTCCGGCATCTTGACGTCCAGGAGCATGGCGTCGATCTTCTCGGCCCCGAGCAGGCGCAGGGCGGCCAGGCCGTCGCCGGCGGTCAGTACCCGGTAACGCTCGTAGGTCAGGAGCTGGTCGAGGGTCGACCGGATGGCAGCCTCGTCGTCGACGACCAGGACGGTGTTCACGTCGCCCTCCGCTGGCGGCCGGCTTGCGCCCGGCGCGCAGGTGGTGTAACTCTGGGATCCGGATCGGCCGCTCCACGATGAGAGCGATCCCGACCGGGTGTCAAGACCGGATCGGCCGCCGGGCCCGCCGACCGCCCCGCAGGAGCGCCATGGACCGCAACTTACCGCCGTTGATCCGCGACGTTCCTGTCGCCGGACTGCGCGGCCTGCTGACGGACCTGGGCGCGCCCGCCTACCGGGGCGACCAGCTCGCCGGCTGGCTCTACGCCCGCGACGCCGAAGCCTGGGACGGGATGACCGACCTGCCCGCGGACCTCAGGGGCCTGCTGGCCGCGCGCTGGGACCTGGACGGCCTGGCGACGCTCGAGCGGCAGGTGTCCCAGGACGGGACCAGCAAGCACCTGTTCTCGCTGCGCGACGGCCACGCCATCGAGAGCGTGACCATCCCCATGGAACACCACCTGACGTTCTGCCTTTCGTCGCAGGTGGGCTGCGCGATGGCTTGCAGCTTCTGCGCCACGGCTCGCGGCGGCCTGGTGCGCAACCTCGGCGCGGGCGAGATCGTCGAGCAGGCGCTGCGGCTGCGCCGCGACGCCGCGCGCGAGAGCGAGCCGGGCGGCTCGGAGCGCGCCTTCAACCTGGTCTTCATGGGGATGGGCGAACCGCTGGACAACTTCGACGCACTCGCCCAGGCCATCGACACGTTCACCTCGCCCGCGGGCCTGGGCATGTCGCCCCGCCGGATCACCGTCTCGACCTCGGGGCACGCCGCCGGCCTGCGCCGGCTGCTCGACCTGCCCCAGGCGGTGGGCCTCACGGTGTCGGTCAACGGCACCGACCCCGAACTGCGCCGCCGCCTGATGCCGGTGCCCGGCCGCACGCCCTTGCCCGAGGTGCTCGACCTCGCGCAGGAGTACGCCCGCCGCCGACAGCGGCGCGTGACGATCGCCTACGTGCTGATCGATGCCGTGAACGACGGCGATCCCGAGGCCGCCGCGCTGGCGAAGCTCGTGCGCAACCGTCCCTTCAAGGTCAACCTGATCCCCATGAACCGCATCGACGAGCGCTTCGGCCCGCCGGACGCCTCGAGGCTGCTGGGGTTCCAGGACGTGCTGCGGC
>DYDD01000033.1:0-1152 GCA_020718045.1 Fibrobacter sp. | reverse complement strand
AAGCCTACATCAGGATCAGCGGCGGCGACGACATCGCGGCTGCCTGCGGGCAGCTGCGGGAGAAGCGTGCGGGGAAGGGTCGCTGAGCGGCCGCCCGCGGGCCGGGCGGCGGTTCTGACGCGGTTCAGACGCGGTTCAAACACGGTTCAAACGCGGTTCAAACACGGTTCAAACCAAGTCGGCCAGCGTCGTCTTCTCGAGGGCGTCCACCAGCGCCGCCTGCGCCTTGTCCCAGACATGGCTCATCCTGCACTCTTCGGTACGGCAGCACGGGGCGACCTTGCGCAGGCAGTGGTTCAGGGCGATGCCCCCCTCGCAGATCTCCACGATCTCCCGCAGGTTGATCTGGTCCTTCTCGCGCCCGAGCGAGAAGCCGCCCTTCACGCCGCGGTGCGACTTCACGACGTGGTGCTGGGACAGCATCTGGAAGATCTTGGCCAGGAACGCCTCGGACACCTCGCAGGCCTCCGCGAGCGCCTTGAGACGGACAGGCGTGCCGTTGTCCCGCTCCGCCAGTTCCATCAGGCCCCGGATGGCGTACTCGGTCTGGCGTGTGATCTGCAGCATGATCGGTCCACCCTTCTGACGCGTCGTGCAGCGTTCGCGGCCGCGTGACTATCCCTCCGGGACACGGTACGCCCGCTGGTCGGAATGATGGAAAAGCGGACACGTTAAGTCAAATCTCAATCGCGACGCCGGCGCGGCGTAGCGCCTTGAGCGCCAGCGAGCTCCAGGGGACTGCCGCCAGCCGCCGCGGAGCGCAACGGACCCAGGGCGCGGGCGGGGGCCGCCCCTTCCCCATCGTCGCCGCGAACACTTCCGCGCGCAAGCGGTAGCGGGTGATCGCGTGCCGCACGGCGCCGCAATGTACCAGGGCCGCCGCCCCGTCTCCCAGGACCTCGCGCCAGGCGCCGGCGAAGGCCTCGGCGGGGGCCGGCTCGCCGACCGGGTACCACGATGTCGACGGCAGTCCCCAGAGGCCCGCGTGGAGACCGGCGAACCCGTCGCGCACGGGCGGGCCCAAGCCCGGGCAGCGGATGCCGTTCGCCTCGCCGGGGGGCACGGCGGCCAGGCCCCGGCCGCTGCGGACCACCAGGAGCGACAGGACGACCGCCGTGGCCGCGGGACCGGCACGCCGGCCGGCCACCGCCG
>DYDD01000032.1 GCA_020718045.1 Fibrobacter sp. | reverse complement strand
ACTTTTGGACCGGCGCCCGCCGCACTTTTGCTCCGGCGTTTACATACTGCCGTATCGGAGTCGCCGACAAGCCGAGGCGAAAATCGAAGTACGCCGGAGGAGCGTTGATGAACGAAGGTCTCCCGAGGTTGTGCACCTCGTCGGCGATCAGAAGGCGCGGGCAGTCGAAGGCCTCTACGGCAGCAAGAAACTCCGGTGTACACAACGTGTCATGACTGACGATGGCGACCTCGACATCCGACAGGCCGGTGCGCAGCCGTCGTTTGAGCTTTTGAAGAGCGCTCGCGCGCTTTGCGGCACTACCGGCTGTCGTGAGATTCACCGGATGTATTCCGAATTGCACGATTTCATCGCACCATTGTTCGATAAGCGGCACATACGGCGCGGCGACGACGACCAGCAGCGGCCTGTGCCCTTCGTGGAGGCGATGCGCGCCAATCATCGCGGTGATGGTTTTGCCCGATCCGGTCGCCATCTCCAGGACGCCGCGAAACCCAGCTTTGCACCACGCGGTGACGGCCTTGCCCTGGTGTGCGAAAGCACCGTCTTCGTATCGCAGCGAGTCCGGTATTGCGAACCGCGCGGGCGGAACTACGGCAAGTTCGGACGGCATCGGTTCTTCCCTACAATGACTTGCGCGCCCGTACAGAGCTCTAAGCTCGTACTCGGTTGGGGGCGCGTCGGAGGAGTATGTCCGCAACAAGTGCAGGCGAACCGCTTCTGGCAAGGCGACGACGAGACAATTGTCATCGTTATTTCCCCAGAGGCGCTCGAATTCATAACGCAACTTGTCTGCGATGTAGCGCTGATTCGGATCCTGCCACGACTTCGATATGGCGACTTGTTCGACGTTCTTGCGGATGCCCGCGAGAGTCACGTTGCTCGACCCGTGCGCCACGACGACATCGCTGCCGCACGCGAACAGCCAGACCTTTGGATGGAAGAGCGCATCTTTCATCAAGGCGACGTTGATCTCGATGCGTCTCGCGCGCAGCAGCCACGAGAGGCACCTTAGGGTGTGCTGCTGAAGCAGGTCCTCGGTGACGGTCAATTCCTCTAGGGCCGCGTTCGCGACCTCTTCCGGCGACTTCAACCCGTCCTCTATGGCGGCCTGGTCCTCAGTCCGGATCAGCGGGCTTACGATGAGGCGGAAACTGTTTTCGGAGCTAGCGATATAGGTCGCTAGGCCGGGCGCTAGCGAAGCTAGTACCTCGCTCGAAAAGAACCCCACCATGCAATCGACCTTGCTAGCGACTCGGAATCCCGGTATGAGCACTTCCTCGGCAAACGGATCCATCGGCAGCATGTAGAGCGGTCTGACTGCATCAAGGGACCGGAGCGAGGATTCCCGCGGGACCGTCACCTTTTCATCCTTCACCGCAGGGTCGTACACCATGCGTTCTGGGAATCACTTCGCGGTACCTAGCTCCGCTTCGCGCCGTGGCGCACTCATCGAGGGCCACCCAACTGAGTAGCGAGGGCTGCCGTCGCCTTTGCCTGCCACTAGAGCGATCGGCGAATGAAGGGAGATTGTCACCAGCCCCATTCAGGAGACCGCAGCTGGCCGCGGGTACCGACCCGCCTTTGGCCAAGCTACCCTGACTCTGAGTTTGCCTCCGATCCATGCTAGCCTAATTGAGAGCCTCGCGTCTATGGCCAATACGGAGCTCCGGAACCGACCCCAGAGGGCTTTGCGATGATTCTGAGATAGGTTGAGCCGAAGGAACCGCTTAGATGCGCGAACCGGAGTCGCGATGAGCCGGGCGTCATCCTACCAATGACACGCTATGAGTTCCCGGAATCTGGCTTTCTGGTCGGTCACGTTCTCCAACTTCGTGATCGGCCGGAGCGCCCGCTCGGAGATCGCCGGCCTGCATGACACGTCTTGTAGGGACAAGACGTTCGCCTGGATCTCGGGCACGAGCCGGAGAAGGCCCATGACCTGGGTCACGCGGGCCCGGGTGATGCCCTCCCTTCGGGCGATCTCGGCCTGGGTCGAGACCTCGCCGGCATCGAGCTGCCGTCGCCACTCCTGGGCCTTTCGGAGGAGCTCGACCACCCGGGGTGTCTGCGGTTGCCGTGGGGGTTTGGCTGGCCGCCGGGCGTTCGCAGTCACGTTCACGACGCGGTCAGCGGTGACGCGCCGTTTCAGGGTGCCAATGTTCCCACTTTCGAACGCCTCCTTGGGGCCCAGGGCGATTTCGACGACTTGTTCGTGCAAGTCAGCCCCGGATATAGCGTTACGATCGTTCGAAGCAACATGTTGAATCCGAAACCAAACCTCGGGAGGGCCTTGCCTACGGGTTCGAATGCTGTTACGTTTGGGGAGCCAACATCAAGTAGGCCTCCCAGCGAGGCTGTGTTCTGAGAGGTTGAGTCTATCTGGAGCTTAAACATGGACCTGCTTCGGCATCTGAGCCGGGTTTGTGACGCATAACCACCTGTGCGATAAAGCAGTTGTGTGGATTGTTCCCCGATTGGGGGCCTTGGCGTCGAATTATGGCAAATTACCTTGCATAATTAAACAGACCCCTTAATAATGATTGCCATGAAACGAGGCGCACAAACCCTGCTGGAAGAGTATCTGACGCTGTTCCCCTGCGTGGCGATCGTCGGCCCTCGCCAGTGCGGCAAGACGACGCTGCTGGGAGGCCTGGATGATACCTGGCGCGTGTTCGACCTCGAACGCGGAGGCGATTTCCAGGCCGTCGTCGATGACCCCGACCTGTTCTTGAGTCTGCACCCGGGTAAAGTCGCCATCGACGAAGCCCAAATCCTGCCTGCGCTGTTTCCGGCGCTGCGCGTCGCCATCGACGCCGATCGCGGTACCACGGGACGCTACATCGTCACCGGTTCGAGTTCGCCCGAACTTGCCCGCGCCATCACCGAATCGCTGGCCGGGCGGGTCGGCATCATCGAACTGGCACCGCTCAGCTGGTCGGAGGTGAGGCCGTCGGACGTGCCTTCCGTGATCGACCTGCTGCTCGACCCGGCGGTGACCGCCGCCGACCTCGTCGCGAATGGCGGCGCGCGCGGCGACCTCAAGGCACTCACCGATTACTGGTTCAGGGGCGGTTATCCCGAGCCGTGGGTCCGCAACGACCGTCGATTCCGCGAGACCTGGATGGACCAGTACGTCCGTGCCTACGTGCTGCGCGACGTGGCCCGGCTGTTTCCGGGCCTGAATCAGGAGAAGTTCCGGACCTTTGCCCGCATGCTGGGCGGCCTGTCCGGGCGCGCGGTTAACCAGGCCGAGGTTGCTCGCGCATTGGGCGTGTCATCGCCGACGGTGCGCGACTATTTCGAGATCGCCGAGGGCACCTATCTCTGGCGCTCACTGCCCGCCTTCACGCGCAACGTCACCAAGCGAGTGGTCAAGCATGCCAAGGGCTACTTGCGCGACAGCGGCCTCGGCCATCACGCGCTGCGTGTCCCCGACGTGACGGCGCTGCTCAGCCATCCCCAGGCCGGAGCCTCGTGGGAAGGCATGGTCGTCGAGGAGATATGCCGCCAGTTCAACCAGCGTGGCATCGGCTTCGACGCCTACCATTACCGAACGGGCGGCGGCGCCGAGGTCGATCTGGTCCTCGACGGCATGTTCGGGCTCGTGGCGGTGGAGATCAAGCTGGGGCAGCGGGTGCGGGCGCAGGAACTGCGCGGTTTCCGGGAGTTTGTCGCGGATCACCGTTGCCGTTTCGGCATCGTGTTCAGCAATGAAGAGAAGCCGCGGTTGTTGGACATGAACATCGCAGGTCTGCCGGTGCGCTGCCTTTAGGTTGGCGTTGGAGATATCATTGTCACGCACGAAGACCTCCTAATCTGTGGCCATGATCTATGGCGGCAAATACATTGCAATACATTAAGTTATATATTTAACGAGACGAGTGGACGCGATAAATCTGACAAATAGACGAAGATAATCTTGCAATTGGACGATATTCGGCCGACACTCATCCGCATGAACACACCGGAATTCCATCCCCGCCTGGTCCGGACCCGCATGCGCGAGGCCCTTGCCGATTCCCCGGTGGTGCTGCTGCACGGGCCGCGCCAGTGCGGCAAGACGACGCTCGCGCGGAGCCTTGGTGAGGACGATGGTCGCCGGTACCTGACCCTCGACGATCCGGCGACGTTCCTGGCCGTACAGGCGGATCCGGCCGGGTTCGTACTCGACCTCAAGGGCCCGGTCACCATCGACGAGGTACAGCGAGTCCCTGAACTGTTCCTGGCCATCAAGCAGTCGGTCGACCGCGATCGACGGTCAGGACGATTCCTGCTGACGGGTTCGGCGAACGCACTCTTCGTACCCAGCGTGGCCGATTCCCTCGCCGGCCGGATGGAGATTGTCCGCCTCCATCCGTTGAGTGAGGTGGAGATCGCCCACCGGCAGCCGGCATTTCTCGACCGGGTCTTCGCCGCCGATTTCAAGGTAGCCCAGGGCGAACGACTTGGACCGCGAGTGGCCGATCTCATTGTGCGCGGCGGATTCCCCGAGGCGGTGCGGCGGGACACCGAGCGCGGCCGGCGGGCCTGGGTACGCGACTACCTGGAGGCGATCATCCAGCGGGATGTCCGCGACCTCGCGCGCATCCAGAGGCTCGACATCCTGCCTCGCCTGCTGGAACTGGCCGCGGGGCAGACGGCCCGGCTGGTCAACGTCAGCGAGATCGCCGTGCCGTTCGGCGTCAGCCGCACGACCGTACGGGACTATCTGACCCTGCTGCTCCATGTCTTTCTCGTGGAAGAGCTGCCGGCTTGGCACGCCAATCGGCTGAAGCGCCTGGTCAAGACGCCGAAGCTCCACATGACCGACACGGGTTTGGCGTGCGCGCTGCTCGGTGTCACAGCCGATGACCTGCGCCATGACCGTACGCTGTTGGGGCAGCTGCTCGAGACCTTCATCGTCCAAGAGCTTCGCCGCCAGGCCAGTGGCTGGGAGCACGATGCTCGCTTCTCCCACTACCGCGACAAGGACCAGCAGGAAGTCGATATCGTCCTGGAGCGTGGCCCAAGCCGCATCGTCGGCATCGAGGTGAAGGCCGCTGCAACCATCCGGGAAGCGGATCGCCGCGGACTTGAACGCCTGCGCGACGCGGCCGGCGACAGCTTCCGTTGCGGTGTGCTGCTCTACGATGGAGAGACCTTGGTGCCCATGGGTGACCGCATCTACGCGGTTCCGCTGGGCGCGGTTTGGGGTGATTAGACCTCGTGGCCGGTCGACGGGATTCCCAAGGGTTTGGCCGCAAGATGGTCCCTGACTGAGGCGAAGCCCGCCGGCCTCGCCTTTGCCTTCTCCTCAGAACGCATCCTTCAAGCGGTGCCGCCGGTTCACCGGCAACGCCGACGCTTGATGTTGCTGCGCCACACCTGCAGCACCGCCAGCTTCTCCGCCGACGCCTGCCGCCGCTTCGAGCAGGCGATCGTCTCGCGCCTGTGCGCCGCTGTGCCATGGCTCGTGGGTACGCCGGGCGATCGTCGCTGCGGACCACCACCTTGCCGGCACCCCGGGTTGCCACCTCGAGGAGCTCCGCCATGCCCCCGGTGCGGCAATCACCGCACCTGGAGAGCTTCGAGGCCATCTTCGGCAGGCCCGTTCAGGTCCGCCTCGTGGAGTCCAAGCTCGGCGGAGCCGAGCGTTGCGTCTTTGAGGTCACGCTGTCGTAGCCGCCCGCGGGCGGGGGTGTGCGTGTCGGCATGTCATCTCTTCGGGGAAGATGACGGGAGGCGATCCCAGGCCCATCAGGGGATATCCAGGAGTAATATTGCCCGCTTTCTGCGGGCGGCGTGCGCTGACGAACTTTTCGATCGGCGTTGGCGACATTCGCCTTGCTAGGCATTAGGCCGCTGACTAGTTTTGCACAACGACCGTCGCGGTAGGCTTACCTCTTTGATCAACAACCGGTTGCCGCGACGGCCAAGCGCTTTCACCAGGACCTCGAACGCCTCTGCCGGACCGCTTCCCGCGACCGGCTCGGCGAGGGAGGGAAGCGGAGCCATGGCCAGCGAAGCTCAGTCCCGTTACAAGATGGTCAACGTCCGGACCGGGCACGTCATCATGGAGCATGACGTCCTGAGCCACGCAGCTCGTTCCTACTTCTGTGACGAACCCATCCCGCCGCGCGAGGATTATCGCGAAGGCACGCACCGCTGGCGCTACGCGGGCATGGCGCAGTCCTTCCAGTTCGACATCCTCGATCAAGAGACGGGCGTGACCGTCCCGCTGCGGGAGATGCTCGGCCTCGTCTACTACGCCAACGCCAAACCCGACAGCACCCTGCACCGCCTGGGCAAGACCGCGCACGACAACGGGATCTCGGTCTACGCGGCCGTCGCCTACGAGAACCCGGACGGGTCGGTGCGCGTGCTGGACGGCGAGAAGGTGCGCCTGCTCAACGCGCTGTTCAACGGACGCCTGCATACGCCCGGCAAGAAGATCCTGATCTTGCCGGATCTCTTCGATATCTACCGCACGGTGTCCTACGGGGACATCATGATCGACTTCGGCCTGGCGTCGATGGAACCGGACGAGATCTAGACTCGTCAACTCAAGGAGCCCGAGCATGAAACTGTCGGTCCTCGCGGAGAAACTGGCACTCAAGCCCGTCACCGCGATGTTTGACAAGGAGATCTCCGGCGTCTACATCTCCGACATGGTCAGCGACGTGATCGCCAACGCGAAACCGGGCGACCTGCTGGTGACGGTGCAGATCCACAACAACGTGATCGCCGCCGCCAACCTCGTCGACATCGCGGGCATCGTGGTCACCCAAGGCAAGCTGCCGTCGGAAGACGTCAGGAAGATGGCCGAGAAGGCGCAGATCCCGATCTTCTCGACCGATCTGAGCCGCTGGCAGGTCACGACCATGCTGTACGAGGCCGGGGTGCGCTGATCCGCTGCCAATCCCGGGAGCCGCCGCGATGCTGATGCAGGAACTGGTCGACCTCCTGAAGTGCCGGGTGATCCTGGGGGCGGAGTTCATGGAGGGCCTGGAAGTGACGGCCTGCTTCGCGGCCGACCTCATGAGCGACGTGTTGGCGTTCTCCCGCCCCGGCTCCCTGCTGATCACGGGTCTCGCGTCCATCCAGTCGGCCCACACCGCCGACGTCGCCGACCTCTCCGGCATCCTCTTCGTCGGCGGCAAGACACCGGCCGAGCCCGTCATCGCCCTCGTCCGCAACCAGCGCATCCCCTTGCTGACGACGGAGCTGTCGATGTTCGAGGCGTGCGGCCGTCTGTACGGGAGCGGCCTGGAACCGGGGGGACGGTCGTGAACGAGAACCGCTGGAGCACGGGCGAGTCGTGCGTGTCCTGGGAGGACGCGGAGATCCTCTACAGCGAGAGCTTCCGGATCGTCGGCGACGATTTCGAACACGGCGGCGAAGCGGCCGCCAAGATCAAGGCGAAGCTCAAGCAGTTCGGACTGGACGCCGCCATCATCCGCCGCCTGTCGATCGCCAATTTCGAAGCGGAGATGAACGTCATCATGTACGCGCGCGAAGCCGAGATGCAGCTCCAGGTGCTGCCGAACGCGGTGCGCGTGATCCTGTCCGACCGCGGCCAGGGCATTCCCGACATCGAGCAGGCCCTGCAGGAAGGCTACTCCACGGCCACGCCGCAGATGCGCCAGCGCGGATTCGGCGCCGGTCTGGGGCTGCCCAACATCAAGCGCAACACCGACGAATTCGAGATCGTCTCGACGCCGGGCGTAGGGACAACCTTGCGTTACACCATCCACCTCCAGAATTGAACATGATGGTCGCCCGCGAACCGTCCATCCTCTTCGATCCGGCCCGGTGCGTGGGCTGCGTCGCCTGCAGCCAGGTCTGCCCGACGAAGGCGATCCGCGTCGCCGCCGGCTGCGCGGTCGTCAAGCCGGAGCTGTGCATCGACTGCGACGCCTGCATCCGCGCCTGCCGCTACGACGCGGTGCAGGCCCGGCTGTCGTCCCCCGCCGATCTCGCGCGGTTCAAGTACAAGGTCGCCATCCCGTCGATGACCCTGTACGCCCAGTTCGGTCGCGACATCCATCCCAGCCAGGTGCTCCACGGCCTGACCCGCCTCGGGTTCGACCGGGCCTACGACATGTCGTGGATGAACGAGATGGTCGCCGGAGCCATCGACGCCTCGTTCAGCGAAATGGAAGGCCCGTGGCCGAAGATCTCGGTCACCTGCCCGGCGATCGTGCGTTTGGTGCAGGTCCGTTACCCGGACCTGCTCGCCAACCTGGTCCAGATCGAAACCCCGCGGGAACTGGCCGCCAAGGTCTTGCGCCGGCGGGTCGCCGCCGAGCAGCACCTCGATCCGCAGGACATCGGGATCTTCTTCATCACCCCCTGCACGGCGATCATGAACTCGATCGTGGCGCCCGTCGGCCTGGAGCAGTCCAACCTCGACGGCGCCTTCGCCATCAGCGAGATCTGCGGGCCGTTGCAGAAGGCCATGAAGCTCGGCGGGGCGGAGGAACGCGACGACCAGATCAGCCGCGCCGGGATCCGGTGGGCGATGTCCGGCGGCGAGCTGATGGGCATGCGCAACACCAACACGATGTCGGTGCACAGCCTGCGCGACGTCCAGTACGTCTTCGACCATCTCGAGGCCGGCAAGTTCCAGAGCGTCGACCTGATCGAGGCCTACATCTGTCCGGACGGCTGCATCAGCGGCGGCCTGACGATCGAAGGCCGTTACGCGGCCGGGCGCAACCTGCAGCACATCGGTCGCCGGCTGGGAACCCAGAGCCTGATCAAGGAAGAAAAGGTGCGCTCGCTCATGCGGGAGCATTTCTTCGATCTCGAGGAGGAGATCAAGGCGCGCGCCGTCCGACCGGTCGCCCAGGATCTGCGGCGGGCGATCGCGCTCGAGCGAGAGCGGCAGGAGCTGCTCGCCCGGTTGCCCGGGAAGGATTGTGCCGCCTGTGGCGCTCCCGACTGCGCCACGCTGGTGGAGGACACGTTGCGCAACGAAGCGAACATCGACGACTGCATCTTCCTGCGGCTGGCCCGCTGCGAGGAGGCCGCCGCCAAGCGAGGGGAGGGTTCACCATGAGCAAACAGATGCTGATCCTGGACACGAGCTGTCCGCAGTGCGCGGCCTTGCTGACGGAAGGCGGCAGGATCCTGCTGAACGCCTACGTGCACGACCCGCACCAGGAAGGCGAGATGCGCCTCAGCGCGCTGTTCGGGGATTACTCCGTCGAGTCGGAGCTGGAACTACCGCCCGGATCGGTCGTGGAATTCCGCTGCCCTCGCTGCGAGGCCAGCCTGACCTTGCCGCTGGCCTGCAAGCTCTGCGGCGCACCCATGACGTCGCTGAACCTCGTCAAGGGCGGCTACGTCGAGTTCTGCTGCCGGCGGGGATGCCAGGGGCACGCTCTCGGCGGCATCGGCGACATCGACCACATGATGTCGCTCATGAACCGGATGTTCGAGACACCCTACGACTGACCACGCGCGAGGAGACGAAGGCGATGTCCGACCACAAGAGGATCGATTTCCGGACCCTGCAGTATGCCGGCCAGGAAGGGCGCCTCATCCCGCTCCTGCAGCAGGCGCAGGCGCAGGACGGCTACATCGCGCGCGAGAGGCTCCAGGAGATCAGCGAGCAGACGGGGGCGCCGATCGCGCAGATCTACGGGGTGGCCACCTTCTACGCGCAATTCCGTTTCCAGCCCGTCGGCAAGCACATCCTGCGGGTCTGCCACGGCACGGCGTGCCATGTCGCGGGCGCCAAGGCGATCAGCGAGGCGCTCGAGTCGCATTTCGGCATCCACGACGGCGAGACGACGCCGGACCGCGAGTACACGCTCGAGACCGTCTCGTGCCTGGGCTGTTGCAGCCTCGCGCCGGTCATCATGATCGACGGCGCGACCTACGGCAACCTGAGCCCCACGGACATCAAGAAGGTCATCAAGCAGCACCGGCAGGCCGGTGAAGAGGTCGTGAAGAAATGAAGATCCTCGTGGGCCTGGGCACCTGCGGCATCGCCGCGGGTTCGGAGGCGATCTACCGGTCGCTCGCCGCGAAGGCGGGCAACGGCGGCCCCCGGTTCGAGCTGGGCAAGACCGGCTGCCTCGGCATGTGCTACATCGAGCCGCTGGTCGAGGTCGTGGACGACAGCGGCGCGGCCTGGCAGTACGGCGGCGTCACCGAGGACAAGCTCGACCGCATCCTCGAGGAGCACGTCGCGGGCGGCCGGCCGGTGGACGAGTGGCTGGTCTGGAGCGACGACGGCCGGGGCACCGAGGGTGCGTACCTCGCGCGGCAGAACCGGATCGTGCTGCGCAACTGCGGGCGCATCGATCCGGAAGTCCTGGAGGAATACCTCGCGGTCGGCGGTTACGAAGCGCTGCGCAAGGTCCTGCAGGACAAGGATCCCGACGCGCTGATCAACCTGGTCGTGGAGTCGGGGCTGCGCGGCCGCGGCGGCGCGGGCTTCCTGACCGGCATGAAATGGCGCTTCACGCGCCTGGCGACCGGCGAGCACAAGTACATCATCTGCAACGCCGACGAGGGCGATCCGGGCGCGTTCATGGACCGTTCGGTCCTGGAGAGCGATCCCCACTCCGTGCTAGAGGGCATGGCCGTCGCGGGTTACGCGATCGGCGCCGACCACGGTTACATCTACGCCCGTGCGGAATACCCCAAGGCCATCGAACGTCTGAACATCGCGATCGCGCAGGCCGAGGCGCGGGGTTTCCTCGGCGACCGCATCCTGGGCTCCGATTTCAGCTTCCACATCCGGTTGAAGGAGGGCGCGGGGGCGTTCGTGTGCGGCGAGGAGACCGCCTTGATCGGCTCGATCGAGGGCCACCGCGGCATGCCGCGCGTGCGACCGCCGTTCCCCGCGACCAAGGGGCTGTGGGGCTGCCCGACGAGCATCAACAACGTCGAGACGTTCGCGAACGTGCCCTGGATCATCGCCAACGGCGCGGCGGCCTTCAACTGCCTGGGCACCGCCAACAGCAAGGGCACCAAGGTCTTCGCCATGGCCGGCAAGGTGCGCCGCGGCGGCCTGGTCGAGGTGCCGATGGGCATCTCGATCCGCGAGATCGTCTTCGAGATCTGCGGCGGCATCGCGAACGACCGGAAGTTCAAGGCCGTGCAGATGGGCGGCCCGTCCGGCGGCTGCATCCCGGCCGAACTGTACGATACGGTCATCGACTACGAGTCGATCAACAAGACGGGCGCCATCATGGGGTCCGGCGGCCTCGTCGTGATGGACGAGACCACCTGCATGGTGGACATCGCCCGCTTCTTCCTGGACTTCACGCAGCGCGAGTCCTGCGGCAAGTGCACGTTCTGCCGCGTCGGCACCAAGCGGATGCTGGAGATCCTGACCCGCATCTGCGAGGGCGAGGGCCGCGACGGCGACATCGAGCTGCTCGAGCATCTCGCCCACCTGGTCAAGAACAACTCCCTGTGCGGTCTCGGCCAGACGGCGCCGAACCCGGTGCTGACGACCCTGAAGTACTTCCGCTCGGAGTACGAGGCCCACATCACGAACAAGAAGTGCCCGGCGCACCACTGCCAGAAGCTGCTGTCCTACACGATCACGGAGGCCTGCACCGGCTGCACGGTGTGCGGGCGCGTCTGCCCGACGGGCGCGATCACCGGCGACAAGAAGCAGGTCCACCACCTCGACCAGTCGAAGTGCATCCAGTGCGACGAGTGCTACAAGTCCTGTAAATTCCACGCCATCGTGCGTTCATAGCGAGGTTGTCATGGACCTGGTCAAGCTCGAAATCGACGGCAAGCGCGTCATCGCCGACAACCGGCAGACCATCCTCGAGGTGGCGCGCCAGCACGGCACGCATACCATCCCGACGCTCTGCCACGACGGTCAGCTCGAGCCGTTCGCCTCCTGCTTCCTCTGCGTCGTGAAGGTCAAGGGCGCGCGCACCCTGCTGCCGGCCTGCTCGACCAAGGTCCAGGCGGGGATGGTCGTGGAGACCGACACGGCGGAGGTTCGCCGCTCGCGCAAGGCCGCGCTCGAGCTGATGCTGTCGAACCACTACGCCGACTGCGTCGGCCCCTGCCAGCTCAGCTGCCCCGCGGGGATCGACATCCAGGGCTACATCGCCCTGGCGGCTCTCGGCAAGTACCACGACGCGATCAAGCTGATCAAGGAGCGCAACCCTTTGCCGGCGGTGTGCGGGCGCGTCTGCACGCGGCCGTGCGAGGTCACCGGCTGCCGGCGCAACCTGCTGGACGAGGCGGTCGGCATCGACTACATCAAGCGCTACGTCGCCGACCTCGACCTCAGCTCGACCCGGCCGTGGCGCCCGGACGTCGCACCGGCCAACGGCAAGCGCGTGGCGGTCATCGGCGGCGGGCCGGCGGGGCTCTCCTGCGCCTACTACCTGGCGATCCGCGGCTACGCGGTCCACGTCTTCGAGAGCCTGCCCGAGGCGGGCGGCATGCTGCGCTACGGCATCCCCGAGTACCGGCTGCCGAAGGAGACCCTCGACCTCGAGATCAACCAGATCCTCGAGCTGGGCGTCCAGCTGTCGACCAACATGACTCTCGGCCGCGACTTCACCGTCGCGAGCCTGCGGCAGGACGGGTTCGCGGCCGTGTTCCTGGGCATCGGCGCCTGGGACACCTCGAAGATGCGGGTGCAGAACGAGGAGACGCCGGGCGTGCTGCCGGGCATCGACTTCCTGCGCGAGTACGGCCTGCGCCGCGCCCACCAGCTTCCCGGACGGGTGCTGGTCGTCGGCGGCGGCAACACCGCCATCGATTGCGCGCGCACGTCGCTGCGGCTCGGCGCCGACGAAGTGCGCCTGTTGTACCGGCGCACCCGCGCCGAGATGCCGGCCAACGCGGTGGAGATCGAAGAAGCCGATCAGGAAGGCGTCCACCTTGATCTCCTCGTCGCCCCGACCCGCGTCCTCGTCAAGGACGGACGCGCGGTCGGCCTCGAATGCCTGCGCATGGAACTGGGCGAGCCCGACGCGTCGGGCCGTCGCAGTCCGAGGCCCGTGCGCGGCTCCGAGTTCGAGATCGCCGCCGACTGGATCATCGCCGCGATCGGCCAAAGCACCCAGGCGCAGCAAATCTTCGGCGGCCGCCTGCCGAACATGCTGCCCTTCGGCGAGACGCTGAACCTGACCCGCTGGCAGACCGTCCAGGTGAACGACAAGACCTTCGAGACCTCCGTCGAGGGCGTCTTTTCCGGCGGCGACGTCGTCACCGGCGCCGCGACGGCGATCGAGGCCATCGCGGCCGGCCGCAAGGCGGCGCACGCCATCGACACCTACGTCCGCACGGGCAAGGCGCAACCCGAGCCCGCGGAATTCGTCAGCCGCAAGGACTCCTTCCGCAAGGTCACCCGGGAGGACCTGCGCGAGGGGCCACGCCATTCACGCCGCCCGATGCCCCAGCTGCCGATCGAAGACCGCATCCGCAGCTTCGTCGAGGTCGAGACCGGCTACAGCGCCGCCGACCTCAAGGTCGAGTCGGCGCGCTGCCTCGAGTGCGGCTGCACGGCCCTGTTTGATTGCGACCTGCGGCGGTACGCGACCGAGTACCAGGTCGACATCACCCAGTTCCTCGGCGAGGCCAAGCAGTACGACGTCGATCGCCGCCACCCGCTGATCGAACTGGACCCCAATAAGTGCATCCTCTGCGGGCGCTGCGTGCGCCTCTGCAGCGAACTGGTGGGCGTGGGAGCCTACGGCTTCATCAACCGCGGCTTCAACACGGCCGTCAAGCCGGCGCTGGGCGGATCGCTCCTGGATACCGAGTGCGTGTCCTGCGGCCTGTGCATCGGCACCTGCCCTACCGGTGCGATCACCGAGGTCGTCCAGCTCGCGAAGCCCGGCCCGTGGCCCACGGACAAGTCGCCGACGGTCTGCACCTACTGCGGGGTCGGCTGCAAGCTCAACTACGACACCTTCGGCGACGCGCTGGTGAAGGCGTCGCGCAACGACGACGAGGGCGTGACCGCCGGCAACCACTGCCGCAAGGGCCGCTTCGGCTACGGCTACGTACGCTCGGCGGAACGTCTGCTGAACGCGCGGATCCGCGCCGGACGCGAGTTGCAGGAATCGCCGGTCGACGAGACGATCGCCTTCACCGCGATGCGCCTCAAGGAACTGCGGCGCAAGTACAGCGGCGACGAGGTGGCGGTGTTCATCTCGCCGCGCCTGACCAACGAGGAGATCTACCTCGCGCAGAAGTTCGCGCGCATCGCGCTGGGTACGCACCAGGTATCGTCGCTCGCACATCTCGTCAACCAGGACCTGGCCTGCCCGGACGTCATCTCGACGGCGACCTACCGCGAGCTCGAGGACGCGCAGGCGATCATCGTCGCGGCTTCCGATCCCTGCGATGAGCACTTCGTGGCCGATCTGCTGATCAAGAAAGCCATCCGCAAGGGTGCGCGCCTCATCTACGTCGGGCCGGAGAGCAACCGCACATCGCGCCACGCCGATGTCTTCCTGCGCTGCGATGATGGCTCCCAGACCCAGGCCGTGCTCGCGTTGCTGCGCGCCTACGGGGATGGTGTGCCGCAAGCGCTCGACGGCCGGGACGATCTTGCGACGCTCGCGCGCGAGGCGGGAACCGCGGACCTGGACCCCGACGCGCTGGCGGCGGCGGCATCCATCCTGGCGCGGAGCATCCTGAAGGTCTTCGTGTGCAACCGCGACTACCGCGGCCCCCGTGTGGCCGGCGACCTGCGGCTGTACGCGGTCGCCGCCGAAGCGTTCGGATGCACCCTGCTCGCCCTGCACGAGAAGGCCAACATGCAGGGGCTGCTGGACCTGGGCGTCAGTCCGGAATGGTTCCCGGGTTACGCGCCGACCGGCGACGGCGCCGTCGTGGCGGAATTCGAGAAGGAGTGGTGCGTGGCCCTGAGCGGCAACGACGGCGCCGGCGCCGACCTCGCCGCCAAACTGCGCGACAAGAAGATCAAGGTCGCGATCGTGATCGGCGAGGACCCCGTGGGCGCACCCGGCTTCCCGGTCGAACTGAGCGAAGGCCTGTGCGCCGCCGACTTCCTGGTCGTGATGGACCTGTTCCTGACGCCGACCGCCCGCCTGGCCAACGTCGTGTTGCCGCTGTCGGCCATGGCCGAGACGTCGGGCACGCTCACCAACAGCGAACGGCGGGTGCAGGCCGTGCGCCGCGCCGTACCGCCGGCGACCGCGCTCGAGACGTGGCAGGTCATCTGCCAGCTCGGCGCCCAGATGGGCTACCGTTTCAAGCTGAAGTACGCCACCCCGGCGGAGGTCTTTGCCGAGATCCAGCGGGTGGTGCCGGCCTATGGAACGGTGACGGTCGACAGCGCGGACGCGGACGGCATCTGGACCCCCCCGATGGGCGCGCTGGCGCGTCGGTCCTTCACCGACGACACGGCTGCCGCGATCACGCCGGTCGCCACGCTGGATCTCGACCACCTCGAACTCAAGTTCGGCCAGTGGTTCGCCGAGATGATGGCCGACGCACGGGCGCGTCTCGAAAACGAGAAGGCGGCGACGGCGGTCTGACCGCCGGCATTTCCCATGATGACCGATATGGGCCAGGGCGCCGCTCGTTGCGGCGCCTTGGTTTCGCATATCGGCGGGATGATATCGCCATCTGCCGTACGACCATGCCGCGGCTGGCGGCTGTACATTGACATGCTGCCTGACGATGTTCGTGCTGTCGCTGGCGGTCGGCGAGGCCCAGGGCAGCGGCTACCTGCTGCTCCGCGGGCGGCGGCCACGGCGGCACGGCCGAAGCCGGGAGCCTGGGACTCGAAGGCGGCTGGCGCGGCCGTCGGCGCCGCGATCACGGGGAGCTGGTCCCTGGTCGGCACCGCCGGCTGGTCCTTCGACAGCACGACCGGTCGCACGACTTTCAATTCCGGCACCCCCGTCGAATGGGACCCCGTTGGACCACGATCGGCACGCCCAGGCGTTCGACTTCCTGGGAAGCGGATCTGTTGTGATGAGAATGAGTTTCGAGTGAAGTTGTACACACAAACCTATGAAACCCAAACCGAATCACATGCCTGAATTCCCATTGATTCACGAGATCTATATAGAGTACACGCTCGATATGCCACCAAGGTAGTAGACTGGATATCTGCTCCGTCTGGTACCAGAAGGAGTGCTTCGAGGCGATCTTCGGCGGGATGACCGGACTCGGATGATGTAGGCTCTGGGGTAGCTGCTGCATGGCCCCGTCGACGCCGAACGCCGGCCTCGTGGTGCTGTCCACCCTGCCCCCCTGCAACAGGTATGCGGTATTCTTGATATTTAATAATATTTTGACAATAATATGATATTGTGCCATAATCTAACAAACCAACAACTCCGTCCCTGATTCTGAGGTGCAGCCATGAAATTATTCCTTACGACCCTTTGCTTCTTATTCCTGTCGGCTTCGGCCGCATCGGCCTGCGATTGCATGATGCCACCGTCGCCTCTTGAAGCGCTGGCAGTCAGCGATGCCGTGTTCCAGGGCGTGGTCCTGTCGATCATCACGCCTCCCAACCTGTTCGATCCCATGTCGATCACCTTCCAGGTGATCGGCGGCTGGAAGGGCGTGTACGAGGGGACGGTCGTCATCAGGACCGGGAGCATCATCAACAGCTGTCACTATCCTTTCGCACTCGGTGCGGAGTATCTCGTCTACGCGAGCGATCCCGATGGCGGAATACTCAACCTCTACACATCGCTGTGCTCACGCACGTGTCCGATCGCGCTAGCGGCCGAAGATCTGAATGCGCTGGGCGGCACGATCGCTGCCGATACCTCGGCCTGGGGAACCGTCAAGGCGTACTTCCGCTGAGGTGGCGCGACTCCCGAGACAAAGCCGCCTCCCAGCGGGGAGGCGGCCTGTTCCGTCTATTTATTTCAGAACCCCATCTTCTGAGTCCATGACGTCATCCTGGGAGTACGCGATCCCCATCCTATCGTACTAACTGCAGCTTCAAGATTCCGCCGCCTTCTCCGAACTCGAGTCGTACCAGGTAGCCGCCGGAACCGACTTCCCTTCCCGTAAGATCGCGCCCGTCCCACACCACGCCGTGCGGACCCGCGGGCAGGGTCTCATCCACCAGCATCCGCACCAGCCTCCCGGCCGCATCGAACACCGCCAGCCGCACCGGCCCGGCCGCGAGCAGCTCGAAGCTCAGCGTCGTGTGCGGGTTGAACGGATTCGGCGCGCATCCCAGCGCGACGGCTGGACCAGCGAACGGGACGACGTCGCCGGCCGCGGTCGCCGCAGGCCGGATGTCCACGATCGCCCCCTCGACGACCGTCAATCCGTAGGGCATCTCCTGCGGCAGCAGGTACCAGCCGTTGTAGGCGCCGCCCCAGCCGAAGTTCAGGTGGAAGTACCCGTCGGTGTTCCAGCCGTCAACGACCAGGTTGTGCCCCATGCTCCAGCCCGGATCGACCACGGCCAGGTGCGCGGGGAAGGCCTCGCGCATGTTCGCGGCCAGGGCGGCGTAGAGATCGGGATCCGCGTCGGTCAGCAGGCGGCAATCGAAGCCGCAACGCACGTACGCATCGAAGGCCTGGCCGACGCCGTACGTCCCCGAGCCGGACACGCTGTAGACTTGCCGGGCGGCGACCCCGCACGCGAACACGAGCGCGGCCTTGTCGGTGTCGGTCGGCGGCGTGCCAGCGCTCCAGTGGGCCGTCACGGCGTCGAGGTGGCCGTTGAGCGTGTCGAAGTCCGGGAAGCCGAACGCCGCCGCGGCGTCGGGCACCCAGTAGTAGTTGCCGGCGTAGGCGTGCCAGTAGCGGTCGCCGCCGTCGAACTTCGCGTTCGGGAAGAGGCGGCGATGGTCGAGGATCATCGCCATCGCGACCGACGGGCATCCCGCGAGGCTGCGCACGCCGCCGTGGGCCACGTCCAGGGGGCTGAAGGCGTTGTAGGGCGCGTTCTGCGTCCAGTTGCCGGCGAGCCAGCCGCCGGTCGGGGTGGTGCCGGCGGGCGGCCACTGCTCGAAGCGGACGGTGGATTGCGGCGTGTCGCCGGCCAGCAG
>DYDD01000031.1:7651-18065 GCA_020718045.1 Fibrobacter sp. | reverse complement strand
GAGCGCAGCGAGCAACTCGCGCGCGAGGGCGCGCCGGTGCCCGGGCTCGACGAGGCGGACCTGGAGCGGGCGATCGATCGCCTGGAGGGCGGCCTCGCGCCGTTGCGCCGCTTCATCCTGCCCGGAGGGGTCCCGGCCGCCGCGGCCCTGCACGTCGCGCGCACGGTGTGCCGGCGGGCCGAGCGCCGCACCGTCGCCGCGGCCCGAGACATCGCCGTGCCCGCGGCGGTGATCCGCTACCTGAACCGCCTGAGCGACTACCTGTTCGTCGCCGCGCGCCGGCTCGACGCGGCCCATGGGGCGGCGGAGACCGCCTGGACCGCCTACGCGCCCGACGACGACGGCGACGACGCGGCTCGGCCGTGAATGACGCTGTGCGCGAGCGGAACATCCTGCTCGTCACGTCGGTGGCGCACTTCCTGGCCCACTTCGGCCTGCTGATCTTCCCGTCCCTGGTCCTGTCGATCCAGCAGGACTGGAACCTGCCCTTCGACCGCGCGCTCGCCCTCGGCTTCTGGATGTACCTGCTGTTCGGTCTGGGCGCCCTGCCCACCGGCGTGCTGACCGACCTGTGGCGACGTCCCCGGCTGATGATCGTCATCTGCCTGGCGGGCATGGCCGCCTGCTCGCTGTGGGCCGGCCTGACGCGCACGGCATCGCAGCTGACCTGGGCGCTGGGCGGCCTGGGCCTGTTCGCCTCGATCTACCATCCCGCGGGCATGGGACTGATCTCCACCGGCGTGAAGCGCCGGGGCTGGGCGCTGGGCGTCAACGGGGTCGCCGGCAACCTCGGCGAGGTCCTTGCCCCGGTCGCGGCGGGCTTGCTGGCGGTGGTGCTGGGCTGGCGCAGCGTCTACCTGGTGCTGGCCGTGCCTTCGGCCGCGATGGCCGTGCTGGCCCTGCGCCTGCGCGCCGACGGCCTGCCGGCGCCTACGGCCAACGAAGAGGCGGTGCCGCGCGGTCGTCGCCGCACCGTGCTCGTCTTCTCGCTGCTCTGCGTGGCGATGGTGTGCGGCGGGATCGCCTACCGCGGGCAGACCCTGGTGCTGCCGAAGTGGTTCCAGGAGCAGGGCGGCGCGCTGGTCGCCGCCGTCGAGGGCTGGACGTGGCTGCCCCGCGCCGGGGGCAGCGTCGTCGCGGCCACGGCCCTCACTTCCCTGGCCTATCTCGTCGGCGCGCTGGGGCAGGTGGTGGGCGGGAGGCTCTCCGATCGCCACGACCTGAGGCGGGTCTACTTCGGCTTCCAGGCCTGCGCCCTGCCGCTGCTGGTCCTGATGGGGCGGACGTCCGGCCCGGCGCTGCTGCTCGCGGCCATGGCCTACTCCTTCTTCGCCTTCGGCATGCAGCCGGCCGAGAACTCCCTGGTGGCGGCGCTCACCCCGCCGCGGCTGCGCAGCACCGGCTACGGCCTGAAGTTCGTGCTCGTGTTCGGCCTGGGCTCGCTGGCGGTCAAGCTGGTCGGCGACTGGGAGCGGGTCGGCGGCTTGGCGACGGTGTTCCCCCGCCTCGCGCTGTTCATCTTCGGCCTGCTGGCGAGCGTGATCGTGCTGACCCTCTTCACCCGCTGCGAAGCGATCCGCAACCGGGACTGAACCCCTCCACACTGACGGGCACCACGATAAAGGCCCCGCCTGTGCGGGGCCTGGAATCGTCGTTCGTGCGGCGAGGAGCTCAGTCGGCCATCGTGATGGCTTCGGTCGGGCAAGCCTCCAGGCACGCTTCGCAGTCGGTGCACGTGTCGGGGTCGACCTTCGCGACGCCGTCGCCGGTCATGGCGATGGCTTCGGTGGGGCAAGCCTCGATGCAGGACTCGCACCCGGTGCACTCGTCGGGGTTCACAAAAGCAGGCATGGGTGACTCCTTGGTCAGGGAAAACGCCCGGGTCCGGAAACGCCGGCAGGTGTCTGTTCAAGGGGCAAAATTGTCCGGTGCGACGATCTTGTCAATCATTGATTCCTCAGTTTCGATATTGAAAGCTGCGGTCAACAGGGCGGGGTCGCGGGAGCGTCAGAAGGACCGGCGGGTCGCCCGCGCCGCGGCCAGGACGGCTGCGCCGGCCAGCAGGGCCAGGTCGCGCAGCAGCAGCGACAGGCCCACGGTGTGGGCGTCCTCGGTGCCGAAACAGCCGCAGGAGATGTCCAGGCCGCGCGCCATGGCCGAACCGATGGCGGCCATGAACATCGCGAGCATCAGGATCACCAGCCAGGCGGCGCCGCGACGCGCGAGGCCGAGGATCATCGCCCCTCCGGCCACGAATTCCAGCCAGGGCACGAGCATGGCCATCGGGTGCAGAAGCCAGGCCGGCGCCAGCCGGTAGTGGGCGATGGACTGCGCGAAACCGGCGGGGTCGAGGATCTTGTCGAACGACGCGTAGACGAAGGTGCCGCCCACCAGGAAGCGCAGCAGCAGGTCCATCCAGTCGGGGATCGTCCGGAAGCGGCTGCCGGTGGCGATGCCGGCGGTGGCGGGGTCAGTCATGCCCGGTCCCTCCGTCGTCGGTCGTGACCTCGTCGCCGGTCTGGATCTCGCCGCCGGCCTGCTCCCAGACGTCGAGCGATCCCTGCAGCAGGCGGATGTCCGTGAACCCGCGCTCCCGCAGGCGACCGGCCACGGCGGCGGCGACCAGCAGGTTGCCGTCGCCGTAGACCAGCAGCGGGTCGGCGGGGGAGAGGAAGTCGAAGACCTCCCGCAGGTCGTCGTCGAAGGTCTCCTGCCTCAGGGCGAAGGAGCCGGGGATGCGGCGCGTCGGTGCGCCGGCGCGCGTGTCCACCGGGACGCAGGCGTTGTCCAGGAAGAGGGCCACCGCTTCGGCGGCCGGCACGACGGGGAAGCCCAGGTCGAGTTCGTAGGCGGCCAGATCGGCGCACAGCGGCAGGCGCGGCGTGCGCACCGCCCAGCTCAGCCCTGCGGCGGCCAGCGCCAGGGCCAGCAACAGCGAGGCTTCGCGCAGGGGACGCGCGCGCGCGAACGGCCGGATCCCGGGTGCGCTCTCGGCCACGACGCTCCTACATCTTGAGCATGTACTTGACGGCGGCCTTGAGCTCCGGCGCGCTCTTCGAATCGGTCCGCACGAGCAGGGTGCCGTTGAAGCGGCCCTTCGCGGCGACGGCGGCGGGGTCGCCGGTCGCCAGGGGGAAGCCTTCGACCTCGATCGTCGTCTCGCCGGTCTCGGCGTTGCGGGTGATGGAGGTCACCTTGAAGCCGGGCAGGTCGATCGTCGCTTCCCTGACGTTCACGACCGCGCCGGTCTGCGGCCGCAGGATGAACCGGCGCGTCATCTTCGCGTTGGGGGCGGCGTAGCGGAAGTTGACCTCCTCGGGCAGGAGCACCACGGGCGCCAGGACCGCGCCGGTGACCGAGATGTCGATCTGCGAGCGCTGCGGCACGTTCGTGTGGAAGGTGACGAGTTCGCGGATCTGGCCCGAGGGGGCGTCCTTGCGCAGGTGGATCGTGGCGCGCTTCGCGTTCGCCGCGGCGCCCGGCGTCACCTCGATCGTGAACAGGTCGGCCCGCGTCTTGATCACTTCGACGTTCAACGTCGGCAAATCGGCGGTGCTGAACTCGACGACCTGCTCGGCGCCCTGCCCCAGCGGCACCCGTCCGAAGGTGACCGCCTTGTCGACGGGCAGCACGGCCAACGGCGCGTGCACCTCGGCCAGGATCGGGATCTCGATGACGGTGCGGACCGGGTCGTTCGTCTGGACCGACACGATCTTGTGCTGGGGACCCTGGAAGTCCTTGCTGCTGAACGTCACCTCGATCGTCGTGCTCTCCCCGGGCGACAGGGAGTCGCGGCCCGGCTTGGCCACGGTGCAGCCGCAGGTGCTCTCCACGTTGATGATGTCCAGCACCATGTCGCCATCGTTGCGGACGACCAGGGAGGCGGTCCGGGCCTCGTTCTGTTCGAGGCGGCCGAAGTCGATCTCCGGCGGCATGATCGAGACCTTGGCTGCGGCGTGGGCGATGGCTGGCATGACGGCCAGCAGGGCCAGCCCGGCGAGCCGGCGCAGGGAGAGGCGGCGTAGCATGGTCATGATCGTGGCCGATCCTTGGGTCGGGGGTCGGGAACGCGCGTGATCCTGGTATGTACCCGTCGCCGCCGCACCGGGTTCCCGGCGGCGGCGGGACACTCGATAATGTCTCACATTCCGCGCTCCTGGCAAGCCGGATGCTCTTCGACGCCGCTCGACGCCGCTCGACGCCGCTCGACGCCGACCGGGGCCCCCGGCGGGCGGCTACGGTGGCCGCCGCCCGTCCGTGTGGATACCATGGCGTAACGGGGCGCCGCCGGTTCCGGCGGCCGTCCCGCCCGGAAGGAGATCCGAGATGACGACCGGCATCCGCGACAGCGTGCTGGACCTGGTGGGCAACACGCCCCTGGTCCGTCTGCCCCGCCTGAACACGACCGCCGCCGACCTGGTGGCCAAGCTCGAGTTCTTCAACCCCATGGCCAGCGTCAAGGACCGCATCGGCAAGTCCATGATCGAGGCAGCCGAGCGCGACGGCCTGCTGGCGCCGGGCGGGGAGATCATCGAGCCGACGTCCGGCAACACCGGCATCGGCCTGGCCTTCGTCTGCGCCGCCAAGGGCTACCGGCTGACCCTGACGATGCCCGAGAGCATGTCCCGCGAACGGCGCGCCATCATGCGGGCGCTCGGCGCCGAGCTCGTGTTGACGCCGGCGGCCGCGGGCATGAAGGGCGCCATCGCGCGCGCGGGGGAGCTGCTGGCCGAGCGGCCGGGCGCGTTCATGCCCCAGCAGTTCGAGAACCCGGCCAACCCGGAGGTCCACCGCCGCACGACGGCCGAGGAGATCTGGCGCGACACCGGCGGCGAGGTGGACGCGCTGATCTCGGGTGTGGGCACCGGCGGCACCCTGACCGGCGTCGCTTCGGTGCTGAAGGCGCGCCGGCCCGGCTTCCGCGCCGTGGCCGTGGAGCCCGCCGATTCGCCGGTCCTCTCCGGGGGGGCGCCCGGCCCGCACAAGATCCAGGGCCTCGGCGCCGGCTTCGTGCCCTCGATCCTCGACACCGCGCTGATCGACGAGGTGATCCGGGTGACCAACGACGAGGCCATGGCCATGGCCCGCCGCGCGGCGCGCGAGGAGGGCCTGTTCGTCGGCATCTCGTCCGGCGCCGCCCTGCACGCGGCCCTGGCGGTGGCCGCGCGGCCCGAGAGCGCCGGCAAGCGCCTGGTCGTGGTGATCCCGAGCTTCGGCGAACGCTACCTCACGTCCGACCTGTACCGCGACCTGCTCGGCGACTGAACGCCGACACGGAGGCTCGAAATGAACCCCAGGGACCCGCGCTGCTCCGGCCGCCTCCAGGACCTCGCCCGCGAGCTCGCCGCCGACTACCAGTCCGCCGGCGGCATCAACCGCGCCGGCGATGCCGAACTGCCCTCGTTCGCGCGGGTGGAGGCGGTGCTGCAGGACCTGCTGACGATCGTGTTCCCGGGCTACTTCGGCGGCCGGCTGGGGGCGCGCGCCTGCCTCGAGACCTTCGTCGCCGCGAAGATCGACGCCGTCTACGACGCGCTCGCGGAGATCCTCGGCGGCACGCTCGCCTTCTGCGCCCGCGAGGGCGTCCACACGCCGCAGCCGCTGCCCCTGTCCGACGCGGATCCGCTGGCGGACATCCCCTCCGCCGCCGAGAGCCTGGCGCTGGCGTACCTCGGTCGGCTGCCCGGGATCCGCAGCCTGGTGCGCACCGACGTCGAGGCCGCCTTCCTGGGCGACCCCGCCGCCACCGGGCGCGACGAGGTCATCCTCTGCTACCCCGGCCTGCTGGCCATCGCCGTGCACCGCCTGGCGCACCCGCTGCAGGAGGCGGGCGTGCCGATCGTGCCGCGGCTGATGAGCGAATGGGCGCACGCCCGCACCGGCGTGGACATCCACCCCGGGGCGACGATCGGCCCGCACTTCTTCATCGACCACGGCACCGGCGTGGTCGTGGGCGAGACCACGCGCATCGGCGCCCGCGTGAAGATCTACCAGGGCGTCACCCTCGGCGCCCTGAGCTTCAAGCGCGCTCCCGACGGCTCGCTGGCCAAGGGTGGCCGCCGCCACCCGACCATCGAGGACGACGTGACGATCTACGCCAACGCCACCATCCTGGGCGGCGAGACCGTCGTCGGCCGCGGCGCCGTGATCGGCGGCGGCTGCTGGGTCGTGGCCTCGGTGCCGGCCGGCGGGCGCATCCTGACCCACACCCACGACGACCGCTGATCCGCGTCTCCCCCGCGGCCGGGATGGGGGTTGTCCCCGTCCCGCCGCCGGGGTATCTTCCCGGACATCCACCCCCCCTGCCCCGGAGGACGCCATGTCCCGACGTCGTTGCTGGTCCGCGGTCCCCGTCTGCGCGGCGGCCCTGCTGGCCCTGTCCGTCCTGCCGCCCCGTCCGGCTCCGGCCTCGCCGTCGCCTGCCGCCGCCGATCCCGGCTGCCTGGCGCGCGCCAAGGCCGGCCTGACGACGGCCGGCGCCGTCGGCGACAAGTCCTCGCTCGTGGGCGACGACTACGACGTGCGCGACTACCGCCTGCAGTTGACGCTGGATCCCGCCGCTGCGACCTACCAGGGCGTCGTCACCGTCACCTACGTGCCGCGGTTGCCGTTCGCCGGGGAAGTGGTCCTGGACTGCGTCGGCCCGGTGGTCGCCGGCGTTACCGACGGCGAGACGGCGCTACCCTTCGTCCAGGCGGGCGGCGCACTGCGCATCACGACCGCCGGCAAGCGCGAGGCGGCGGTCGACAGCGTCGTGGTGTCCTTCGGCAACGCGTTGCCGCTGCGCATCCGCGAGGGGCTGAGCCTCTGGTACTGGGACTACCCCGAGGACACCGACCCGATCATCTCGAGCATGAGCCAGCCCGACGCGGCCCGCACCTGGTGGCCCTGCAAGGACCGCTCCGACGACAAGGCCCGCTGCCGCGTGGAGATCACGGCCCCCGACCACCTCGTCGCGGTGTCCAACGGCAGCCTCGCGGACGAGATCGACCACGGCGACGGCACGCTCACCCGGATCTGGCGTGAGGACCACCCCATCGCCACCTACCTGGTGTCGGTGGCCCTGAGCGCCTACGCCGACTTCGGCAGCCTGTGCTCGACCGGCGCCGGCAGCGTGCCGCTGCGCCACTGGGTCCACCCCGACGACGTGACCGCCGCCCAGGTCGACTTCGCGCCCCTGTGCGACATGATCGACGTCATGGAGGGCCTCGTCGGGCGCTACCCGTTCGCCGACGAGAAGTACGGCCACGCGGAATTCCTGAACATGAACTCGGGCGCGATGGAGCACCAGACCGTGACGAGCTACGGCCGCAACCTGATCCGCGGCAACAACCACTACGATTGGATCATGGTCCACGAACTGGCCCACCAGTGGTTCGGCGACGCGCTCACGCCCCGCGGTTGGCAGGACATCTGGCTCAACGAAGGCTTCGCCACCTACGCCGAGGCCCTCTGGGAGGAGCACCTGCACGGGCTGGCCCCCGACGGCGAGGACGGGTATTTTCCCTGGATCCGCGCCAAGCGCTGGTCGACGGACTGGATCGGCGAGACGCCCGTCTACGACCCCTTCCCGATCCTCGACCAGGTCGTCTACGACAAGGGGGCCTGGATCCTGCACATGCTGCGCGGGAGGATGGGGGACGCCGATTTCTTCGCCCTGCTGGCCGATTGGACCTCGTCCGCGCGCCTGCACGGCGTGGTGGACACCGGCATGTTCGTCGACCTCGCCTCCGAGCACGCCGACGAGGACCTCACGGGCTTCTTCACCCCCTGGCTGGAGGCCACGACGGTCCCGCACCTGGAGTTCACGTCCCTGACGACGGACGGCACCGCCGGCGCCGGCACGCGCCTGCAGGTCCGGCTGCGCGACCGCAGCGGCGTGGCCTTCGACAACCTCTACCCGGTGCGGGTGACGACCGAGGCGGGCGAGGAGTGGCGCGCGCTGCGCCTGGTCGGGTCGGAGACGACGCAGAGCTTCGACTTCACCACCGCGGTGCAGTCCGCCGCGCTCGACCCCCTGGGGTGGGTCGCCTGGCGGGAGGTCGCCGCGACCGCGGATCCGCTGCGCCTGCTGCGCTCCTACCCGAACCCGTCCTTCAACGGGGTGGTCGCCCTGGTCTACCTGCAGCAGGAGGCGGCGGTCCTCGAGCTGGAGATCTTCGACGCGGCCGGGCGCCGCCTGCACCGCCGCGACGTCGACGCCGTCGGGTCGTCGCTGCTGGAGCGCGAGGAGCTGTGGAACGGCCGGGACGACGAGGGCCGCGCCGTGCCCTCCGGCGTCTACTGGGCGCGCCTCAACGGCGAGGCGTCGTCGTCCGTCCTGAAGTTCGCGATCGTCCGCTGACGGGGAGGTCCGGATGCCCAGCCTGCGCGAACGCCGGCGCATGGTGACCGACGAACCCTACCGGATCGAGTCGGCGCTGCTCGGGCGGCCCCTGGCCTCGTTCCGGCGGCGCGCGGTCGCATTCATCATCGATCTGGCGTTGGTCGGCGTCCTGATCGTCGTGCTGTTCGTCGGGTTGACGGCGCTGAGCTTCCATCGCAGCGATGGGCGCCTGTTCGCCGACCTGCGGGCGGCCCGCGCCGCGCCGGAGGCCGAGCGCCCCGCGCGCTATGCCGATGTCGGGGGGCGGTTCCTGTCGATCATGGTCGTGCGGGACCCCGGCCTGCTGGACGACGAGGCGCGGGCCGTCCTGGACGGCGGCGGACCCGCCGCGCTGTGGACGCACCTGAATCCCGAAGCTGACGACACGAACTTGACGGTCGTCGTCGGCGCCTCGAAGATCGTCGCCACGCCCGAGGGCCGTCGGCTCCAGCTCGGCACCGACGCCCTGATGGGCGGCATGGCGAACCTGTACAACGTGGGGTTCCTGTTCGTCGCCTGGTTCACGGCGGCGACGCGCCTGGGCCGCGGGCGCACGGCGGGGAAGCTGCTGGCGCGCACCCGGGTGGTGCGCCTGGACGGGCGCCCGCTGTCGTGGTGGGACTGTTTCGGCCGCGCCGGCGGCTACAGCGCCAGCGCGGCGACGGCCATGCTGGGTTTCCTCGAGGCGGCCTGGCATCCCAACCGCCAGACGATCCATGACCGGATCGCCGGGACGGTCGTGGTGCGGGATCCGGTTCCGACGGTGAAGATGAAGGCGGCAACGTGAGGTCGAGCCATGCGTGAGCGTCTCGTCAGGGGAGCGGCCAGGGTCGGTCGCGCCACTCGCCGACAGGTCGCGCTGCTGCCGCTGCTGGGCCTGATCCCGTCGTTCCTGCTGGCGACCTATTCGCTGACCCTGCCCTGGGCGAGCGGCCGGGCCTTCGCGGTCTGGCGGATCTCGCGCAGCCCCGATGCGGCCATGCTGCTGGCGGTCACGCTGGCCGGCATGGTGGCCGCCTCGGTCACGGTCGCCACCCGGACCAACCGCCGCGACATCGCCGCCTTCGTGCACCTGCTCACCGGCGTGGTGATGTGCTTCGTGGCGGGCGCCGCCTTCCGGATGATCCGGGGCGCGAGCGTCAGCTTCCTGGGCCTGTTCGACGTGGCGTCGGTGAAGCCGGGCCCGGGGCTGCGCATGTTCTTGCTGGCGTCGGTCCTGGTCGTCGTGCTGGGCGTATTCGAGATGTACCTGGCCAGGCGTCGTCGGCGCTAGCGCCCGCCGTCAGGGGTCGAGCCGGAACGAGGCGTACAGTTCGACGCCCGTGAAGGCCGGCTCGTACTTGCAGACCCCCCCCGCGCAGATGTACCCGCCCAGCCGCTCCCCGGCCCACAGCGTCACCAGGGAACCCTCGGTCGGCGCCCAGCCCACCTGCGCGGCGGGGTAGGGGCCGGCCTCCTCCAGGAACTCGCGCTGGGAGGCGTACTTGTTGTTCGTCTCGAGCATGGCGGTCAACGTCCAGCGCGGCGAGCGCGCGAACTCCAGCGTGAAGAACCGCCGGTCGTAGGCGCCCAGGCCGCCGTATTCGGTGCCGGTGTCCTCGGCGTGCTGGTGCTCCGCCTTCAGCGACCAGGAGTCGCGGTCCGTGGCGTGCCAGACCGTCTCGGCGACCAGCGTGGTGAAGGTCTCGTCGCGTTGCAGGCCCTTGCTGCGGACGTCGCGCCGGTCGAGCCCGGCGCGCACGAGGAACGGCCCCCACGACTCCCGCTGGACCTGGAGGTAGCGCTCGCGGAAGTGGCGCACGCCCGCCTGGCTCTCGAGGCGGCTGGCGTTGCCGAGGGCGCTCCAGCCGGCGGGGCCGGTCCAGCTGGCCTCGGCCTGCCAGCCGCGTTCGTCGTCGGCGTCGCGCAGGTAGGGGTTGCGGTTCAGCAGCGTGTAGAGGTGCTCGCGCGTCAGCGACGGCGGGTTGTTCAGCGACGTGCGCCCGTCCGCCTGGTCGAGCACGGTGAAGCGCTCGAAGTCCATGACCTCGCACGACAAGCCCAGCGGTC
>DYDD01000031.1:0-7626 GCA_020718045.1 Fibrobacter sp. | reverse complement strand
CAGGCCGTGCCCCCAGTCCTCCCGCCAGGCGCCGGTCCCGCCGTCGACCCAGGCGCGCTTGGCCCCGAACTCCGCGTAGAGGTTGGCGCCGGCGCGCGCCAGCGAGGCCCGTCCGGACAGGGCGTAGTCGCGCAGCAGGGCGCCCTCGTGCACCGGGGTCGCCGGCCCCGACCAGGTCAGCACCGTGCCGCCCAGACCGACGCCCGCGCACGGGTCGGCCTCGACGTCGAGCCCGCGCACGTCCAGGTCCAGCGAGCGCGGGGCGCCGGTGAAGGCGGCGGCGCGCCAGCGTTCGCCTCGCGCGCGGACCAGCAGGCCGTCCAGCGCCGTGTCGGTGCGCAGCGTGCGGTCCTCGTGGGCAGCGAACAGCAGCCCGCGCCCGAACATGCCGTAGAAGTGACCGGCCCGCGCCTCGACGACGCGGCCGCGGTACTGCGCGAAGCGGTGGCGCAGCTCGTTGCCGCGGTCGCCCTCCTCGGCGGGCTGGCGGGCGTCCAGCAGCGCGCCGACGGAGAACCGGCCGCGCGAGTGGACCACGTCGAGCCAGTTCTCGACGATCTCGCGCTGCGTCTCGGTGCTGTAGGAGTACTCCAGGCGGTCGGCGATCCGGGTCGCGCCGGCGTCGTTGCCGGCGGGGGCCGCGTGCTCGCAGACCACGTCGCCGGCGGCGTCCGGGGTCAGCAGGCGCGTCACCTCGGCCCGCAGGCGCAGCTCGTCGCCCTCGCGGTAGCCCGTGTGGCGGTAGACCTCGCGCCCGGCCGCGTCGTGGAGCAGCAGCAGCGGCATGGTGCCGCCGACCTGCATCAGGCGCTGGACGTCACCGCCGGTGTCCAGCACGACGACCAGGTTGTCGTAGCCCTGGGCCGCCACCCAGGGGGCCACCTTGTGCACGCTGCGCGGCGAATCGACGTTCACCGCCAGGATGGTCAGCTCGCCGCGCGTGTCGGCGGCGAGCTGCGACAGGTGGCCCAGCTCCTTCAGGCAGGGGCCGCACCACAGGGCCCAGAAGGAGACCAGCACGGGTCCGCGGTCGAGCGCGTCGTGGAAGCTCACGGGCCGGCCCTGGAGGTCGTTCAGGGTCCAGTCGGGGACGGCACGCTCGGCGCCGCGCGCGACGGCGGCCGTCAGCAGCGCCGACAGCAGGACGGCCGGCAGCAGGCGCGCCGGCCGGAGCGGCAACCGGTGGTGCAGGGCCATGTCGCAGGGTCCCTTCGTCGTGCGGGGGCCGTTGCCAGCGGGATCTCAGTCGGACGATCTCATCTCACGAGCGTCAATTTGATCGTGGCCGTCGCCTCGTCCGTCCGCACCACGGCCAGGTACAGGCCGCCGGCCACCGGTGCGCCGCGGTCGTCCGCGCCGTCCCAGGCCAGTGTGCGGTCGCCGGGCGCCAGAGGTCCACGCCAGAGCGTGCGCACGCGGCGGCCCTCCACATCGTGGATGACGACCGACACCGGCACGGCGGGCGCGTCCCCGCCCAGCGTGAAGCGCAGCGTCGTGGACGGGTTGAAGGGGTTCGGGTGGGCGTCCGCCGCCGCGATGGCCGCGGTCGTCGGGGTCGCCGGGGCGGCGACCGTCGTGTCCTGCAGCCAGTCCAGGATCCGATCCATCAGCGTGGTGCGCTGGGCGGCGGTGGCCACACCCTCGAAGCCGAAGCCCAGGGTGACGATGCGGGCGGCGTCGCGCCCGAAGCGCACGGCGGCGGCCCGGCCGGGCGCGTAGAGCAGGCAGGCGCGGGCGTTCGGCGCCGCGGCCAACTCGTCCGGGTAGTCCTGGTTGTCGGCGCCGTCCCCGCCGGAGATGGCGAAGGCCAGACCGGCGCCGATCGGGTCGCCGGCGACTCCGGTCAGGGAGGTGTCGTACGAGTCGTCGGCGACGAAGGAGGCGCCCGTGGCCGACTCGTACCACGCTTGCGCTTCCGGACCGCCGTCGGGGCTGCCGGGATCGCAGAGGCCGAAGGCGAGGTCCTGCCCCGAGAGCAGCAACTCGCCGCCGGCGTCGAGGTGGGCTTCCAGGACGTCGCGGTCGGCGGCCGGCAGGGCGGGCAGGGAGAGGCCGGCGTTCCAGACCACGACGTCGAACCAGGACAGGTCGGCGGCCGTGGGCAGCCCGAACGCGACGCGATCCCAGTCCGTCCAGGTGCGGCCGGCCGCACCCACGGCGGCCGTGAAGTAGGGCAGGTAGGGGTGCGCCGGATCGCCGTCGACGACCAGGACCGCCGCGCCCGGTGTGATCACGCGGAACGTGCGGGTGAAGGCGATGGCGGCGTCGCCGCGGCTGGTGACGGTGACGGTGACCTCGCCCGTCGCGCCGGCGGTCGAAGGCAGCACGTTCACGCCGACGTGCTGCTCGGTCCCCGCGGCCATGGTGGCGACGACGTCCGTCACCCAGGGCGGGTAGCAGGTGCTGCCCACGCAGGCCGAGACCGACCAGCCCGGCGTCGCGGCGTCCAGGTGGATGTCGTAGGTGTCGGGCTGCAGGCCGAGGTTCTCGAGCCAGCCTTCCATGCGGATCAGCGTGCCGGTCGGGGAGACGGCGGCGTAGCGGTCGGAGTAGTAGGCCGCGGCGTAGCCGCTGCGCGGCAGGTCGCTGCCGGACTGCAGGATCTCGCGGGTGGCGTCGTCCTGGACCCAGGCGACCAGGCGCAGGTCGGTGTCGTACCACGCCGGCGCAACGGCGACGGGTAGCTGGAAGACCAGCGAATCGCCCGCCTGGATCGTGAAGGCGGTCCCGGCGTCGGTCGGGGCCAGGTCGCGCAGCGCCCAGTGGAACGCGGTCTCGCCGTTGTCGCCCGGCGGCGAGGCGAACGTCTCAAGCTCGTCGACCACGGCCACACGCAGCGTCAAGACGCCGTCCGGCGGTGCGGCCACGGCCTTGACGCCCACGACGGCCGTCACCTGGGTCGTGCCGTTCCACTGCGAGGCCACGACCACGCGCAGGGAGGACAGCCGGTCGCGCGCCGCGTCCACGGCGGCGGCCAGCGCCGCGGCGTCCCCGGGCGCCGGCGCGTTCGCGCCGCAGGTGAACAGTTCCGGCACGTTCTGCAGGCCGTAGGCCTGGACGCGGCCCCAGATCTCCGCGGGCGCCACGAGGTAGAAGGGGTCGGCGGGCTGCGGCCAGTTGACGTGGTACTGCACGTTGAGCAGCTCGTGCCGCCCGCGGTCGGCCATGGCCTGGGCCGTGACGGGGTTGGCGGTCGCGCAGCCGGCGCAGCTGACGTTGGTGAACGTCTCCAGCAGGACCGTGCGTGGGATCGGGTGGGCGGCGGCGGCGGCCGCGGCCAGGGTGATCAGGGCGACGGCGGCCGTGGTGTGTTTCAAGGGCGGTTCCTCCCGGCGGTCGTTCGCCGCGACGCCGGCGGGTCGAAAGCCGCGCCGGCCTGCAGGATCTCCAGGGTGGTCTCGTCCTGGACGAAGGCGATCGCGGCCAGGTTGGCGGCGACCCAGCTCGGGACGAAGGGGATCGAAGCCTGGTACGTGCGCGACTCGCCGGCCGCCAGCGGCAGCGGCGCGGTCGGGAGCGTCGCGAACTCGCGCATGACCCAGTGGAAGACCGTCTCGCCGTAGCTGCCCGGCGGCGTCGCGTAGACCACGGGGTTCTCCACGATCGCCAGGTGGAGCTGCGGCTGCGTGGAGGACACCGCGCGCGCGGCCGTCACCGTGACGGTCACCTCGAGGCTGGCCGCGTGGAAGTCGGCCACCTCGACCACCACGGCGAAGCCCGGATCCTCCGCCAGCGCCGCGTCGAGCAGCCCCACCATCTCCCCGTAGCCGGGGTAGCCGTGGGGCTCGACCACCAGGTCGCCCTCGAAGAAGAGCGAAGGGCAGGCCCAGTCCCAGGTCGTGCTGGCCTGGTAGAAGGACAGCCGGCCCATGTTGCCGGCGGGGTTGGCGGCGTAGTGCGGGTCGTAGCCGCCGATGGGCTCGCTGTACTTGATGCTCACGACGCGGTCGTGCCCGTAGCCGCCGATGACCTCGAGGTTGTTCAGCATGGCGTTCATGGCCGGGCAGCCCTCGCAGTTGACGGCCGAGGCCGTCTCGAACAGCACCACCTTGCGGGCGGTCAGCGCGAAGTCGGCGGCGGACGAACCGCCGGCCGCGACGGTCCGCACCAGCGGGACGGGCGCGCGGAAGCCGGCCAGCGCGACCGCGACCTCGACGCTCCCCGCCGGGCGCGTGAACGAGCAGGGGGTGACCGCGCCGGTCGGCTCGCCGTCCAGCCACACCTCGGCTCCCGGCGGCAGCGAGGTCACCGCCAGCGTGCCGGTGTCGCCGACGGGGGTGAGCGCGAAGCCGGCGGTGACGGTGTCGCCGGCGGCCACGGCGACGGTGAGGGAATCGGGCGCGACGAGGTGCTGGTCGCGCGCGACGCGCACGACGTGCTCCCCGACGGGCAGGTTGAAGATCCAGGGCGTGACCCGGCCGGTGGGCGCGCGGTCCAGGAGGATGTCGGCGCCGGCCGGGGTCGATACGACCTCCAGACCGCCGGCGGGTTGCAGCGACACGTCGAGAGGGGGGGTGGCGGCGACCAGCACGTCCACCAGGTGGCTGCCCGCGGGGTCGGCGAAGCCGGGCAGCACCAGTTCCAACGTGTGCTCTCCGACCACCAGATCGAACGTGCTCGGCGTCGCGTACCCGCTGTCGATCCCGTCGACCAGGATCGCGGCGCCGGCCGGGTCCGACGTCACCGTCAAGGAGCCCAGGGCGGCCAGCGCGAACTCGGCCGTCGCGAGCTCGCCCGCGGTCACCGGGACGTCGCGGACCGCTGGGGTGACCAGGTGGCCCGCCAGCGACACGGCGACCCGGTGCGGGCCGACGCCCAGCAGCAGGGAGGCGGGGGTCGTGGCGCCGGTCGCGACGCCGTCGACCAGGACGGCGGCGCCGGCGGGCGTGGAGACCACCCGCAACTCGCCGACGGGCGCCTCGCGCCCGCAGGACCAGCAGCAGACCAGGGTCAGCAGCAATGCCGAGACGATGGCCGGGTGATGCCGCGGAGCCATGGCGGATCCCAACGTTGAGCTTCTGGCGGAGGCCGACTATCCACAATCCTACAAGATGGGCAGGTGATCGTCAACGCGCTGGGCGTCCGCGCGTTACGGGAAATGATATCCAAAATCACCGCAATAAAGATATGTTATATCTTGATTTACCATGTGATGTTTGCTGATCGATTGTCATTTATCACTAGGGAAATGCCGAGACCATGCTACAATAGATGCCCCGCCATGGTTAGGTCGATTCCTTTCCACTCAATTCGTTGCGAGTCCTAACTTGACACGTCTCGCAGAAACCCTCGGGAAAGGACCACAGTCATGCGTTTGAAGTTGATGCTCTTGACGACGGCCGTCGTCGCCTTGGTCGCTTCGGCGGCCCTCGGCGCGACCGGCACCATCCCCGTCAAGGACGGACCCAACGCCATGCAACTGGTCGACCAGCGCGGCGACGCGCTGAGCTACCAGATTTCGATCGGCGAGCTGTCCGCCCTGGACGTGGCGACCAAGGCGGGTGACTTCACCCGTCTGGCGATCCCCGGCTTCCACAGCTCGATGGTGGAGGGGACGCCCGAGTTGCCCATGATGAACCGGCTGATCGCCCTGCCTGCCGGCGCGCGCGCGCGCGTCGAGGTGGTGTCGGTCTCCAGCCGCACCCTCAAGCTCGCGGACTTCGGCATCGACAGCCCGCTGATGCCGGTCCAGCCCAGCGTCAGCAAGAGCGCCGACCTCAGCGCGCTGCCCTTCGTCTACGACCGCACCGCCTACGACACCGACAAGGTGAGCCGCGAGCTGGTGAAGGTCGTCGACCTGGGCGTGCTGCGCGCGCACGGCGTGGGCCGTCTCGAGGTCTCCCCGGTGGAGTACCTGCCCCGCACCAACGAGATCGTCGTCCACGACCAGATCGAGTTCCGTGTGGTCTTCGACGGCGCCGACAAGTCCGCCCAGGATTACCGCGCCGCCAGCACCAACAGCCCGTTCTTCGCCTCCGTCTACGGGATGCTCGACGGCGCCAAGACGGTCCACGATGACAATCCCGACGTCGTGCGCGACGTCGTGACGATGGTCATCATCACCCCGGCGATGTTCGAGGCCCAGCTCTCCAGCTTCGTCCAGTGGAAGACCGAGCGCGGCTTCCATGTCGTCGTCGGCGTGATCGGCACCCCCGAGGTCGGCTCGACCACGACGTCGATCCAGGCCTACCTGCTCGGCCTCTACAACGCCGGCACGCCCGAGCTGCCGGCGCCGAGCTTCGTGATCTTCGTGGGCGACGTCGCGCAGTGCCCGACGTTCGACCAGGCCGGAGACGCTAGCGACCGCCCGTACTGCTCGGTGGACGGCGACCTCTACCCCGAGATGTACTACGGCCGCTTCTCGGCCACCAACAGCGCGCAGCTCCAGGCCATCCTGGACAAGACGATGATGTACGACCAGTTCACCATGCCGGATCCCGGCTACCTGGCCGAGGTGACCATGATCGCCGGCGTGGACGCCGGCTATGCGCCCACCTACGGCAACGGCCAGATCAACTACGGCACCGAGCACTACTTCAACGCGGCCCACGGCATCACCAGCAACACCTGGCTGTACCCGGCCTCCGACGGCGCGGGCGCCGCGGCGGCGATCATCCAGACCTGCAACGACGGCGTGTCGTTCATCAACTACACGGCGCACGGCAGCGAGACCAGCTGGGCCGACCCCTCGATGACCCAGGCCAACGTCAACAGCATGACCAACGCCGGGAAGTACTTCCTGGCCGTCGGCAACTGCTGCCTGACCTCGACCTACGACTACGCCGAGTGCTTCGGCGAGACCATGATCCGCGCCCCGAACAAGGGCGCCGTAGGCTACATCGGCGCCTCCAACTCGACCTACTGGGACGAGGACTACTGGTGGGGCGTCGGCTACCACGCCTCCAGCCAGATTGACGGCACCGCCTGGCCGTACGCGAGCACGGGCCTGGGCGCCTACGACGGCGTATTCCACGACCACGGCGAAGCCATGACGCAGTGGTACGTGACCAACGACGCGGTCAACTTCTGCGGCAACCTGGCCGTATCCCAGTCCGGCTCCACCCGCATCACCTACTACTGGAACATCTACAACCTGATGGGCGACCCGTCGCTCTCGACCTACATGGGCGTGCCCGGCGCGAACCCCGTCAGCCACGTGCCGACGCTGTTCACCAACGCCGTGACCTTCGCCCTCGACGCCGCCCCCGGCAGCTACGTCGGCCTGACCCAGAACGGCGTGCTGATGGCCGCCGGCACGGTCGGTGTCACCGGCTCGGCGGTCCTGGACCTGAGCGGGCTCCTGACGCCGGGCACGGCGCACCTGGTCGTGATGATGCAGAACCTCGAACCCTACATCGTCGACGTGCCGGTCATCGTGCCGGCCGTGGTCTCGATCGTCCCGTCGGCCATCGACGCCAACGTGACGACCCCGGTGACCGTGATGGTCTACGAAGAGGACGGCATCACCCCGATCGTCGGCCTGGACGTCTGGGCCGAGGGCCTGGGCTACACGTCGGCCGTCGTGGCGACGAACGCCTCCGGCGTGGCCGTGATCAGCGTCACCTACCCGTACGGCCCCACAGTGGACGTCGTCGGCAAGCGCGCCGCCGATCCGTACGAGCTGTT
>DYDD01000288.1:3009-3419 GCA_020718045.1 Fibrobacter sp. | reverse complement strand
TGGGTGACGATCTTGGAGATCTCGGCGGGCGTGCGGCGACGGGTCGGCATGAAGGCACCTCCGGTTGGGGAGGACGCATCATGAGGCGGAATCAGGGGTAGGGGAATACGCGCGGGGTCGGACGTTTACTCCCCTGTCACCACGGGATGTGCGGATCCGAGTCGCATCACAGCCTGGGTAGGGACACTTTCTCAGCCAGGGCCTAGCGAATCAGCACGACCTTGGCGGCGCTGCGCCCGCCGCCTCCGTTCACCGAGAGCCAGTAGACGCCGGCCGGGACCGGTCGCCCGCTCCCGTCCTCGCCCCGCCAGCGCCAGGGGTAGGGTTCGTCGCGGGCGACCAGTTCGCCCAGCTGCCAGCGACCGCGTCGCCGCCCGGCCGCGTCGACGAGTTCCACCGCGACCGGCCCG
>DYDD01000288.1:0-2952 GCA_020718045.1 Fibrobacter sp. | reverse complement strand
GGGCCGGCGCGCCATCAGCACCCAGCCGTCGGGGTCCACCTCCAGCCCCTTCCAGTCCCCGGGCAGGTCGAAGGTCCAGCTCTGCCGCGACGTACGCAGCCACACGGTCGTGTCGAGTTCGGCGCGGTCGGTCAGCAGCCGCAGCGGCACGGCCAGCTGGAAGGGCCGGCGCTGGAGCTGGCGCAGGGCGACGGTCACGCGCGTGCCGCCGTCGGAGGTCGGCTCGGGGCTGGCCGTCCACGACAGGTAGGGGACCGCGTCGGTGTGCAGCCAGGGCTCCAGGAAGGCGGCGGCGTCGAAGGCGGCGTGCTCGCCGACGACGCGGACGAGGTCGGCGGTGGTGGCGTGGGCGTAGGCCCGCTGCGGCGAACCGACCCAGTCGCGCAGGAAGGCGCGGAAGGCAGCGTCGCCCAGGGCTCCGCGCAGCATGTGCAGCACCCAGGCGCCCTTGTGGTAGACCAGGAGGTTGGGCAGGACGGGTTCGGGATCGGCCAGCAGACCTTCGCCTTCGAACAGGGACGGGTGTTGGCCGGGCCCGATGGACGCCAAGCGCCGGCGCATCGCGGCCGGACCTTCCTCGTGCTCCAGCCAGAGCGCTTCGCAGTAGGTCGCGAACCCTTCGTTCAACCAGACGTCGGGCCAATCCGCCGGCGTCACCAGGTCGCCGAACCAGTGGTGCGCCATCTCGTGCAGGACCACGTTGCGGAAGCGCCCGTCCCCCCGCAGCACGACGCTGCCCAGGCTCGTGCAGGTCTGGTGCTCCATGGCGCCGCCCCACTTGAACTCGACCTGGCCGTAGCGTTCGTCGGCGAACGGGTACGGTCCGACCAGGTCCTCGAGGAAGCCGAGCATGTCGCAGGTGGGCGCCAGATCGTAGCGCGCCGCCGCCTCGTGCCGCGGGAAGACGTGGAAGGTCAGCGGCAGCGGGCCGCCGGCCAGGTCGCAGGCCTCCTCCCAGGCGACGTAGCCAGCCACGTGCACCGCGATCAGGTAGGTGGAGGTCGGGTAACCGGTTTCCCAGACGGTGCGGCGCCACCCGGGCTCCGCGGTCTCGTCGGCCACGAGCCGGCCGTTGGACACGGCGGTGAGCGAATCCGGCACCGTCAGCGCCAGGCGCACCGTGGCCTTGTCGGCCGGGTGGTCCTTGCAGGGCCACCAGGCGTGGGCCGACCAGGGCTCGCTCATGGTCAGGACCGTCGGGCCGATCGGGACCAGCGGGGAGTCGCCCTGCACGCGGAACAGCATGCCCGCCGAGTAGGCGCCGTGGCGTTGAGGCAGGCCATGGTAGGCGATCCGCACCACGGCCCCGGCGGCGGCCCCGGCCGGGGCCGCGATGCGCAGCTCCTCGCCCGCGCGCGCCAGGGTCGTCGGCGACTGGTCCCAGTCGACGGCGTCCACAGCCAGCGGTTCGTCCAGGTCGATGACCAGCGTGTCGGGCGGTCGGCCGGCCGGGAAGGCCAGGGTCAGCTCCACGCTGCCGGCGACGCTGCCGGCGGTCGGGTCCAGGCGCAGGTCCAGATCGTAGTGCAGGACGTCGTAGCCACGGTCGTCGGCGCGGGGCGCCAGCTCCACGACGGCCGGCAGCCCCGCCGGCCAGCCGGGCCGCTCCCAATAGGCGGCCTCGGGTGGCGGTTCCGGCGTGGGAGCCGGGACCGCCGCCGCGGCCGTCGCCGCGGTGGCGAGGGCGGCCAGCAGGGAGGCGGACCGCCTGGGGTGGGGGAGCCGAAGGAGCACGGACTCGCTCTTCCTTCCGGGACCGGGATCGGTTAGGATGACCCCATCTTACGACACATCGGTCGTCGGCCCCAACCCCGGGCCGTCGGCGGGGGGCGGACCGGTCGCCCCGGCAGCATACGGATCCCAGCCCAGGAGGCAGCATGGACCAGGATCAGGAACGCCGGCTGGCAGCCTTGGCGGCCCTCGACCTGGACGAGGCGTCCCGTGCGCGCCTCGCCGAGGAGCTGGCCCAGATCACCGCCCACCTCGACCGCTTGACGGCTTTCGTCGAGGACGAGGTGGCCGAAGGCCGCGCCGCCGCCTCGGACCAGCCCCCGCCGACCGCCCAGACCGAACGGGGTCCGGCCACGCCTGTGCTCAGGAAGGACGCCGCCGAGGGCTGAACGCCCGCCACACCCACCCCATCGCCCCGATGTCCGAGTCCGGCCGGTCGGGTGCCCCCAACCTTGTGTTTGCGATTTAACAGGTCACTGCCTAACGTTGCCCGGTTGAGGGACCGCACGAAACCAACCGGTGCAGCCCGTTGAAAACAAAGTGGTTTTGACCATCGACCGGGAGTCTCGAGATGTCAGCCCACGACCCCGCCGTCCCGCCGACTTTCCCGTCCCCGAGCCTCGAGCAGTGGCGCACCCTGGTCGACAGGGACCTCGCCGGCGCCCCCTTCGCCAAGAAGCTGGTGACCCGGACCCTGGAAGGGATCGAGATCCCGCCGCTCTACACGCGGGCGGATCTGCCCGACCCCCATCCCGGCGCCGGCTGGCCCGGCCGGGCCCCCTTCACCCGGGGGGTGCAGGGCTGCGACGCGGCTCCCGGCTGGGACATCCGCCAGGAAGTGGCACATCCGGATCCGGGAACCGCCGGCCGACAGGTGCGGCAAGAACTGGAGCGGGGCGCCATCTCGGTCCAGCTGTCCCTGGATCCCACCGGGCAGGCGGGGATCGCGATCCGCGGCGCCGACGACCTCGATCTGGCGCTGGCCGGCGTCGACCTCGCCACGACGCGGGTCGCCCTGAAGTCCGGTGCCCGCTTCGTCCAGGCGTCGCAGCAGCTGCGCGAGGTCTGGGACCGGCGCGGCGTCGCGGCCGCCGAAGCGCAGGCCGACCTGCTGGCCGACCCGGTAGGGGCCTGGGTCGTCCGGGGCGGCGTGCCCGGCGGTCTCGCGGCGTCGCTGGCGGACATGGCGGCGCTGGCCGCCCGGTGCGCGCGGGAGGCGCC
>DYDD01000287.1:151-3434 GCA_020718045.1 Fibrobacter sp. | reverse complement strand
TACTGCCGACATGCTTCCTCATCGGAGAATCGCTGTTCCAACTCCATCAAGGTCTCCGGATAATCTTCCTGTTTCACAGCCGACCACTACAGACAGGGGATGGTTGAGTCAAAGGAATAGCCCTTTTGGCCAAAACAAATCACCTGACCGTCGCGGGTGACGGCGTAGAGGCGGCCTTGGGCGGTGATGAGGCCGTCGTGGACCAGCGGCGAGGGGAGTTGGAGCAAGGTCTCGTTGCCGATCTTCAGTTCGGCTTTGGCGGTGGCGGTGAAAACGGTGTTTCCCGCAAGTAGCATCGCCACGTCGTTGGTGGTGCCGCGCATGAGCTGCTCGGCGTTGAAGACAGTGGGCGGCTTGTGCAGGACGAGCTTGGTCTGGCGGATGCCGTAGCCCCACAGGCCGCGCGGCACTTTCAGACCCGTCTCCGCGACGTAGTTGGTGCTGCTGAGGGCGAGCGTTACCTGCCCGCTGGTTGGCTCGAATCGCCAGCGCGACATGGCCACCTTGTCGCCGTCGCGCACCAGCAGGTCCACCGGCTCGTAATCGAGGCCGACCTTCTGCTTGGTGCCGCGAAGCATCCCGGAATACCAGCGCGTGACGCCGATGTCGGTGAGCGCCTTTTCCCAGAGCAGCTTTCCGTCGCTCACGCGCAGCGCGCACACGCGCACGCCGCCGTCGGTCATCGGATGCCGGCCCGCGGCGAAATAGACGACGCCGTCCTCAGCCAGCACGCTGCCAGCGACCGGCCAGGGCGATTCCATCTGGCCATAAACGGCGAGCCGCGCCTCGACAGGCACCGCGCGGAACCGCCAGACGAGTTGGCCGTCGCTCAGCCGCAGGCAATACACATGGCCGTCGTGCGCGCCGAATACGCACACGCCGCCGACGATGGTCGGGGGCGTGTCCACGCGGCCACCGGCGGTGAAGCTCCAGCGCGCCGTGCCGGTCTTCGCGTCGAGCGCGACGACGCAATGCCGGTGCGGCACGGCCACCAGCAGCGTTTGCGCGGCGCAAACCGGCGCGGTGATGATGCCATCCGCGAACGGGTCGTCGGACCAATCCGCCGTGACCGCGTTGGTCAGCGGCTGCGTCACCGTGACCTGCCAGAGCGGTTTCCAATCGCCCTCGCCCAACGCTGTCGTCGTGCTGCCGCTGCGGTAACGGTCGCGGCGATACTGGGGCCAGTCGCTGGAATCGCGAAACGTGAATCGCGAATCGCGAATCTGATCGTAAGCTGGTCCACGTAGCAAACGTGGCGAGGAGGAACTGGGAAGTGTCGGTTTTTGCGCGAGGGCCATGTAGCCGCGCAACATCGGGAAACACTCGCACTGCACGGGGAACGTGTAGAGCAGGCCATTGGCGGGCACGAACGGCAGACGGCACGCGCCGCGCAGCATCCGCGCGCGCGACTGCTTGCCGCTCTTGAGGTCGGTGAACTCAAGCTCCGGCGCGATGATGTAATGCTCCGTGGCGACGGACGCGGCACAGTGCAGCCCGCGCGAACCGAATTCTTTCCGTTGCGCGCCCGTGCGCGGCTCGCAGCCGACGACCTTGACCGTGACGGGGTTGGTGCGGGTCATGGTCGGCAGCCAGACGAGGCCGCCGGCGAGAAACACGCGCGACTCTTTGAGGTGCGTCATGCCGGGCGTGTATTCCTTGGCCCACAGCACCGTGCCGGTGTCGCCAGCGAACGCGACGACGCCGTTGCCGGGCGCGCGGTCGCTCCACGAAGCGCGCTCCAAGACCAGCACGCCATGATAGTAGGAGCACGTCGCGGCATTCACGGCGGACGGATGCACCGCGCGCCAGCGCACCGCGCCGGTCGCGAGATCCAAGCACGTCACGCGGTCGTCGCTGGCGAGAAACACGCGTCCATCGCCCGCGACCATGCGCCGGGACTTTTCATCGGATTGCCAGCGCAGTTTACCATCGAGTTCAAACGCCCGGATGCCGCCCGCATCGGTCACCAACAACACGCCTGATACGAGCGCGATCTCCCGCGGCGCGCTCACGTCGCAGAACGTTTGCACCATCTGGCCGTTGGCGGCGTCGAGCGCGACCAGCTTGCCGTCCATCGCCGCGTAAAGCCGGTTGCCACTGGCCACGGGCCGGACCTTGGAGGTGCGTCCGCCAAGCTTGAGCGTGCCGAAGGAGAGGGTCTCCTTGAACGTGTGCGCTTTGGCCTCGCGCCGCCACAGCAGCCGGCCGTTGAACGAATCGCGCGCGACGATGGCGTCGTCGAACACGTAGAAGTTGCGGCCCGCCGACGTCACCAGCACGTGGTCGTAATACCATTTGCGCCCGCCGACATCCTGCGGCGGTCCGGCAATCCAGCGCAGGCCGGTCGGCGTCATGACCGCGGTGTCGCGCGATACCATGTTGCCGTCCGGCCCGTGCCGCCAGTGAGTCCATTCGTCGAATCCCTTCGGCCACGGTTTGCGTTCCGAGCGCCAGCCGTCGCCTTCTTTGGTCCACAGCGTGCCGAGTGGCGCGACCACGCGCAGCATCTCCGCGTGCGAGATGGCACCGGGATTTTCCGCGATCAGCACGTTGACGACGTTGTCGGCGTAGGGCAGCGACTTCATCGCCCATTGCTCGACAGCCGCTTGTCCATAGAGCTTTCGCGCCTGCAACCGCTCTCGCACCTTCTCGACGTTCCGCGCGTCAGCCTCCAGCGCATGCACCGCCAACCGGTCGCCTGCGGCCAGTTCGACCGTCAACGCACCCTCGCCGCAGCCGAGATGCACACAAAACCCCGCCGGCCCCGTCGGTGCGCGCAGCCATTCCGGCAACGCTGCCGTGCTCCGAACCTCCGCCGCGCCACTCCACACACTGGCGACCAACGTTGTCAGTGCCGCAGCACGGCGCAGCCAGACGTAGGCGCCGACCCCCTTGCCACGTCTTACATGGCAAGGAGAACTCCACCAACTCGGCGTTGGTGCCTCCGGGCCATGAACGTCAGCTCGCTCATGCGTCCCGCTGAATGTGGGAGGAGCCTCAGCGCCCCGACGGTCGGGGCAGATGACGTTGCCTTCGGTCGGGGCGCTGAGGCCGCTCCCACATTCAGGACGCTCATTCCGCATTGTCCGTTCATGGAAGTCTTTGGCCTTATGCCCACGCATTGCGCCCATGAACCGTGCAAAACTTTGTTGCATATGCAACAAAGTTTTGCACGGGCTGAACGACCGATTTCGCATCGGTTCACAGGTAGGCGTGGCACCTTCCTTGACATGATGCCCCTCCTCACGTCGGCGCCTGCTCATTCCTTGTAACTACTCAGGTG
>DYDD01000287.1:0-145 GCA_020718045.1 Fibrobacter sp. | reverse complement strand
CGCCATGGGCGGACACCTGAGGGAATTGGCGACAGCCAATCCCGTGAGCACAGCGCATAGTCTACCCCACACGAACGCAACAGAAAAATAGTTCGTTTTTTTCTGGACTCAGCCCGCTTGTTTGTCGTAATGTGCGAACCATGAC
>DYDD01000030.1:17742-18313 GCA_020718045.1 Fibrobacter sp. | reverse complement strand
CGGGGTCGACCGCCCACTGCGGCCCCACCAGCCGGCAGGCGTGGCGCCACCAGGGATTGCCCGCCGGCACGCCCGCGGGATCGGCGCACGGGGCGCCGTCGGCGTCCAGCCAGGCGTACTCGAACCAGGCGTCGTCGGGCAGCGTGAACGGCGCGAGCTCGGCGACCGGCAGGGGCCGGCGCCGCCAGTCGTGCAGGTCGCTGAGCAGGTGGGTAGCCCCGACCGGCGGGCGCAACGCCGCTTCCAACCCGTACCCCGTTCGGCTAGGATGCCGCCATGGCGACCGCGAAGTTCGACCCGGCCCCGGCGGAACTGCTGGGCTGCCGGCGCTGTCCGCGCCTGGTCCACTGGCGCGAGCAGGTGGCGCGCGTCAAACGGCGCGCCTATCTGGAGTGCGAATACTGGGGCCGGCCGCTGCCCGGCTTCGGCGACCCCGAGGCGCCGGTCTGCCTGGTCGGCCTCGCTCCCGGCGCCCACGGCGCCAACCGCACCGGCCGGATGTTCACCGGCGACGCCAGCGGCGCCTTCCTCTTCCCGGCCCTACACCGCTGCGGCTTCGCCGACCGGCCCG
>DYDD01000030.1:17102-17735 GCA_020718045.1 Fibrobacter sp. | reverse complement strand
GAGCCGCGACGACGGCCTGCGGCTGCGCGGACTCTGGATCACCAGCGCGCTGCGCTGCGTGCCGCCGGACAACCTGCCGACCGGCGAGGAGCTCCGCCGCTGCCGCGACTGGCTGGCCCACGACCTCGACGGGCTGCGCCGGCTGCGCGTGATCGTCGGCATGGGGCGGATCGGCCACGACGCGGTGCTGGACCTGATGGTCTCGCGCGGCGCCCCGCTGGTCAAGCTGCGCCACCGCTTCGCCCACGGCGCGCAGTCCGAGCTGCCGGACGGCACCCTGCTGCTGGACACGTACCACGTCAGCTTCCGCAACACCAACGCCGGCCTGCTGACCCCGGGGATGCTCGACGCCGTGCTGCTGCGGGCGCGGGAGCTCGGCGGCCTGCCGCCGCCGTGACGGGACCGCGGTGGTGCGCCCCCACTTTACGGGCTATGGTGGTGGCGCTCTTCGAGTGGGAGGACGGATGCGGACCACGGGATTGACCACGCGCCTCGCCTCGCCGCTGCTGGTCCGCCGGCTGCCGGCGGCGGCCGCCGACGCGGTGCTGCTGACCTTCGACGACGGCCCCACCCCGGGCGTCACCAATGGCGTGCTCGACCGCCTGGCGCGGCACGGGGCGCGGGCGGTGTTCT
>DYDD01000030.1:4481-17091 GCA_020718045.1 Fibrobacter sp. | reverse complement strand
GAACGCGTCGCCGCCGCGCCCGGGCTGGCCCGCGCCTGCCGCGACGCCGGCCACGGCCTGGGCAACCACTCGCACGTCCACGACATGTCGCGACTGCCGTCGCCGGCCGCCTACCTGCGCGACCTGGACCGCTGCAGCGCAGCGATCCGCGGGGCGGCCGGCTGCGAACCGCAATGGTTTCGCGCGCCCGGCGGCCGCCTCCACCCGGCCAGCCTGCTGGGGCCCCGCCGCCGCGGCCTGCGCCACCTGCACTGGTCGGTGGACCCTCTGGACTGGTGCTGCCGCACCCCGGAGCAGGCCCGCGAGACCGCGCGGCGACTGGCGGCCGAGGTCCGCGGCCGCGACATCGTGCTGCTGCACGAGTACGACGCCCTGATCCACCCGCTGCTCGACGAGCTGCTGCCCGCCCTCACGGCGCGCGGCTTCGACCTCGCGGGCGGCCTGGCCGCGCTCGGACATCGCCACGGTTCGACCGGAGGACCCGCCACGTGACGCACGTCTCGATCGTCGTGTTGACCTACCGTCGCCCCGAGGCGGTCCTGTCCCTGCTGGCCGGGCTGGCCCGGCTGCGCGACGCCAACCACGAGGTCATCGTCGTGGACAACGGCGGCGGCGACGGCGCCGCCGAGGCGGTGCGCGCGGCCCACCCCGGCGTCCGGCTGATCGTCCTGCCGGAGAACATCGGCGTCGGCGCGCGCAACCGCGGCCTCGAGGCGGCCCGCGGCGGCATCGTCGTCACCCTCGACGACGACATGGTCGATTTCGACGACGCCGACCTGGCGCGCCTGCGCGCCGCCTTCGCGGCGCAGCCCCGCCTCGGCGCCCTCTGCTTCAAGGTGACCTGGCCCGGCACCGACCGCGTCCGCGACTGGGTGCACCGCCGCCCCGTCGCCGACGCCGACCAGACCTTCCCGACCTACGAGGTCACCGAGGGCGCCGTGGCCTGGCGGCGGCACGCGCTGCTCGAGGCCGGACCCTACCGCGAGGACTTCTTCATCAGCCACGAGGGGCTCGACCTCGCCTACCGCCTGCTGGACCGCGGCTGGGAGATCGTCTACGACGGCGGCGTCGCGGTGGGCCACGACCACCGCGCCGCCGGCCGGCCCGGCTGGCGGCGCTACTACTACGACACGCGCAACCTGATCTGGATCGCCGTGCTGCACCAGCCCGCCGGCTACGCGGCCGGCTACCTGGCCCGGGGCCTCGGCGCGATGCTGGTGTACAGCCTGCGCGACGGCCAGCTGCCGGCCTGGCTGCGGGCGGTCCGCGACGGCCTGCAGCGCGTGCCCGAACTGGGCCGGGAGCGCCGCGTCTGGTCGGCGGCGACCCGGGCCTACGTCGCGGCCGCCGACGCGCACCGCCCCGGATTCTGGGCGCTGGCGCGGCGCCGTCTGGGACAAAAGGGCTTCAGTCTGGAATGACGGGACCGATACCAACGCCGGGGCCGACCGGCCCGCCCTGCACGTCGAAGACCCGGGAGCTGACGGGGGATGTCGGATCGTGACCTCTGCGCGCGAATCGCGGCCGGAACTGACGGTCGTCATGCCGATCCGCAACGAAGCGGACCAGATCGGGTCCGTCCTGGACCAGCTCCACGCGCAGTCGCTGGCGCCGGACCGCTTCGAGATCGTGGTCGTCGACGGCATGAGCGAGGACGGCACCCGCGAGGTCGTCCTGGCCGCGATGCAGCGCCACCCCGGGATCCGCATGTACGACAATCCGCGCGGCCTGTCGGGCATCGCCCGCAACATCGGCGTGCAGCACGCCGCCTCCCCGTACATCCTGTTCGTCGACGGCCACTGCCGCCTCGAGAGCCGCGAGATGCTCGCGACCGCGCTGGCCGCCTTCCGGCGCGGCGAGCGCTGCCTGTCCCGCCCCCAGCCCCTGATCGACGGCGGCGGGCGACGGTTCCAGACCGCGGTCGCCCTGGCGCGGGGGTCGCTCCTCGGCCACTACGCCGGCTCGAAGATCTACGAGGCGGAAGACCGCCACTGCAACCCGCTGAGCGCCGGCTGCGGCTACACCCGCGACCTCTACCTGGAACTCGGCGGCGTGGACGAGAGCTTCGATGCCGGGGAGGATCTCGAGTTCAACCTGCGCGTCCACCAGCGCGGGGTGGAGGCCCTGCACTGCCACGACCTGGCGCTGGCCTACCTGGCGCGACCCACGTGGCGCGACCTGTTCCGCCAGCTCTACCGCTACGGCCACGGGCGCGCCCGCATGGCGCGCAAGCACCCGGACGCCTTCTCGCCCCTGGCCGCGGTCGTGTCCCTGCTGAGCCTGTGGCTGGCGTGCCTGCCCTTGCTGGGAGCGGCGTGGCGGCCGGCCTGGCAGCTGTGGCTGGCCACCGCTGCGCCCTACGCCGTCGTGGTCGCCGCGACTGCGGCCTGGCTGGCCCGCGGAGGGGGATTGCGGCTGTGGCTCGCGACGGCCGCCTGTTTCCCGGCGATCCACTTCGGCGCCGGGATCGGCTACGTGTCGGGCCTGGCCGGCGGGCCCGCCTGGCGACACGCTCCCGTCCGCCAGCCGGTCGCCGCGACGACGTCCTCCCCCACGCGGCCCTCCTGACCCCCGCTCAGCCCTGCGACCGCCACCGCCGGTGCGCGGCGATGAGCTCGTCGACGACGCCGGGTTCCGCCAGCGTGGTGGTATCGCCCATGCCGTCGTACTCGCCGGCGGCGATGCGCCGCAGGATGCGCCGCATGATCTTGCCGCTGCGGGTCTTCGGCAGCCCCGGCACCACGAGGATCGCGTCCGGGCTCGCGATCGGCCCGATCACGTGCCGCACCTGCTCCTTCAGCACGCCGACCAGCTCGTGCGCCTCCATCTCCTCGCCCTCGGCGTTGACCAGCACGTAGGCGAAGATGCCCTGCCCCTTGATCTCGTGCGGGTAGCCGACCACCGCGGCCTCGGCCACCACCGCGTGCGCGACCAGCGCGCTCTCGACCTCGGCGGTGCCGAGGCGGTGTCCGCTGACGTTGATCACGTCGTCGACGCGGCCGGTGATCCAGTAGTACCCGTCCTCGTCGCGGCGGCAGCCGTCGCCCGTGAAGTAGTAGCCCGGGTACTGCGTGAAGTAGGTTTCGTGGAAGCGCTCATGGTCGCCGTAGACGGTGCGGGCCTGCCCCGGCCACGTCCGCTCGATGCAGAGGTTCCCGGCGACGCCGTCGCCCTCCAGGGGCTTCCCCTGCTCGTCCATGAGCAGGGGCTTGATGCCGAAGAAGGGCAGCGTGGCCGAGCCGGGCTTCAGGGGCGTGACCCCGGGCAGCGGCGAGATCAGCACGCCGCCGGTCTCGGTCTGCCACCAGGTGTCGACCACGGCGCAGCGCCCGCCGCCGACCCGGTCGTGGTACCAGCGCCAGGTCTCGGGGTTGATGGGCTCGCCGACGGTCCCCAGGATCCGCAGCGAGTCGCGGCGGCTGCCGGCCAGGAAGCCGTCGCCGCAGCGGTGGACCGCGCGCAGCGCCGTGGGCGCGGTGTAGAAGATGTTCACGCCGAGGTCGTCGACGATCCGCCAGTAGCGGCCCGCGTCGGGGTAGGTCGGGATCGACTCGAACATCACGGTGGTGGCCCCGTTGGCCAGCGGCCCGTAGATGATGTAGGAGTGGCCGGTGATCCAGCCGATGTCCGCGGCGCAGAAGTGGACGTCGCCGGGGTGGTAGTCGAAGACCAGCTTGTGGGTCATCGCCGCGTAGACCAGGTAGCCGCCGGTGGTGTGCAGCACGCCCTTGGGCTTGCCCGTCGAGCCCGAGGTGTACAGCACGAACAGTGGGTCCTCCGCCCCCATCCACTCCACCGTGCAGGTCGAGCGCTGCCTGCGGCACTCCTCGTCCAGCCAGAAGTCGCGGCCCGCCTTCATGGCGACCTCGGCGTCCGTGCGCCGTGCGACCAGCACGGTCGTCACCAGGTCCAACCCATCCACGGCGCGGTCGACGGTCTCCTTCAGGCGCAGTCGCTTGCCCCCGCGCAGCCCCTCGTTGGCGGTGATGACCAGCTTGGCGCCGGCGTCGAGGATCCGGTCGCGGATGGACTCGCTGCTGAAGCCGCCGAACACGATCGAGTGGACGGCGCCGATGCGCGCGCAGGCCAGCATGGCGACGGCCAGGTCCGGGATCATCGGCATGTACAGGCAGACCCGGTCGCCCTTCTGCACGCCGTGGTGGCGCAGGACGTTGGCCACTCGCGCCACGCGGTGCTTGAGGTCGCGGTAGGTGATGCGCTCGTACTCGCCCGGCTCGTCCTTGGCCCAGATGATGGCCGTGAGGTCGCCACGCTCCTTGAGGTGCCGGTCCACGCAGTTGTAGCAGGCGTTCAGCCGGCCGCCGAGGTACCACCCGAAGTCCACGTTCTCGTAGTCGTGGTCGAACACCGTGCGCCAGGGATGGAACCAGTCCAGGATCGCGGCCTGCCGGCCCCAGAACGTCTCGGGATCGTCGAGCGAGAGGCGGTACAGGCGCCGGTACTCCTGCATCGAGGCGATGTGGGCGCGCGCGACGATGTCGGGCTTCGGTCGGATGAGATCGCGGTCGCCGGACATGGGTGCCTCCACGGGCCGAAGAGCGGACGTCCAGAATGATGGCGAAAGATACTCCGGTTTCGACACAGCGTCATCCCTCCTCCCGCAGGGACAGGGACCATCTCCCGACCTGCACAAAGAGCGTGGATTTAACTTGAGTTCAAATCAGGCGATGGCCACGACGGCATCATGAACCTATAATAAGATGTAATTGGTCTTGTTTTTCCGACATCGATGCCAAGGTCCCCGAAAGGACACGTGATGAAGCACAGACACGCCTCCGAGAGAGCGGCCGCGCTGGCCGTCGTCCTGTTGTCCCTGGCGGCCGGCACCGCGGGCGCGACCGGTCAGGTCGGCGACGTCGCCGCCGGCTTCACGCTCCAGAGCACGACCGGGCAGACGCACCACCTGTCCGACCACGACGGCAAGGTGAAGTTCCTGTTCATGTTCGGCCATGGCTGAAGCAGCTGCCGGGCGGCGGGTCCGTCCACGCAGACGATGGCCAACAGCTTCGCCGGATCGGATTTCCAGGCCCTCGGCCTGGAGATGTGGGGCGGCAACCTCAGCCAGACGAACTCCTTCCTCTCGGTCACCGGCATCACCTACCCCGCGCTGATGGGCGCGGCCGCCGCGGGCATCGGCTCGAGCTACGCCTGCACCTACGACATCTTCTTCGTGGTGGGCGGCGACGGGCTGATCACCTTCCGCCGCAGCGGCTGGAACCTGGCCCTGACGACCGCGGCGATCGACGCCGCCCTGGCGGACCTGCCCACCGACGCGGGCACGCCCGCGCGCGACGGGTTCCGCCTGCAGCCGGCCTACCCGAATCCCTTCAATCCGAGCACCACCCTGGCCTACCGGATCGACGGCGAAGGGGAACGACACGTGCGGCTGCGGATCCTGGACCTGCACGGCCGCGTGCTGCGCACGCTCGTCGACGGCATCCGGGAAGGCGCGCGTGAGCACGAGGCGGCCTGGGACGGCCGCGACGCGACCGGCCGCTCGCTGGTCAGCGGCAACTACCTCGTCGAGCTCAGGATCGACGGACAGAGCCAGTCCCGTTTCGTCACCCTGTTGAAGTAGGGGGCCGCATGGCTGCGACCAGATCCGGCGTCGCGCGCGCCTTCGGCGTGTCCGCCGTCCTGATCCTCCTGACCGCGGCGCCCCGGCCAGCCGCGGCGACCGAGCGGGACCTCGGGCCGGCGCCCGCCTTCTCGCTCGAAACCGTGACCGGCGACCGCACCACCCTGGGCGAGGCCCTGGCACACGGCCCGGTGATCCTCGACTTCTGGGCGACCTGGTGCGGCCCTTGCCGCCAGGCCCTGCCCGCGCTGCAGGTGCTGCACGAGCGCCACGCCTCCCGCGGCCTCACCGTCCTGGCGGTCAGTATCGACGAACCGCGCAACCGCCCCAAGATCGGCGCCACCGCCCGCGCGTTGGGCCTGACCTTCCCGATCCTGATCGACGCCGAGAAACGGGCCTCCCAGCTCTACCGGGTGGAGGCCGTCCCGATGACCTTCCTCATCGATCGCGAGGGCCGGATCCGTTCGCTGCACCGGGGCTACCGGCAAGGCGATGCCGAACTGCTCGAACGGGAGCTGCTGCCCCTGCTCGACCCGGAAGCCGGGAACGCCGAATGAGGGCGGCACGGTGCGGCGCGCTCGTCATCGCCCTGCTGTTGACCGCGGACTGGACCCGCCCGGCCGCACCGCTCGCCGGCGACGGCGACGACGATGCGTCAGGTACGGTGCAGGCTTCGAACCTGCTGCTCTGGCAGGCCGGCCGGGATCCCCTGACCGAAGCGTCCGCCTCGACCGGCATCTTCGACCAGTTCGACCTGGAGTATGGCCGTGACGGCCTGCGCGCGGGATTGCGCGCCGCGAGTTACCGGCCCTCCCGCGACGAGGGTGTCCTGCCCGCCCGCTACGACGAGATCACCTCGAAGTACGCCGAGTGGGAAGACGAGGGGCTGCGCCTGCGGCTCGGCGACGGCTTCGCCACGCTCGGCCGCGGCCTGCTGTTCCGTGCCTTCGAGCTGGGGGGCGTCGTGCGCGATGCGGTGTTCCCGCCGGCGCAGTACACCGACTCCCGCAGCCTCGAGGGCGTGATCCTGGAGGCGGGCCGCGGACCGGTCTCGGTGCTGCTGCTCGGCGGCGAACCGGTGCGCTACCCCGACGTCCCGCCGGGAATCGTCGAACTGCCGCGACGCGAAGGCCACGTCGGCGGCGGCCACGCGGCCTTCGCGATCCACCCGGCGCTAGATCTGGGAGCCGGTTACCTGCGCAGCGAGCGCCAAGCCCCGGGTTCGCCGCCGGAACTCGCCGAGTACGCTGCGGCCGACCTGACGCTGCGCGCCGCGCGCCTGGCGCCGTCGCTGGCAGCCCGCGGCTGCGACCTGCAGGCCTACGCCGAATACGCCAGCCGGTCCTGGGATCCCCTGGGCGACGGTCTCGACACCGGCGGCGAAACCCCGCACGCCTTCTACACGGCGACCCAGCTCAACCTCGGACGCTGGGGGGGCAGCTTCGAGACCAAGGACTACGACGGCTTCGCCCTGGGCTGGAACGACCCGCCCAATCTCGTGCCCGAGATGAGCCAGCACCTGCTGAACCGCATGTCGCATTTCCTGCTCGCCGGCGGCGAACACGGCCGCCAGCTTTCCGTGATGGGATCGTTGCCCGGAGAGCTGGCCCTCCAGGTCGAATCGGCCCGTGCCGTCAACGAGGTCAACGGCCTGAAGCACTACCGTCTGGATGCCGTGGTCCTGCAGGGCGACCCGCTCGCACGCATGCACTGGGAGGTCTTCGCCGCCACGGGCCGCGACGAGGTCGAGGGCCTCACCGACCACCGCACGGCGGGACTCGCCGTGGGCCGGGAGATCGGCGAGGGGTTGAGCCTCCGTCTGAACGCGGAATACCAGCGGGCCGAGCGGACGACCTTCGGCGAGGTGTCGACCTTCGAGAACATCTACCTGGGCTTCGGTGTGGATCGGGCGGGGCGCGGCACGCTGGCCTGGCAGGTCGAGTTCTCGAACGATCCGGACGAGAAGGACGATCCCCTGACCAGCGACGTCGTCGAGACCGCGCCTCGCCGTTGGGTCGCTCTGGTGGCGGTCGCGCCCCTGAACCGCCGCCACGAAGCCACGCTGTTCGTCGGCAGCCGGCGCGGCGGCACCGCCTGCACGTCCGGCACCTGCTACCTGGTACCGGATTTCACGGGCGCCGAACTGCGCCTGGTCAGCCGTTTCTGACCCACCCGCAGCGACGCCCCTCTCCCCACCTTTTTATTCCCTGCAGCTTGTGGATCGTCGGCCTGCGCGATAGATTTCGGGGCGTTCCCGCGAACCCGCCGCGTTCCCGTTTCCGCCAGTGACTGCGCTCCGGTTCCCGCAAGTGGTCCCGCCGTCGGTCCCGGCTAGCAAAAGGATGATTCCGTGAAGATCTACGTGGGCAATCTCAATTTCCGTTCGTCCGAAGATGACATCAAGGCTCTCTTCGTCCCCTACGGCGCGGTCGAAGACGTGACCCTGATCACCGACAAGGAGACCGGCCGCCCCCGCGGCTTCGGCTTCGTGATCATGGCCGCGGACGACGCCGGCCGCCGCGCCATCGACGAGCTGAACGGCAAGGACTTCGACGGCCGCGCCCTGACCGTGAACGAGGCGCGCCCGCGCGAGCCGCGACAGGAGCGGTCGGGCTGGTAGACGTCCCGACGAACGGACGATGACGCGAACGGCCCCGGTCCCGAGGCTCCGGCCCCGATGGACCGGGGCCGTTCGCCTGCCGGAACCTGCGATTCCCTTCTCCGCATGCAACCCGCTGCGCTACACTGCGTCCAATAAGCGGTCGCCCGTCCCTGGTCGCCATCCTCGGAGGTTCGACATGCCCGCGCTGCATCCGTTCCCCACCCGCGCCACGCTGGGCGTGTCGCTGCTCACGATCGCGATGGTCGCGACCGCCGCCGCGGGATCGCTGGACCTGCCCGTGCGGGGAGCCGGACTGTCCTTCGGCAACTCGCAGACGTTCACGGGCCTGCGCTTCAACCTGATCGACCACGACCTGCAGACGATCCGCGGCGTGACGGTCACCTTCTGGGCTCCCACGCACGAACCCCGAGGCCGCATTCAGGGTCTCAGCCTCGGCCTGGCCGGCACGGCCGCCGACGAGATCGACGGCGTCACGCTCAACCTGCTGGGCTGCGGCGCGGACCGCGTGCGGGGCGTGGCGGTCGCCGGGCTGGGCGCCGGCGCCGGCGATTTCACCGGCCTCGGCCTGGGCGGGCTGGGGTTCGGCGGCGACGACCTGACGGGGATCGTCGTCGGCGGCCTGGGCCTCGGGGGCGACCGGATGACGGGCCTCATGGTCGGCGGCCTGGGCCTCGGGGGCGACCGGATGACGGGCCTCATGGTCGGCGGCCTAGGCGTCGGCGGCGAGGACATGACCGGCGTCATGGTCGGCGGCCTGGGCGTCGGCGGCGAAGACCTGACCGGCCTGTTCCTCGGTGGCTTGGGCGTCGGCGGCGAGCGGCTGACCGGCCTGTTCGTCGCCGGTCTCGGCGCCGGCGGCGAGAGCCTGACCGGTATCGCCGTCGCCGGCGGCGGCCTGCACGCCGACCGGTTCGCCGGCCTGGCCGCCTGCGGGGCCTACCTGCGCGGCGACGTCCTGACGGGGGTCGGCGTCGGCGCCTACAACCGCTTCGACGTCGGCGTGCAGGGGCTGCAGATCGGCATCATCAACCACGCCGCCGAATTGCACGGGGTCCAGGTCGGCCTGCTCAACCATGCCGGGAACAACCGCCGCGGCGCCCGCTGGCTGCCGCTGCTGAACCTCCACCTGGGTGATTGACGACGCGTGGAAAAAGCGGCCGGGGGTCTTGCGGCGCAACGCGGGAATCCGTACGTTCCTGTCAGCTGACAGCCGGACGGAAAGGTGCAACAACTTCTTCATCGATCCTTGAGTTTCTGCGCGTTTCCAGTCGACGCGACAGCCTTGGGGGGGCTCCGGCTCCCCCTTGACTGTGTCGGCACCTTGTTTTTTCTCAAGTTTTCAGCTATCATGCCGAATCCGATGCATCCAGGAGGGTTCCCATGCACCAGATCCGAGCGATCCTGCTGTCCATCCTGCTGACGGCGGCGGCCGCCGCACCCGTCGCGGCCCTGGACAATGTCCTGTTCCTGCACCACTCCACCGGCCGCAACCTCATCGACGAGGGCGGCATGCGCAGCGCCATCTCGCTGCTCAACCAGAGCCGCGGCAGGCCCGTGCAGTTCTGGGACCACGACTACAACGCGATCGGCCTGCGCAACCCCGCCAGCGCCTTCACGGGGGAGAGCTACGACGTCCCCGGGGACAACACCGACCCCGACGGGCTGTTCACGCTCTGGACCACGACCAACGGGGCGCGGGCGTCGATCCTCGAGAACCACCAGGTGATCGCCTTCAAGTCCTGCTATCCGGCCTCGGACGTCGGCAGCGACGCAGAGCTGCAGCAGTACAAGACCTGGTACCTCGCGATGCGCGACGTGTTCGACGGGCACCCCGACAAGATCTTCGTCGTGATCTCGCAACCACCCCGCCACCGTCTGATCACCGACCGGGACGACGCCGACCGGGCGCGGGCCTTCGCCGTCTGGCTGGGCAGCGCAGAGTTCCTGGGGGGGCACGACAACCTGCGCTATTTCGACCTGTTCGACCGCCTGGCCGTCCACGACGACGGCACCGCCACGGCCAACATGCTGCGCTGGGAGTACGAGAGGTCGCACACGGACAGCGACTCCCACCCCAACGCCTTCGCCAACTCGACGATCGGGCCGGACCTCGCCGCCTTCCTGATCGAGGTCGCGGGCAGCGTGACGCCCAACGACGTCAGCAGTTGGGGCGAGGTCAAGGCCACCTGGCGCTGACCGCGGACCGCCGTCTCGCAGCAGAGCCCGCGTCCCCTCGAACACGGGCTCTTGGGACGCGGGCTCTTGGGACGCGGGCTCTTTCGCGGCAGGCCGGCACGTCGGCGGGTCAGCCGCGGATCAGCTTCTTGTAGCGCAGCCGGTGCGGCTGGTCGGCGTCGAGGCCGAGCCGGGCGTGCCGGTCCTCCTCGTAGTCCGACCAGTTCCCCTCGAACCACCGCGCCTGGCTGTCTCCCTCGAAGGCGAGGATGTGCGTGGCGATGCGGTCGAGGAACCAGCGGTCGTGGCTGACGACCACCAGGCAGCCGCCGAACTCCAGCAGCGCGTCCTCGAGCGCGCGCAGCGTGTCGACGTCGAGGTCGTTGGTCGGCTCGTCCAGGATGATCAGGTTGGCCCCGGACTTCAGCAGCTTCGCCAGGTGGACCCGGTTGCGCTCGCCGCCGGACAGGACGCCCATCTTCTTCTGCTGGTCGGCGCCGCGGAAGTTGAAGCCGGAGCAGTAGGCGCGGGAGTTGATCTTGCGGCCGCCGAGGTCCAGCTCCTCCAGCCCGCCGGAGATCTCCTCCCAGACCGAGCGGTCGTCCTGCAGGTCGTCGCGCAGCTGGTCGACGTAGGACATCCGCACCGTCTCGCCGACGCGCAGCTCGCCGCCGTCGGGCTGTTCCTGCCCGGTGATCATGCGCATGAGGGTCGTCTTGCCGGCGCCGTTGGGGCCGATGACGCCCACGATGCCGCCCTTCGGCAGGTGGAAGGTGAGGTCGTCGAAGAGCAGCCGCTCGCCGTAGGCCTTGCGCAGCGCGGTTGCCTCGACCACCACGTCGCCCAGGCGCGGGCCGGGCGGCAGCGAGATCTGGGCGGTGCCCTGGCGCAGGTCGCGCTCCTGGGTCACCAGCTCCTCGTAGCGGGACAGGCGGGCCTTGCTCTTCTTGTGGCGCGCGCGGGCGGGCGTGCGCACCCACTCCAGCTCCCGCTCGAGGGTCTTGATGCGCGCCTCGTCCTGCTTCTGCGCCTCGGAGAGCTGCTTGCGCTTCTGGTCCAGCCACGAGGAGTAGTTGCCCTCCCAGGGGATGCCGTTGCCACGGTCCAGCTCGAGCACCCAGCCGGTGACGTTGTCCAGGAAGTAGCGGTCGTGGGTCACGATCACCACGGTCCCCTCGTACTCGCGAAGGTGGCGCTCCAGCCACGCCACCGACTCGGCGTCGAGGTGGTTGGTGGGCTCGTCCAGCAGCAGCAGGTCCGGCTTCTGCAGCAGCAGCTTGCAGAGGGCCACGCGGCGCACCTCGCCGCCGGACAACGTCTCGACCTTGGCGTCGCCCGGCGGGCAGCGCAGCGCGTCCATCGCGATCTCCAGCGTGCGGTCCAGCTCCCAGCCCTGCTGGGCGTCGATCTGATCCTGGAGCGCGCCCATCTCGTTCATCAGCGCGGTCATCTCGTCGTCGTCGATCGGCTCGCACATGCGCTGGCTGATGGCGTTGAAGCGGTCGATCTTCGCCTTGAGGCCGGCCACGGCCTCCTCGACGTTGCCGAGCACGTCCTTGGTCGGGTCCAGCGTCGGCTCCTGGGGCAGGAAGCCGATGCGGATCCCGTCCGCCGGGTACGCCTCGCCGATGAACTCCTGGTCCACGCCGGCCATGATCCGCAGCAGCGTGCTCTTGCCGGCGCCGTTGAGGCCGATGACGCCGATCTTGGCGCCCGGCAGGAACGACAGCCACAGCCCGCGCAGGATCTCGCGGTTCGGCGGGATGACCTTCTTCAGGCCGATCATCGTGAAGACGTATTGCTGGGCCATGGGCTCCTCGCGGGTTCGGGTGGGACGCTTCGCGGCGACAGGATAAGCGCCGGAAGCCCCGCGCACAACCGCCCGTACGCCGCACGGCGTACGAAGGGCCCCGCGCACGGTCGTGCGCGGGGCCCCGGGATCAAGGCGGCGGGGCCTACTTCACCAGCAGCAACCGCCGGCTCAGGACCTCCCCGCCCACGGACAGGCGCGCGACGTAGGCGCCGGCGGCGGCGATGCGACCCGCGTCGTCCCGGCCGTCCCACGTCGCCTCGCGGCGTCCCGCCGCCTCGACCCCGCCGGTGCGCAGTTCGCGCACGAGCCGGCCCGCGACGTCGTAGATCCGCAGCTCGACCCGCCCGGCGCGCGGCAGCTCGTACCGCAGGGTCGTGGCGGGATTGAACGGATTCGGGAA
>DYDD01000030.1:0-4424 GCA_020718045.1 Fibrobacter sp. | reverse complement strand
GGCGGGCGGCGCCGCGACGGGCACGCCCTGTCGGACGTTCAGCCGGCGGTCGGCGGCCAGACCGGTGACGATCTGCTGCTGCCCGTCGGGCCAGCGGATGCGCACGGTGTCGGCGATCGCGGCGCCGCCGAGGCCGAACTCGACCGTCGGCGACTCCTGGGACAGGTAGCCGGAACCGGCCTGGACCTCGCGCATCTGGCGCACGCCGCCAGCGGTGAGCCAGACGCGCGCGCCCACGGCCGAGGTGTTGCCGCCGGATGCGGCGAGATCGAGGTGGAGCCAGTGGTTGCTTCCCGCCATCCCGTTCAGCAACAGCCCGCTCGGCCCCCCGTCGTTGGCGACGTAGGCGTCTAGGTCGCCGTCGCCGTCGAGGTCGCCCAGGGCGACGCCTTCGGCCGCTCCGTTGGCCGCCGCCAGACCCAGAGGGACGCGGGTGAAGGTGCCGCCGCCCTCGTTGATCAGCACGCGGTCGGGTTCGCCGTGCCGGGCCACGTAGATGTCCAGGTCCCCGTCGTTGTCCAGGTCGCCCCAGGCGACCCCGCGGCCGTGGCCCATGTCCCCCAAAGCCGAGCCGACGATCAGCGGCCAGGAGCCGCGATCGTTGCGGATCAGCAGGTCGGCCTGGCCGTCGTTGGCCACGTACAGGTCGAGGTCCCCGTCGTTGTCGTAGTCGCCCCAGGCCGCGCCGTGGCCGTTGCCGACGTCGGCCAGCACGCCCGTGCCGGTCGCGTTGTACCAGCCCAGGGTGCCGCCGTTCTGGAAGAGGCGGTTGGCGCCATAGCGGTTCGTCAGGTAGAGGTCCTGGTCGCCGTCGTTGTCGTAGTCGCCCCAGGCCGCGCCGGCGCCGTTGCCGGCGTCGGCGACGATCCCGCCCACGTTCATCATGAACCAGGCGACGCCCATGTCGGCCACGCCCCGCAGCAGGACGTTGGCGCCGCCGCCGTTGGCCACGTACAGATCCAGCAGGCCGTCGCGGTCGTAGTCGGCGGCGGCGACCGTGGTCCCGGCGCCGGTGTCGCCGGCGGGCCCGAAGGTCGCGTCGAGGTAGCCGCCCGCGCCGTCGGCGCGCAGCAGCAGGTTGGACTGGGCGTCGCGCACGAGGTAGACGTCGCGATGGCCGTCCCCGGTCACGTCGGCCCAGACCGCGGACATGCCAGCGCCGGCGTCGCGCAGCAGGGCGTGGCCGCCGGGCGCGAAGTCCAGCCCGCCCCCGTTCGTCAGCAGGGTGTTGGGCCCGTCGCGCACCGAGACGTAGATGTCCAGGTCGCCGTCCTCGTCGGCGTCGACGATCGCCACGCCGCGCGCCGCGGCGCCGGCCAAGGCGAGATCCGGGTCGGCCGCCGCCGTGAAGGGGCCGTCGGTGTACTGCCCCGGCAGCGTGACCTCGCCGTCCTGCGCCAGCTGCGCCGTCACCACGGCGGGGACGGGCTCCGTCCAGCCGGGCACCTCGCCCCAGGTCAGGACGTACTCGCCGGTCAGGAACACGCGCACGACGCGGTCGTCGACGCCGCTTAACGAGAAACCGCCGGGACCGGTCAGGGTCCACGGCGCCGACAGCCCGTCGGGCTGCGCGTCGACCGTCAGGACGCCGGCGTAGTCGGCCACGGCTTCGGCGGCCTGCAGCACCGTCCGGTTCGCCCCGCTCTGCACGAAGACGATCACGCCGAGGTGCTCGGGATTCCACGACGGGTCGACGGCGAACGTGCGCTGGACGACGACCGACTGGCCGGGCGACGTCAGCGTGAAGGGTTCGCTCGCCGGCACCGCGCGCACGTAGTTGGGATACTCGGGGCGGGGCAGCGCCTCGTAGACGTAGAAGCGCACCTGGTTCGAGCTCGTGGTCACGGTCGAGGCCACCTGGATGGTGGCGGACACCGACCCGCTCTCACCGGTGACCTGGAAGCTCGCGGTGATCGTCAGGGGCGAGGCGACGCTCAGCCTGTTCTGCACCAGGGGCTGGTAGTAGTCGAACATGCTGCCGCTGGGCAGACCGCCGACGGAGCTGACCACCCCGTCGAACATGGCCGTCGGCGTCCCGGTAAAACCATAGTAGACGAAACGGTCGTGACCGATGCCGGTGCCGGTGTCCCAAGTGAGCGGCACGAATTCGGTGCTGTCGTAGGCGGCGAGCAGATCATGGAATCCCGCGACCGCGGAAGGGCAGTAAGGTCAGCCGGCCGAGGAGAACAGCTCCCCCAGGACCGTGCGGGGAGCCGCCCGGGCCGCATCGGCGAGGCCGCCGGCCAGGATCAGGCCGGATGCGAGGACGAGCACGAGAGGGCGGGAGGGATACCTGGATTTCATGGAGCTTCCTCCTGGGAACACGGGACCCTGGTGACATCTTCTCGAATCATAGCATCGGGTTAGGCGTTTGGACAAACGTTCCTTCAGAATTCTGGGGATGGTGGCCATTCTGATGAAAATTTACTTTCTGGACGCTGGATGGATGTGCTAGAATGGCGGTATCCCGGATTGTTTCTTGCTGTTTCGTGCCATCTGGCAGGGAGAGCGGAACTCAGGGGGATTCAGCAAGCTGCACCCGGCATGGGCCGACTGCGGCCGATCGTCAACCACTAAGAGGGGGACATTCATGAAGACAGGCAAACTGATGCTCGCGATCCTGATGATCCTGGGCCTCGCCGCCGTGGCGAGCGCCATGGACAAGGACGAAGCCGCGCACGGCCCGACCGCTTACGTGCCCGAGTCGACCAGCCCCGCCCTGGTGGTCGGCCAGGACTGCACGCAGCCCATCGTCATCTCCAGCCTGCCGGCCAACCTGACCGGCCAGACCAACTGCGGCATGGGCAACACCTACTCCTCCACCTGCCTGGGCAGCTACGACGGCGGCGAGGATGTCATCTACCGCCTCGACCTGGCCGTCGAGACCACGGTCGACATCGTGATGACCACCTCGACCACCTGGACCGGCATGCTCCTGGACGACAACTGCCCGCCCGACGCCAGCGGCTGCATCGCCTACGTCACGGGCAGCGGCGGCAACAAGACCCTCGCCGACAAGACCCTGGCCGCCGGCAGCTACTACATCATGATCGACACTTGGCCGGCTCCGAACTGCATCCCGACGTTCGCGTTGTCCATCACCGAGGACGTGCCGCCGCCGCCGCCGCCGGCCAACGACGTCTGCGCGGGCGCCATCGACCTGCAGAGCTTCGAATCCAACACGTTCCAGGTCGACACCTGCGCCGGCTACACGAACAACTACAGCGCCGGCGGCTCCACGGGCTGCACCGGCTACACGTCGGTCGGCCAGGACGCCACCTACAAGATCTACCTGCAGGTGGGCGAGACCTTCACCATCGACACTGTGAGCCCGCACGACGCCTCGATCTGGCTCGTGACCGACTGCGCCAACGCCGCCGCGACCTGCGTCGCCGGCGCCGACGAGACCGTGGGCGGCCAGCATGAGACGTTCTCCTACGCCGCCGCCGCCACCGGCTGGTACTACCTGATCCTCGACGGCTACACCGATTGCGGTCTGTTCACCGTCACCATCGACGCTCCTGTGGCCACCGAGTCGCTGCCGTGGGGCGGCGTGAAGGCGATGTTCAAGTAGATCATCTCCTCGACCAGAGCGGGCCCTGCGGGTCCGCACGGCGAAGGCCCCTCCCGACCGGGAGGGGCCTTTCGCTTGGGAACGCGGGGGCGTCAGGGCAGGAGCCGGACCGTCAACCCATAGTCCTGGGCACCGGGCGGCGGCGAGGCGTTCCAGTCGCCGCAGGCGTGGCTCCCGTCGGTGACGTAGGACGCGAGGTAGCGGCCGGCGGGCAGCTCGATCTCGCCGTCGAACACCAGGTTCTTGCCCGCGCCGCCGGCTGGCCGCGACGCCGCGGCGGTCATCGCCCAGACTTCCCGCCCGCTGCCGAGGTCCGTGATCGAGCCGCGGTCGAACATCTTGCGCCCGCCCTCCCCCAGGCAGCGCACCCGCAACCGGGAGGCGCGGGCGAGCGAGAACTCCTCGCGCAGCATGGCGTCGTTCCCCGGCCGCACCAGCCGCACCAGCAGTTCCGGCGAGCGCACGACGGCGGCGTCCGTGGGCGCGACGGCCAGCGCGCCGGCGTCGGCGGTGACCGGCGCCAGGCGCAGGCCCCAGGCTTCGGGATCGTAGGGAGGCAGGTCGTGCCAGTCGCCGGGGCCGTGGAGGGCGTCGCTGAGGAACCCGGCCAGGTAGTCGCCCGCGTTCAGCGCCAGGGAATCCTCCCAGCGCACGTTGACGGCGGCATTGCCCGCCGGCCGCGGCGTCGCGTCCTCGGCGCTCCAGACCGTCCGGCCGGTGCGCACATCCTCGATCCAGCCGTAGTCGAGCGCCTGGTCGCCCCCCTCGCCGGCTTCGCCGGTGACCGCCACGTTCAGCCGCGCCGTGCGCGTCAGCCGGAAGGGCACGGTCGCGAGGTGGGCCGCGTCGG
>DYDD01000286.1:105-3428 GCA_020718045.1 Fibrobacter sp. | reverse complement strand
CGTCCCCGAGCGCGACCACCTCGTCGATGCCGGCGAAGCGCGCGGCCAGGGGCGCGAAGCGGGCCTTGGTCACCAGCGTCGCGCGCGGCCCGCCGGCGGCGGCGAGCCCGGCCAGGAACCAGCCGCACAGGCAGAGGTCGCCCAGGGCGCCGAAGCGGATGACGAGGGTGCGCGGCACGGGTTCCTTTCGCGGCGGCCCGGCTCGCGCAGAGCCGGGAAACGGGAGCCGGGAGGCAGAGCCTCGGGAGGCAGAGCCTAGTGACGCGCTTGCAGGGTGTCAAGCCAGCGGCTATGCTCCCGCGAGTGTCGACCTCCGGGAGGATCGCTTGCTCGATATCGCCGTCCTGGCCCTGCTCCTGCTGTTCTCGGCGCTCTTCTCGGGCACCGAGACGGCCCTGTTCTCGCTCCAGGACGGGGACCTGGCGCGCCTGCGGCGCCGGGGGTCGCCCGCGGACCGGCACGTCCTGCGCCTGCTGGCCGACCCGCCGCGCCTGCTCGCGGCGCTGCTGATCGGCAACCTGCTGGTCAACATCGGCGTGAGCGTCCTGGGCACCTCCCTGCTGCTGGAGCGCTTCGGGCAGCGCGGCCTCGCGATCGCCGTGCCGGCGCTGACGGTGCTCGTGCTGCTGGTCGGGGAGATCACGCCCAAGCTGATCGCCCTGCGCCTGGGCCCGCCCCTGGCGCGCCTGCTGCAGGCGCCGCTGCGCGTCTGGCTGGCCGTGATCCGGCCCGTGCTCGACCTCAACGGCCTGATCACGCGGCGCGCGCTGGCGCGCCTGCCCTTCGAGCGCACCGGCAGCCGGCCGCTGACCGTGCCGGAGCTGATCACCGCCGTGGACATGGCCGTGCACGACGCCTCGCTCACCGAGACCGAGGGCCGCTTCGTCTCCCGCCTGCTCACGCTCGACGGCCTGGAAGTGCGCGAGATCATGCGGCCACGACCGGACGTCGTGTCGCTGGAGATCGGCCGGTCCCTGCCGGAGCTCCTGGAGACCGCCCGCGGCGCGGGCCTGAACCGCTACCCCGTGGTCGCGCCCGGGCGCAACCTGCCGGTGGGCGTGCTGCACCTCAAGGACCTGCTCGGCCGGGCCGACGACGCGGTCCTGGACGCCGCGCTGCTGCGCGCGCCGGTCTTCGTGCCGGAGTCGAAGTCCGTCTCGGTGCTCATGCACGAGCTGCGCGTGGACGGGGGCCACATGGCCTTCGTGCTCGACGAGCACGGCGACTTCGCGGGCCTGGTCACCCTGGAGGACTGCCTCGAGTCCCTGACCGGCCCCTGGCTCGACGAATCGGACACCGGCGACCCGGGGATCCTGGCCGTGGGCGACCTCAACTGGATCGTCGCCGGCGTCACGGATCTGCGTCAGGTCCGCGAGACCTGCGGCGCCCCGCTCGAACCGTCCCGCGACTACGTCACCCTGGCCGGTTTCGTCATGGCGAAGCTGGGGCGCATCCCCGCGCGCGGCGACCGCGTCGTGTGGGACCGCTACCGCTGCACGGTGCTGGAGATGGACGGCGTGCGCGTCACGAAGCTGCGCCTGCAGCGGCTGCCGCGCGCGGCGATGGAGGCGGCGCCATGAGCGGCGGCCTCTCGCCGGCAGCCGTCATGGCGGTGCTTGCGGCCTGCCTGACGGCCTCGGCCTTCTTCTCCGGCGCCGAGACGGGGCTGATGAGCATCAGCCGCATCCGGCTGCGCACGCTGCTGCGCCGCGAACCGCACCCGCGCGCGGCCGCGTTGCGCCGGCTGCTGGCTCGCATCGAGGACCCGGTGCTGTCCTGCCTGATCGGCACCAACCTCGCGAACGTCGGCTTCAGCGCCGTGCTGACCGCCGCGCTGACGGCGCGTTACGGGAGCCGCGGCGAGTTCGCGGCGGCCGCCATCGCCACCGTGCTGGTGGTCGTCTTCGGCGAGATCATCCCGAAGGTGGTGTACCGGGAGTATCCCGAGCGGTTGAGCCTCGCCTCGGTCCGGCCCCTGCGGGCGGCCATGCTCCTGCTCGCGCCGGTGCGCTGGGTGCTGCTGGCCTACTCCTCGCTGATCGACCGCCTCCTGCCCGGCCGCGGCCGTCGCGCCGAGGGCGCCGTCATCGGCCGCGAGGCGATGCACCACCTGATGGCGGCGCACCCGGCGGCCGCGCAGGACGGGCGCTTCACCGAACTGCTGGCACGCTGCCTGGCCCTGTCGGACCTGAACCTCGACGCCGTGATGACGCCGTGGGAACGAGTCGACAGCCTGCCCCGCGCGGCGGATGCCGCCACGTGCCGCCGGCTGGCGGCCGCTTCCGGCTACAGCCGCCTGCCGGTGCTGGGCGACGGCCCGCACGAGGTGCAGGGCTGGGTCCTGGTGCGCGACCTGCTGCTGTCCGCGACGATGCAGCAGGACTGGCGGCGGATCCCGGACGCGCTGCTGCGCACCTGCCCCCGCGTGGATCGCGAGATGTCGCCCTGGGGGCTGTTCGAGGAGATGCGCTGGCAGCGCCAGCAGATGGCCGTGGTGGTGGACGCCGGCGGGAACCCGCTGGGCCTGGTCACGTTCGAGGACCTGCTGGAAGTCCTGGTGGGCAGCATCGCGGACGAGTTCGACGACGACGCGGACCGGGCCGCCGGCTGACGACCGTCCGGAGCGGGCCAAGGAGGAGGATCGTGAACGAGACGACGACGCCGGAATTCGACAAGCACGACCAGGCGCTGATGATGCTGGCGCTCAACCTGCAGACCGGGGCCCTGGTGCAGCTCGGCAAGCTCGCCGACCCCCAATCCGGGCAGATGCGGCGCGACCTCGAGGGCGCTCGGCTGTCGATCGACCTGCTGGACATGCTGAAGGCCAAGACGAAGGGCAACGCCCACCCCGAGGTGGCCGGCCTGCTGTCGCGCGCCGCGATGGACCTGAAGCTCAACTACATGGACGAGCTGAAGAAGGAGCGGCAGGAGGCCGCGCCGGCGGCGGACGCCGGGGTGACGCCGGACACGGCAGCGGACCCGGAGTCGGCTGAAGGGGGCTCGCCCTCTTGAAGTCCACGTTCATGAAGACCGTCACGACCGTCCGCCTGCTCGCGACCGGACTGGCCGCGGCCGCGCTGATCGGCCCCGGCGACGCCGCCGCCGAACAGCTGCGCCGCAACCAGGAGCGCTCGGTGCGGCTCGGCCGGCTCGTCGAGGGGGTGCTGCCTCCCGACGGCGTGTTGCTGATCGGCCTGGGGCACGAGCGCTGGTCGGTGCAGGCGGGACCCGCCGAGGCGCGCTACTACGTCGATCACGTCGGTTGGCGCGCCGACCTCGAGTACGGCTGGCGGCCGTGGCTGCGCGCGTGGGCCTCGGCGCCG
>DYDD01000286.1:0-97 GCA_020718045.1 Fibrobacter sp. | reverse complement strand
CTGGTCCGGCGGCGTCGGCGACCTGCCCGCCGCCGCCTCCGGGTTCGCCGACGGCGAGGCCGGCCTGGTCCTCGGCCTGCCGCGTCCCTGGCGCGAC
>DYDD01000285.1 GCA_020718045.1 Fibrobacter sp. | reverse complement strand
GCCGCGGTCTTCTGCCGTCCCGACGGCAGCCGCCTGCTGCTGCAGGGCCTGCACCTGCCCTCGACCGCCCACGCGGGCGCCTTCGACCTGCTTCCGGAGCCGCCCGGCTTCGTGCTGCTGACCAGCCTGCCCGGCGCCCCGGACGCGGTGCAACCCTTCTCGCCGCAGCCCAAGCTGCTGCAGGCGCTGCGGGACCACACCGCCTGGACCACGCGGCAGGACATCCCCGACCTGGGCTCGATCAACCGCCTGGTCGCCGAGGGGCGCGCCGGCAAGCTCATCGCGACCTGCGAGACGCGGCACACGCGGGCGGTGGTCGGCGTCGCGGACCGGATCGCCGCCCTGCCCGACGACGGCCGCGTGGTCCTGGTCTCCGGCCCTTCGAGCAGCGGCAAGACGACCTTCGCCAAGCGGCTCTCCCTGATGCTGCGCGACCACGGGCTGCGCCCGCTGTCGCTCTCCCTGGACGACTTCTTCGTCGACCGCGAGCACACGCCCCGCGACGCCGCCGGCGCCTTCGACTACGAGACCATCGACGCCCTGCGCCTCGACCTGCTGGACGAGACGATCGCCGGCCTGCTCGCCGGCCGCGAGACGCGCTTGCCGCGCTACGACTTCCACACCGGGCGCAGCATCTGGCGCGAAGGCGCCGTCAACCTGGCGCCGGGTTCTCCCCTGATCGTCGAGGGCATCCACGCCCTGAACGCCCGCCTCGCCGCCGCGGTGCCGCGCCGCAACACCCTGCGCGTCTACGTCTCGGCCCTGACGCCCACCAACATCGACGACCTGACCTACATGCCCACCCACCTGCCGCGCCTCTTCCGCCGGCTGGTGCGCGACGCGCAGTTCCGCGGCTACCCGGCGGCGACGACCCTGCAGCGCTGGAACAGCGTCCGCGAGGGCGAGAAGAAGTACATCTTCCCCTGGCAGTCCAACGCGGACCTGTTCTTCAACACGGGCCTGCCCTACGAGCTGGGGGTGCTGAAGCTCTGGGCCGAGCCGCGCCTGGCCGCGGTGCCGCCGCAGGACCCGGCCTTCGGGCGGGCGCGGGGGCTGCTGGAGTTCCTGGGGCTGCACCTGCCGATCGACGCGCGGCTGGTGCCGCCGACGTCGCTGCTGCGGGAGTTCATCGGGGAGAGCGGATTCCAGTACTGAACGGCGGGTCAGGGCATGAGGAAGACCGACTGGAGCTGCCGTCGGGCGTGCTCCAGATCGTCCTGGTCGATCAGGCAGGAAACGGTGGAGACCGAGGTGCTGATGGCGTGGATGTCGATCTCGCCCTCGGCCAGGGCGTCGAAGATCATGCCGGCGATGGACGGCCGCTCGCTGAAATGGGGGCCGTAGACCGAGATCAGGCAGCAGTTGCGCACGACCTCGATGCGCTCCGAGTCGATCTCCTCGCGGACGGCCTGCAGCAGGCCCAGCGCCTGGTCGAGGTCGTCGCGGCCCACGGCCACGGTCATGTTCTCGCGGCCGTGGCGGTCCGAGGACGAGACGACGCACAGCACGTTGACCCCGTGCGCGCCGAGCGTCGACAGGGCCAGCCCGGCCACACCGGGCCCCTTGCGGGCGCCCAGCACCTTCAGCAGCACCAGGGCGGGAGTCTCGACCATCCCGCCGATCGCGATCTTCGACATCTCTCCCCCCCGGGGGTGCGGCCGGCGCTGCCGCGCGCCGTCCCGCGCCAAGAGTAGTACCCGCCGCCGCCGCGCCCAAAAAGTCTCTTGCCGACCGGTCGCGGGGGGTTGACATCCGCGACCGGTGGTCCGAGAATCCCAACTCTTCCGGGGGGAGGTGGCGCCATGAAGCGCGTGGCGGTGATCCTGAGCGGCGCCGGCGTGTTCGACGGTTCGGAAATCCACGAAGCCACGGCCGTGCTGCTCGCGCTCGACCGCGCGGGCGCGCGCGTGACCATCGCCGCCCCGGGGGGGCCGCAGCTGCACGTGGTCGACCACCTGCGCCGGGAACCCGCCGCGGGCGAGACGCGGGACATGCGCGTCGAGTCGTCGCGCCTGGCCCGCGGGCCGGTCGCCGAGGTGAAGGACCTGCGCGTCGAGGATTTCGACGCGGTGATCCTGCCCGGCGGTTTCGGCGTCGCCAAGAACCTCTGCACCTTCGCCACCGAGGGCACGGCGTGCTCGGTCGAACCGGCGACGGCCGCGTTCCTCGAGGCCATGCACGACGCGGGCAAGGCCATCGGCGCGGCCTGCATCGCGCCGGTCCTGGTCGCCCGGGTCCTGGGCGCACGGGTCATTGCGGCCCGCGCCCGGAGCGCCGGCGACGGGAAGGCGCCGACGCCCCTGTTGCTGACCATCGGCAACGACCCCGGCACGGCGGCGGCGGTGGAGGCGATGGGCGCCCGGCACGTGCCGGCGGCGGCCGGCGACGTCGTGGTGGACGGCCCGAACCGCATCGCGACCACGCCGGCCTACATGGTCGCCGACCGGATCTCCGAAGTGTTCGACGGCATCGGCAGGCTCGTGGACGAAGTGCTCGCCCTCTGCTGACACAACCTTGGACTCGCAACCAGAAGGAACACCGATGTTGAACCACTCCGCCCGCGACGAAGAGGCATCGGCGCCCGCCGCCGTCCGCCCGTGGCGAGACGCCGCCTCCCGCGTGCTGGCCCTGGTCAGCCAGAAGGGAGGCGTCGGCAAGACGACCTCGACGGTGAACCTGGGCGCCTGCTTCGCGCTGAACGGCCACCGCGTGCTGGTGATCGGCACCGATCCGCAGTGCGGCCTCTCGCGCAGCCTGGGCCTCGGGCCGCAGCAGCTGCGGGGCGGCCTGCGCGAGGTGCTGCTGTCCGGGCTGCCGCTCGCCGACGTGGCGCACGCCACCGTGCTGCCCGGGCTGCAGGTCGTCTCCCCCGACGCCTGGACGATGTCCGAGGAGGAGCAGTACAAGGACCTGATGGCCCGCCAGGCCCGCGCGTTCGTCGCGGCCGTGGACGACGCGCGCGCGTCGTACGACACCATCCTGATCGACTGCCCGCCGGGCTTCGGGGCCGAGACCCGCACCGCGCTGCTGGCGGCCGACGGCTTCCTGGTGCCGGTCCAGGCCGAGGAACTGAGCCGCGACTCCCTGGCGCGGCTGCTCGACCACGTCCGGGATTTCAGCGCGGCGGCGGACGGCGCGGCCGGGCTCGAAGGCCTGTTCCTGACCATGACCGACCCCCGCACGCGGATGAGCCGGCGCGTCGCCTCGCTGCTGGGCGAGGAACACGGCGACCTGCTGCTGGAGACGGCCGTCCCGCGCAACACGCGCCTCTCGGAAATGGCCGTCGACGGGCGGCCCACGGTGATCTTCGACCGCCGCTCCAGCGGGAGCCGCGCCTACTTCGACCTCATGGACGAGATCCTGCTGCGCCACCTGCATGGCGCCGGCGCCGGCATCGGCGAGGCGGCCACCCGGTCGCCGCGCCAC
>DYDD01000284.1 GCA_020718045.1 Fibrobacter sp. | reverse complement strand
GTGTCTGAACTGCCTAGCGCGGAAAACTGGCTATCCGGCGTGGGAACTTCAGCCTAGCGGTTGCCCTCATTGTAGGCGGGATCGCCGCCGCGGACAACCGTCTGGCCCGGCGCCGCGCCCGGTGCTATGATGGTCCCGAACAGGAGCGCCCATGACCGTGAACCGCCACATCCCCTTGCCCACCCGCTACCGGGAGACCGACGCCTTCGCCGGTCTCGTGATGCCGGGCTCCGCCTGAGCCAAGCCGCAGCCATCCCGCATCACGCCACGTCGCCGGCGCCCCGCCGACGGCCCGGACCCGTACCCGGGAGGATGTCATGAGCGACCGCAAGGAACTCATCCGCGCCTACAAGGAGACCGTGCAGCCCGCCGGGATCTACGCCGTGCGCAACACCGTCGAGGGCAAGCTGCTGCTCGGCGCCAGCCGCAACCTGCCGGCCGGCCTCAACAGCCAGCGCGCCCAGCTGCGCTTCGGCGGCCACCGCAACCACGCCCTGCAGGCCGACTGGAACCGCCTCGGCGAGGACGCCTTCACCATCGAAGTCCTCGAAGAGCTGAAGCCCGCGGAAGGCAGCCGAGAAGTGCGCCAGGAAGACCTCGAAGCCCTGCTCGCCCTGCTGATCGCCGACCTGCGCCCCTGGGACGAGCGCGGCTACCACGCCCCGCCCCGCCCGCAGCCCTGACCCGGGTCCCGAGTCCAGGCCGGTGATCCTGGTCCGGCCGGGGTGTCTGCAGGGCCCCGGAGCCAGGATGGCGGAGGGGCCCGAAAGCCAAGCGCCCCGGGCACACGAGGTGCCCGGAGCGCGTCCCCGGCCGGACCAGGATCGCCGGCCTACTTCAGGCCGAGGTGGTGGGCCAGGAAGGCCCACTCGTCCGCCACTTCCTCGATGATCTTCGTCGTCGGCTTCCCGCCTCCGTGCCCCGCCTTGGTCTCGATGCGGATCAGCACCGGGTTGTCGCAGCCCTGCGCCGCCTGGATGCGGGCGGCGTACTTGAAGCTGTGGCCCGGCACGACGCGGTCGTCGTGGTCGGCGGTGGTGACCAGCGTGGCCGGGTAGCAGGTCTCGTCCTTCAGGTTGTGGTATGGCGAGTAGGCGCGCAGCACCGGGAACATCTCGGGGTCCTCGCTGCTGCCGTAGTCGCTGGTCCAGGCCCAGCCGATGGTGAACTTGTGGAAGCGCAGCATGTCCATGACCCCGACCGCGGGCAGCGCCGCCGCGAACAGCTCGGGCCGCTGGTTGATCACCGCGCCGACCAGGGTGCCGCCGTTGCTGCCGCCCTGGCAGGCCAGGTGGGCGGGGGAGGTGTACTTCTGCGCGATCAGCCACTCCGCCGCCGCGATGAAGTCGTCGAAGACGTTTTGCTTGTTCGCGAGCATGCCGCCCTGGTGCCAGTCCTCGCCGTACTCGCCGCCGCCGCGCAGGTTGGCCATCGCGAAGACGCCGCCCATCTCGACCCACTGCAGGCGCGAGATCGAGAAGTAGGGGGTCATCGAGGCGTTGAAGCCGCCGTAGCCGTACAGCAGCGTGGGGTTCTTGCCGTCCAGCTCGAGGTCCTTGCGGTGGACCAGGAACATCGGGATCTTCGTGCCGTCCTTGCTGGCGAAGAAGACCTGCTCGGTGGCGTAGGCGCTCAGGTCCACGTCGATCTCCGGCTCGCGGAACACGGTGCTGGCGCCGGTCCCGAAGTCGTACTTGAAGATGGTCGGCGGGTAGAGGAACGACGTGAAGGTGTAGAAGCTCTCGGTGTCCGCGCGGTGGCCGCCGAAGCCGCCGGCGCTGCCGATGCCGGGCAGCTCCACCTCGCCCAGCGGGCTGCCGTGGTGGTCGAAGCGGTAGACGACGCTGTGGGCGTCCTTCATGTACTCGGCGACGAACTCGTCGCCGTTGATCATGCCCACGCCCTGCAGGGTGATGCCCTTCTGGGGGATCAGCTCGAACCAGGCGTCCTTGGCCGGGTTGGCGATGTCGACCGCGACCAGCCGCTTGCGCGGGGCGTCGAGGTCGGTCGTCAGGTAGAACACGCCGTCGTCGTGCTCGACGAAGCCGTACTCGGCCTCGAACTCGCCGAGCAGCTCCACGATCTTCGCCGCGGGGTCGCGCAGGTCCTTGTAGAAGAGCAGGTTCTGCGGCGCGGTGCCCTTCCAGACCGTGATGATCAGGTAGTCGCCGCTCTCGGTCACGTCCCCGCCGAAACCCCAGTCCTGGTGGTCGGGGCGTTCGTAGACCAGGACGTCCTGCGACTGCGGCGTGCCCAGCTTGTGGTAGTAGAGCTTCTGGAAGAAGTTGGCGCCGGTGAGGTCCTCGCCCGCCGCGGGCTCGTCGTAGCGGCTGTAGTAGAAGCCCTCGCCCTTCTCGTCCCAGCTCGCGCCGGAGAACTTGCTCCACTCGACCTTGTCGGCGAGGTCCTGACCGGTGTCGATGTCGCGCACATGCCAGGTCTGCCAGTCCGAACCGCTGACGCTGGTGGCCCAGGCCATCTTCCTGCCGTCGCGGGCGATGCTCATCCCGGCCAGCGCGATGGTGCCGTCCTCGCTCAGGGTGTTCGGGTCCAGCAGCACGCGCGGCTCGGCGTCGAGGCTCTCCTGGACGTAGTAGACGGACTGGTTCTGCAGGCCGGTGTTCTTGGAGAAGAAGTAGCGGCCGCCCTCCTGGAACGGGGCGCCGTACTTCGGGTAGTCCCAGAGCTCGGTCAGGCGCTGCTTGATCCGCTCGCGGGCCGGCAGCTCGGCCAGGTAGCCGTACGTCAGCTCGTTCTGGGCCGCGACCCAGGCGCGGGTCTGCTCGCTGTCGACATCCTCGAGCCAGCGGTAGGGATCGGCGACCGGCGTGCCGTGGTAGTCGTCGACGACCTCGACCTTGGCGGCGACGGGGTAGTCCAAGGGCATCTGGCTCTCCTGTCCGGAATCGCGACAGCCGCCGAGCGCGAGCAGCGCCAGGGCGGCCAGGATGGGCGCACGTTTCATGGGACGGACCTCTCGTTTCGGCTCGGGGGAGGCGGCGGGGAACCGGGTCATCATAGGATCCGGCGGCCCGCCTGTCACGCCTCAACGGGCTTTCCAGACGCGCCGGCCGCTGCTACCATGCGGGCATGTCCGGCCACGATCTGCGCATTCTCCACGAGGACAACCACCTGCTGGTGGTGGTCAAGCCCGCCGGCCTGCTCGCCCAGGGCGACAGCACCGGCGACGTCACGCTGCTCGACCTCTGCAAGGCGGACCTGAAGGCCCGCTTCGGCAAGCCGGGCAACGTCTACCTGGGCCTGGTGCACCGCCTGGACAGGCCGGTCTCCGGCGTGATGGTCCTGGCCCGCACCTCGAAAGCCGCTTCGCGGCTCAGCGAGCAGTTCCGCGACGCGCGCGTGCGCAAGATCTACCGGGTCGTCGTCGAAGGCGCGCCGCCGGCGGTCGAGGGCGAGCTGGTCGGCCACCTGGCCGCCGAAGGGGACGCCGACGGTCGCACCCGCTGGTCCGCGGCGCCCTTCTCGGGTTCGCGCGAGGCGCGCCTGCTGTACCGGACG
>DYDD01000283.1:3445-3537 GCA_020718045.1 Fibrobacter sp. | reverse complement strand
GGGAACCCCCCGCCCCGAGCTGCGGCCTACCGCGCCAGGACCGCCTTGGAGATGTTCACGAACCCCGACGCCGACGCCCGCACGAGGTAGAC
>DYDD01000283.1:0-3377 GCA_020718045.1 Fibrobacter sp. | reverse complement strand
GGTCGCCGTCGTGCAGGGTGCGCACGAGGCGGCCCTGCAGGTCGTAGACCGCGACGCGGGCGGGTCCGTCGCCGGGCAGCGTGAAGGCGACGCTCGTCTGCGGGTTGAACGGGTTGGGTCGCACGCGCAGGTCGAGGCCGGGGTTGAGCGGCAGGTCGCCGACCGCGGTGGCGTCGGCGGTCAGCAGCCAGACGCTGGCGTTCAGGAAGAACTCGCGGTTGTCCGAGCCGACCTCGGTCCAGTTGTTCTCGTGGGACTCGCTGTCGGTGCCGTCGGCGGTGCACGAGGAGTCGCCGAAGCCCACGATCTTGCCCTGGCCGTAGCGCGACCAGGCGGCGTTGTGGGGCAGGCCCTCGTTCTTGCTGATCAGCGCGCCCACGTCCGAGAGTTCGGGGTTGGCCGTCGGCCACAGGGTCATCACGTTGCCCACGTGGTAGATGACGGCGGCCACGTCGCCGTAGGGGCCGTGGATCACGGGGTTGGCGGGGTCGGGGTTCACGTTGGTGAAGGTGCCGGTGATCGAGTTGTTGCCCTCGTCCTTGACGTGGAAGTGCAGGCCGAACAGGGCGCCGCAGAAGGTCTCGGTGTCGCCGGTCGGGGGCACCGTGATGTGCGGCACGGTGTAGCCGCCGAAGATGCTCGGGCTGTCCCAGCCGTCGCCGTCGCGGTCGCTGCCGTTGTGGTCGGCGATCACGAAGAGCGAGCCGCCGGCGAAGACGAACTGGCGCACGGCCTCGATCTCGGCCGCGGTGAACGGGGCCTGCGGCTCCGGGATCACCAGCAGGTCGACGTCGGCGAGCTGGGCCGCGGTGATCGCCGAAGTGTTGCTGCGGATGGTGTTGCCGGTGAGGTACAGCTCGTAGCCCCAGCTCGACAGCTGGCCGCTCCAGGAGGTTTCGCTGGTCGGGACGGCGGGCAGGGGGTTGGGATGGTTGTCGTCGACGCGCCAGTTGCCCGCGGTGCCGGCGTCCTGGTTGTGCATGTGGTCGAAGAGCACGACCTTGCCGCCGACCACGACGCCCTCGATCGCGACGGAGAAGTAGCCCGTCGGGGCGTTGGCTGGGTTCAGGGACTCGGCGCCCTCGTCGTCCCGCGCCCAGACGTAGTACTGCAGGACCGTGTTGCCGACCTGGTTCGCGAAGGTCGCGGCGTACAGGCCGCCGCCCTGGGCGGTCATGACCGTGGGCAGGAAGGAGCCGGCGCCCGTGCGCGACCAGCACCAGACCACGTCGACGGCGCCGTCGGCGTCGGTGACCGTCGCGGTGATCGTGACGTCGTCGCCGTCGACCGGGGCGAGGGGGGCGTGCTGGACCGACGTGATGGCGGGGGGCTGGTTCGAGGTGCCGGTCGTGCCGTCGTAGTACAGCTCGATGTACTCGTAGACGTAGCTGGCGGGGTTGTTCGCCTCGCTGATCACCAGACCCGACATCACGGCGTCGGGGGCCTCCACGCCGTAGCCCGGGGTCGGGACGGTGTCGATGACGGTCCAGGGCGAAGCCTCGGGATCCAGCCGGTGGTAGGCGCTCACCGCGCCGGTCAGCGCGGGGGTGGGCCCGTCCTCGACGCCGTTCGCCGCGTTCTTCAGCGTGTAGGTCTCGTCGCCGTTGATGAAGGGGAAGGTGGCCGCGGAGTTCAGGAACACCACGTTGCTGCCGAGGGTGACCCCGTAGTAGGTCTCGAACGCAGCCGCGGTCGCGTCGCGCGCCAGGATGAGGTAGCCGCCCGCCGACACCGCGGTGCCGGCCGGGATCGTGTAGGTCTGGGTGGAATTCGCCTGTTCGAGCTTCCAGCCGCCGACGTCCAGGCTCTGGGCCAGGCAGGGCGCGGCGAGCAGCAGCAGGGCGGCGAGCGCGAGCAGGGGGCGGCAGCGGGCCATCGGGCACGTCCTTCGGGTGCGGATCCGGGCGGGCGGATGCCGGGTCTGGCTGTTGGGGCGGCGGGCGAATCCGCCCCAAAGTTGATCAATGATAGCACACTGAGAACCAGAACGCAAAACCGGAGCGCCGATCGGCTGGCGAGCAGCCGGGCCCTGATCCTGGCCAAGTGATCGGGATGGTGCTAGGATCACGCCGGATCGCCTGCTCACGGAGGAGAGATCGATGAAGACACTGATCCTGATGTGCGCCGCGCTGCTCGCCGCGGTGCCGGTCGCGGCCGCCCCGTCCCGGACGGCCCCCTTCAAGATGAAGCACGTCCCCGTCGCGCCGCGGGTCGCCGGACCGCGCATCGGCGGCGACACCATCGAGACCGCCGTGGGCATCTTCACGCTGCCCTACGCCGACACGGGCTCCACCCTCGAGGCGCTCGACGACTACGACGAGATCTGCCCCTGGGACGGGAGCGTATCGCCGGACGTCGTCTACGCGATCAAGCAGTCGACCGACACCTACGTGACGATCGACCTCTGCGGTTCCGGCTACGACACGCGCGTCTTCGTCTACGACTACCTGCGGACCCTGGTGGGCTGCAACGACGACCGCATCACGTCCGAGCCGCCGTGCAACCCGCTGGACTCGCGGATCGACGCCCTGCTGCTCGAGGCCGGCATCCCCTACTACATCATCGTCGACGGTTACGGCGGCGACAGCGGCGACTACGCCCTGGCGGTGAGCGTCGCCGACATCCCGGTCCTGGACTGCCCCGTCGGCGCCCAGGTCGAGGGGGAGCCGCCGATGGTGTTCGGGGTCGAGGACGCGTACAACTGCGGCTGCGCGTGCGCGAACCCGCCGGCGCGCTTCCAGGAGCTCGGCGTCGATGCCGCCGGCGCCACCTTCGCCTGCTTCCGCTCCGGCTGGAACGGCTTCCCCGGCGGCGGCGCGCCCGACTACGACTGGATCGAGACCACCGTCGGCGCGGGCGGGCAGCTCCACCTCGAACTGGCCGTCGAGTGGCCCACGGAGATCACCGTGCTGCCGACCATCTGCGAGTTCGGCGAGTACTACGGCTTCGCCGCGGTCGCGCCGGGTCCGGCCGCCGTGCTGGACATCCCGCTCGCCCCCGGCACGCCGGTCTGGATCGTCCTGACCCCCTCGCCCTTCTCCGATCCCGGCCTCATCCTGCCGATGGAATACGACCTCCACCTGACCATCACGGGGCAGGCGACGACCACGGCCGCCGAGAACCTGAGCTGGGGGGAGATCAAGGCCGCGTACCGGTGAGGCCCGGCCGGCCGCTGCGATTATGCTGGCGCCGGCCCCGGCGGCTGCTACGATGCGGTTGCAATCCGCCGCAACATCGGAAGGACGACCACGACGGCATCGACCCGCTCACGGAGGAGAGGACGATGAAAGCGAACTTCCTGGTGCCGATCCTGCTGCTGCTCGCGGCCCCCTTGGCCGCCGGCGACCCCGACGTCTGGTCCCTGCACAAGGCCGGCC